>NZ_CP122458.1:622857-934285 GCF_032598905.1 Streptomyces sp. 11x1 | reverse complement strand
GGAATGATCCGGCTTATTGCATATAATGTGCAGGTGCATGACTATGACATCAGGGTGGCTGGGCCCGAAGAACTCGACGGCGCGCGGGCGGTGATGCTCGACACCGTCTACCGGGACTTCGGCACGGGCTATGTGCCGCGCTGCCACGGCGACATCATCGATCTGCGGGCGGCGTACGTCGCCCCCGACCGGCATGTGCTCCTGGTGGCGGTCGACGAGCGGGACGGCGCGGTCGTCGCCACGGGCGCGCTGGACTCCCGCGGGCCCGCCCATCCGCCCAACCCCCGTTGGCTGGCCGAGCGTTACCCGTCCGGGGAGACCGCCCAACTGCGCCGGGTGTACGTCCGTGCCGAGCACCGGCGCCGTGGGCTGGCCCGGCGGCTGGTCTCCGCGCTGCTGGACTTCGCGGCCGCCGACGGCGGTTACCGCTCCGTCTACCTGCACACCGACCCCGGGGTGCCCGGCGCCGAGGACTTCTGGCGCTCGCAGGGTGCGGCCGTGTGCGACGAGCGCGAGACGACCGGGGAACGGGTGGTGCACTTCGAGGTGCCGGTGCCGGTGCGAGGTCCCGCACCCGTCTCCGCGCCCGTCTCCGTGCCCGGGCCCGCGCCCGTGGCGGTCGGCCCCCCGTCCATCAGATGAAAATCATTGTCATGTAATCCGCGTCGCGGACCATCCCGTCGCTCCGCGTCCCGTCGCCCGCCCCCTACAGAGAACCAAGGACATGCGCTCTCCCCGCCGCCGCCGCGCCGCCGCCGGCCTGCTCATCGCCCCCCTGCTGACCGGCTGCTTCGCCTCGGACGGGGGGAGCGCGGACGACGCGTCCGGTGACGGCGCACGACTGCGCGTGGCCCTCGCCTTCCCGCCCGCCGAGAACTTCTCGCCCTACGGCGCCGACGCCACCCTCCTCAGCCGCCTCGGCGTCACCGAAGGCCTCACCAAGCTGGACGCCAACGGCATCGCGGCCCCCGCGCTCGCCGAGTCCTGGACCCGCGAGAACGACCGGAACTGGCTTTTCACGTTGCGTGAGGCCACCTTCCAGGACGGCACCGAGGTCACTCCGGTCACCGTCGCCGCCGCCCTCACCCGCGCCACCGAGGCCGAGCCCGTGACCGCCGCGCTCTCCGGCACCGCACTCACCGCGAAGGCCGACAGCGACCGCCGCGTGCGCGTCACCACCGAGGACCCCGACCCCGCACTGCCGTTGCGGCTCACCAGCCCCGGCCTTGCGATCCTGTCCGCCAAGGCCTACCGCGACACACGCGTGAACCCGGTCGGCACGGCCACCGGCCCCTTCGAGATCACCAAGGTCACCGGCACCACCGCCGCCACCCTGGACCGCTTCGACGCCTACTGGGGCGGCCGCGCCCAGGCCACCGGCATCGACGCCAGGTTCATCGCCGACGGCTCCGCCCGCACCAACGCGCTGCGCACCGACCAGGTCGACATCGCCGAGGCCGTCCCCGTGTCGCAGGCATCCACCCTCGACAAGGGCACCCGCCGCGAGACGGCCACCACCCGCACCACCAGCCTCCTGCTCAACACCGAGTCCGGCGCCTTCAAGGACCCGAAGCTGCGGGCCGCCGCCCGCGGTGCCGTCGACGGCTCCCTCCTCGCCGACGACGTGTACGAGGGCCACGCCGACGCCGGAGTCGGCATCTTCGGCCCCGCCGTGACCTGGGCCGCCGCCCAGCGCGTCGAACCGGCAGGCCGCGCGAAGGCCGGCGACCCCGACGGCACCTCCGTCACCCTCGCCACGTACGACAACCGGCCCGAACTGCCCGAGGTCGCCCAGGTGCTGCAACAGCAGCTCAGGGAAGCCGGGTTCGAGGTGAAACTGGAGGCCCGCGAGTACTCGCGGCTGGAGAGCGACGCCCTCGCCGGCAAGTTCGACGCCTTCGTCGGCGCCCGCAACTCCCTGCTCGACACCGGCGACCCCGTCTCCATCCTCGCCAGCGACTTCACCTGCGACGGCAGCTACAACCTCGCGCTGCTCTGCGACAAGAAAGTCGACCGGGCCGTCGCCGCCGCCGAGAAGGAGTCGGACACCGCGCAGCGGCAGCGGGTGGCGATGAACGCCGAGGCCGCGATCCTCGGCACCGACGCCACCGTCCCGCTCGTCCACCAGCGGATCATCACCGGCGTCGGCGCATCGGTGCGGGGCGTGATCCTCGACCCGTACGAGCGCACGCTGGTCGGAACGGGGACCCGGCGCTGACACGGGCACTCTGGCGGACCTTGCTCGCCGCGGGACTGCTGTGCGGCATCGGCCTGCTGCCCTGGCTGTCGAGTACCGACCCGGCGCTCACCGTCCTCAAGGCACGCTCCGCCGAACGCGACCCGACGCCGGAGGTCCTGGCGGCCGTACGCGACGAACTCGGCCTCGATGCGGGCCCCTTGCGACTCCTGGGGGTGTGGTTCGGCGGACTGGCCCGGGGCGACGCGGGCCGGTCGTGGATCTCCGGCGCCGAGGTCACCCCCTCCGTCCTCCAGGCACTCGGCGTCTCCCTGCTGCTGATGGCCGCCGCGCTCGTCGTCGCGGCGGCCACCGCCGCGGCGGTCTGCGCCCGTACCCTGTGGCTCGGCGCGCACCGCCGCCTCGACGACCGCCGGGGCGGCGGTAGCGGCGCCGCGCTGCTCGCCGCGCTGCCCGAGTTCCTCACCGCCTCCGTGCTCGCCGTCGTCGTCGGCGTGCACCTCGGCTGGCTGCCCGCGCTCGGCTGGTACGGGCCGCAGTGGACGGTGCTGCCCGCCCTGGCCCTCGGCCTGCCCGCCGGCGCGCTGCTCGGCCGGATGCTCGACGACCTGCTGCCCGGCGCCTTCGCCGAACCCTGGGCACTGGCCGCCGCCGCACGAGGCATACCGGGGCGGGCCACCGCCCGCCACGCCGTACGCCGCTGTCTGCCCGGACTGCTGCCCAACCTCGGCCTGTTCGTGGTCGGCCTCACCGGCGGGGCCGTCACCGTCGAGCAGGTCTTCGACATACCCGGCCTCGGCCGCACCACCCTCCAGGCCGCCCTCGCCCAGGACCTCCCCGTCCTCCAGGCAGGCACCCTCGCCCTCGTCCTGCTCGCCGCCGCGGCCGGTGCCCTCGCCCGTCTCGCCGCCCGCCTCCTTATCGGCCCCGCCCTCCGCGACGGCGCGCTCCACTCCTTGCACCGCCCCGTGCCACCGGCCCCGAGCCGCGCCCCCCTGCTGCACGGCGCCCTCCTGCTGACGGTCGTCGCGCTCGGTCTGGCCCGCGACCCACTGGCCCTCGACACCGGCGCCCGGCTCCGACCACCCTCCTGGGCACACCCGTTGGGCACCGACGCACTCGGCCGCGATCTCCTCGCCCGCATCGGCCACGGCGCCTTCACCACCCTCGCCCTGGCCGTCACGATCAGCGCCTCCGCGCTGCTGACGGGCCTCCTGCTCGGGCTGCTGCCGCGCCTGTCCGGGCCCCTCGTCGACACCGTCAACGCCGTCCCCGCGGTCCTCGCGGGTCTCCTCGTCGCCGGAGCGGCGGGCGGCGGAGCGGCGACACCCGCGCTGGCCGTGGCCGCCGTCGCCTGGGTGCCCCTGGCCGCGCACACCACGGCCCTGCTCGAACAGGAACGGGCCACGACCCACATCACGGCCACGAAAGGGCTCGGCGCGGACGACACCTACCTGCTCCGCCGCGAACTGCTTCCCGCCGTACTGCCACCCGTCGCCCGGCACGCCCTGCTCCGGCTGCCCGGCGTGGCCCTCGCCCTGACCTCGCTCGGCTTCCTCGGCCTGGGCGTGCAGCCGCCGGACCCCGAATGGGGCCTCCTCCTCGCCGAGAACCTGCCCTACGCCGAACGCGCCCCCTGGGCCGTCCTCGCCCCCGCCGGCGCGCTCGCCCTCCTCGGCGCCCTCGCGGTCACGGCGGCGGGCGGGGTGCGGTGGCCGCGCCGTCCGCGAGCCGGAGCCGTACACCGCCGACCGAAGCCCACCGCCGCCCCCACCGTCGGAGAGACCGGATGACCGAACCCGCACAGCACCCGCCCGCGACGCCCCCGGGGCGAACGACCGGAGAGAGGACGCAGAGAGAGGAAGGAACGCGCACGGCGGCCGGCGGCGCGGCCGCAACGGTGTCGCGGCGCGGTACCTGGGCGAAGCTCAGCCCGCTCCTGCGGCTGCTCATCCTCACCCAACTCGCCTTCAACGTCGGCTTCTTCGCGGTGCTGCCGTTCCTCGCCGAACACCTCGGCACGGCGATAGGCATGGCCGGCTGGATGGTCGGCTTCGTGCTCGGACTGCGCACCTTCAGCCAGCAGGGGCTGTTCGTGGTCGGCGGAGCGCTCGCCGACCGGTACGGCGTACGGCCCGTGGTGCTGGCCGGGTGCGCGTTGCGGATCGCCGGGTTCGCGTGGCTCGGGTACGCGGACGAGGACTGGTCGGTCATCGCGTCCGTCCTCCTGATCGGCTTCGCCGCCGCCCTCTTCTCCCCGGCCGTCGAGTCCGAGGTCGCCCGGCAGGCGGTGGTCTGGGAGGAATCGGGCGGCGAGCCCCGTACCGGCGTGCTCGCGCTGTTCACGGTGGCGGGGCAGGCCGGGGCCTTCGTCGGGCCGCTCATCGGGGCGTTGCTCCTGGCCGTCGACTTCCGGGTGGTCTGCCTCGCGGGCGCCGGCGTCTTCGCCCTCGTCCTCGCCGGGCATCACCTGCTGCTGCCACAGCACATTCCGGGCCGGGAACGGGTCGAGGTGCGGGGCGGCCTCGGCGGACTGCTGCGCAACCGGCGGTTCCTGGCGCTGTGCTGCGCGTACGGCGCGTACCTGCTGGCCTACAACCAGCTGTATCTGCTCCTTCCCGACGAGGTGGAGCGGGCGACGGGCTCCCAGTCCGCGCTGGCCTGGCTCTTCGGGCTGTCCTCGCTACTGGTCGTGGCGGCGCAGCTGCCGGTGACGCGGTGGGCGGCCGGGCGGCTCGATCTACGGCGATCCATGGCCTGGGGGCTGCTCCTGATCGCCTCGGGGTTCGGGGTGGTGGGCCTGGCGCGGCCCGCCGAGTGGACCGGCACGGCGGGATTGCTGCCCGCCGCCGGGTTCGTGGTGCTGCTGACGGTGGGCCAGATGCTGGTGGCTCCGGCGGCACGCGCATGGGTGCCCGACCTCGCCGTGAAGGGCCGCCTGGGGCTCTACACCGGGGCGATGTCCTCCGTTTCCGGCCTGATCGTGCTGGTGGGAAGCGCGGCGGCGGGCGCCCTGATGGACGCGAACCTGCCCGCCCCCGTCCCATGGCTCGCACTCGCCGCCGTGCCGGTCGCCTCGGTCCTCCTCGTCCCGGGGCCGGTGCCCACCGCGCGCAAGAAATCAGCTGTCCTCGGCACGCCCTCCGGCTAGGGTCGCGCGATGCCCGAGTTGCAGCGGCTGCGTGCCGAACACGCCACGGCGGTCCTGGATTTCGAACTGGCCAACCGTGCCTGGTTCGCCGCCTCGGTCCCCGACCGCGGCGATGCCTTCTTCGACCGGTTCACCGACCGGTACGACGCCCTGCTGGCCGAACAGGAGGCGGGCGTCTGCGCCTTCCATGTACTCGTCGCCGAGGACGGCTCGGTACTCGGCAGATTCAACCTGGTCGACATCGAGAACGGTTCCGCACAACTCGGCTATCGGGTCGCCCAGCACGTCGCCGGCCACGGCGTGGCGACCGCGACCGTACGGCAGCTGTGCCGGTCGGCGGCGGACCGCTACGGCCTGCGCACCCTGCGGGGGGCCGTGGCCCACCGCAACGCCGCCTCCCGGAAGGTGCTGATCAAAGCCGGGTTCGTTCCCGTCGGTGCGGCCGCCCCGGACGACCTGAGCGGTGAACCGGGCACCTGGTACGAGCGCGACCTGTCGCACTGACCGGCAAGAAATCCGGGGCGGAGCCCCGGAAACGGGACGGGCAGGGAGGGCCTAGGCCATCTGACGACGAACCAGCTCGTGCAGGCGCCCGGCCGGGTTCGCCAGCAGTTCGGCCGGTGCTCCCACCTCCGCCACCTTGCCGTCCTCCATCACCACCACCCGGTCCGCGTCCATCACCGTGGACAGCCGGTGGGCGATGACGATCCGTGTCGCGTTCAGGGCCCTCGTGCTCTCGATGACCGTGCGCTGGGTCTCGTTGTCGAGGGCGCTCGTGGCCTCGTCGAAGAAGAGGATGCGGGGCCGGCGGATCAACGCCTGCGCGATCATCAGACGTTGCCGCTGTCCGCCGGAGATCGCGCCGTTGCCCTGGACGATGGTGTGCAGACCCATCGGCATGCGCTGGATGTCCTCCGCCAGGCCCGCCATCGCGGCGGCCGCCATCGCCTCCTCGGGCGTGTACGGCTCGGTGCCGCAGATGACGTCCAGGATCGATCCGGTGAACGGCTGGGCGTGCTGGAGCACGACACCGCACTGACGGCGTACGGCGGACTGGTCCAGTGCGCCGAGGTCCTGGCCGTCGTACAGGACGCTCCCGGAGACCGGTTTGTCGAAACCGATCAGCAGGCGCAGCAGGGTCGACTTCCCGCAACCGCTGGGGCCGACGATCGCCACGAACTCCCCGGGCCGGACGGCGAAGGACACGTCGTCCAGCACCAGCGGGCCGTCGTCCGCGTAGCGGAAGGAGACCCGGCGGGCCTCCAGGGCGCCGGACAGCACACCCGGCCGGGTGCTCGCCGTACGGACCTCCGGCGTCGCCTCCAGCACCGGCTTGATCTCCTCGAACAGCGGCAGCACGGCCACCGCCGACACGAAGGCGCCGGTCAGCTGGGTGACCGACGTCAGCAGCATCGTCACCGAGGTGTTGAAGGTCAGGAACTCGGCCGCCGACATCGAACCGCGTGCCGGGCCCGCCAGCAGCATGAACATCAGCAGGGTGCACAGGGGCAGGTACACCGAGCCCAGCACCGTGTTGAGGTTCTTGATGCCACCGACTTTCTGCTGGAGCTCCCGACTGCGCGCGAACTCGCCTGCCCAGGCCGCGTACGCGTAGTTCTCGGCGGCCGCCACCCGGAGCTTCGGCAGCCCCCGCAGGGTCTGGAAGGCCTGGTTGTTCAGCTTGTTGCCCAGCACCACCAGACGGCGCTGCCAGCGGACCTGCCACAGACCGAGGCCCAGGAAGACCGTCGCCACCACGACCAGCATGCCGATCGCCGCCAGCGCCATCGGAACGCTGTACCAGAGCAGCAGGGCGAGGTTCACCGCGCCGACGGTCACCGACTGGGCGACCACCGGGCCGACGCCGGCCAGCGTGCGGCGGATCGCGCTGATGCCCATGGCGGCACTGGCCAGTTCGCCCGTGGAACGCGAGGTGAAGAACTTCGTCGGGAGCCGCAGCAGACGGTCCCAGACCGCCGGCTGGAGGGTGGCCTCGATACGGCCCTCCAGACGCAGGATCGTCAGGTTCTGCAGCAGCAGGAACGCTGCCGACACCACACTCGCGAGCATGATCGCCAGACAGACCTGCACGATCAGGTCCTCCTGCGCCTTCGGCACGTACTCGCCGAGGATCCTGCCCGTGGCGATCGGCACGAGCGAGCCGAGCACGACCGTCACCAGCCCGCTGAGCAGCAGGCCCGTCATGTCACTGCTCGTCCCGTGCAGGCTGAACCGCATCAGCCGCAGCGGGCTCGGCACCCGCTCGGGCAGCGGGCGGTAGAACATCACGGCACGCGGCTCGAACTCGGCCGCGTTCGCCTTCTCGATCGGTGTCTCCCGGCCGGACGACGGCTGGACGGCCACATAGCCGCCGCGCCGCCACAGCAGTGCCACCGGCGCACCGGACAGCGCCCGGTGCCCCACCAGCGGGCCTACGTTCTCCCGCCACCAGCTCCCGGTGAGGCGGACGGCACGGACCCGGACCCGGGAGGCGAGCGCGATGCGCTCCACCGGGTCGAGCCGGTCGCTCTCGGTGCCGCTCTGCGCCGGCTCGGAGAGCGAGATCCCCGCAGCCCGGGCGACCAGCCCGCAGGCAGCGTACGTGGCGTCCGCGTCGGCCGCCGTCGTACGCCGCTGCGCGGAGGACTTGCCGATGGAGGCGAGCAGCGTGCGGTCGGCCTGGGCGCGTACGGCCTCACCGGCCTTGATCCCGGCGGCCGCACGGTCCTCGTGGGTGCGCTCCAGCTGCTCGATCCAGCGGTCCAGCGTGGCCAGCAGTCGGTACTGCTGGTCGACCATGCTCTGCCAGACCCCCGGGTCCATCAGCAGATCGGCCGCCGCCTCCGCCCCGTACAGCGCGCCGTACTGGACGCTGCCGGGCGGCACCCGCATCCAGAACACGTCGTCGTCGGTGGGCGCGGCGGCCTGCTCGGTGGCCATCGGCGCCTGGAAGAGGATGGACAGGCCCCGGCCGACGCCCAGGGCGAGGGCGTATTCGAGGGGGCTCGTCTGCGGGGGCACGAGCTGCGGGTTGCCCCATTCGTCGTACGACCAGGTCTCGGTGCCCGCCCGCTGGTACAGCTCACGCAGGCCGATGCGCCGAACCACGCAGTCGCGCAACGGGCGGGCGACCAGCGTGTGCTGGGGCCCGGTGACCGGACCGAGCAGCAGCGAACCCGCTTCCAGGCGGCCCAGATGGTGCCAGTGGCCCTGCTGGACGGCGTCCACCGCGAACAGGTCCAGCGCACCGGAGGCCACCAGCCACAGCGTCTGCGGCCCTTCGAGGTCCAGACGGGTGTGGCCGGCGCAGTCGAGGGGGGTGCCCATCCCGCCGAGCGCGCCGAGGACGACGTCGCCGTCGTAGCCGCCCTGACCGCCTTGGCCCTCGTGCACGGAGGTCATCTCATCGCTCCCTGACCAGCTGGGCGTACGCGTCGCCGCGTGCCACCAGCTCCTCGTGCCGGCCGCGCTCCACGATCGTGCCGTGCTGCAGGACCACGATCTCGTCGCTGTCGCGGACCGTGCTGAGCCGGTGGGCGATCACCACACAGGCGCAGCCGCGCTTGCGCAGGTTGTCCATGACGGTCAGCTCGGTCTCCGCGTCCAGCGCGCTGGTCACCTCGTCGAGGACCAGGATGCTGGGCCTGCGGACCAACGCACGGGCGATCTCCAGGCGTTGGCGCTGCCCACCGGAGAAGTTGCGGCCGTCCTGCTCGACCCTGCTGTGGATGCCGCCCGGGCGACGCGTCACCACGTCGTACAGGGCCGCGTCGCGCAGCGCCTCCACCACGGCCTCGTCGGGGATCGAGGGGTCCCACAGGGCCACGTTGTCGCGGACGGTGCCCTCGAAGAGGAACACCTCCTGGTCGACGAAGGAGACGGAGGCGGCGAGGGCACCCCGGGGGATGTCCTCCAGACGGCGGCCGTCGATGCGGATCACGCCCTCCCACGGGGTGTACAGGCCCGAGATCAGCCTCGACACCGTCGACTTGCCACTGCCGGAGCCGCCGACCAGCGCCACCTGCTGCCCCGGGCCCACGGTGAGGTCGAAGCCGGTGAGCAGGGGCTTGTCGAGGGGGCTGTAGCCGAAGGTGATGTTCTCCAGCTCGACGTGGCCGTTCAGCCGACGCGTGGACTCGGCGGCGTCCGGGCGGGCGTACAACGGGTCGGCCTGGAAGTTCTCCACGTCCTTCAGCCGGGCCACGTCGGCCGCGAAGTCCTGGATACGGCCCGCCACCCCGTTGAGGCGGGTGAGCGGCGCCGTGAACCGGGTGACCAGCGCCTGGAAGGCGACCAGCAGACCCACGGATATATGGCCCTCGACCGCCCGCATACCGCCGATCCACAGGATGAGCGCGCTGTTGAGCGTGGCCAGGGTCGGGGCGACGACCCCCAGCCAGGCGCTCGGCACCCCGAGTCGCTGCTGTTCCTCCAGCGTGGTGGCGTGCTGCCCGGCCCACTTGCGGAAGTAGCCCTCCTCGCCGCCGGTCGCCTTCATCGTCTCGATCAGCTGGAGCCCGGTGTACGCCGTGTTGGTCAACCGCGCGTTGTCCGCGCGCAGCTTCGCCGTACGGGTCGCGCGCAGCCGGATCACCACCCGCATCGCCACCACGTTCAGCAGGGCCACCGCGACGCCGACGGCGGTGAGTTGCGGGTCGTACGTATAGAGGAGCACGGCGTAGAGGACGACCACGACCGCGTCGACACCGGCCGCCGCGAGGTCCCGGGCGAGGGTCTCGGCGACCGCGTCGTTGGACTGGAGGCGCTGGACGAGGTCCGCGGGGCTGCGCTGCGAGAAGAAGGTGACCGGCAGACGCAGCAGGTGCCGCAGGAAGCGGGCGCTGGAGAGCGTGGAGGAGATCAGCCGGCCGCGCAGCAGGTTGGCCTGTTGCAGCCAGGTCAGCAGGACGGTCAGCAGCACGCACGCGCCCATGGACGCGAACAGCACACCCAGCAGGGAGGTCTGGCCGCCGATCAGGAACATGTCGATGTAGGTGCGGCTCAGCGCGGGGACGGCCGCGCCGACCGCCACCAGCAGCAGGCTGGCGAGGACGGCGGCGGGCAGGGTGCCGGAGGTGCCGCGCATCCGGGCGGGCATGGCGCCGAGCACACCGGGCTTGCGGCCGCCCTTCTCGAACTCGTCGCCCGGCTCCATGACGAGGACGACACCGGTGAAACTGGCGTCGAAGTCCTCCATCGGCACGAACCGGCGGCCCTTGCCGGGGTCGTTGATGTGGACGCCCCGCCTGCCGAAGCGGCGGCCCATGCCGTCGTAGACGACGTAGTGGTTGAACTCCCAGAACAGGACCGCCGGTGCCGTCACCTCGGCGAGGGCGGCCACGTCCATCTGCATGCCCTTGGCGGTCAGGCCGTAACTGCGAGCCGCCTTCAGCAGGTTACTGGCGCGCGAGCCGTCCCGGGACACGCCGCAGGCGATGCGGAGCTCCTCCAGCGGGATGTGCCGTCCGTAGTGGCCGAGCACCATGGCGAGGGACGCGGCGCCGCACTCCACGGCCTCCATCTGCAGGACGGTCGGCGTGCGGACGGTCCTCCGCCTGCCCTTGGGCACCGGGCGCTTCGGCGGCGCCGCCTTGCGTCTGCCGCGCGTGGGCGGCCGGGCGGTGTCCTGGGACGCGGTCACGGGAGCAGCCAATCGATCGGACGCTCGTCGGCCAACCGGATCGACGCCGTCGCCATGGTCATGGAGGTCAGCTCGAAGGGCGGCCCGTCCTGCGAGGACCACCGGTAGCCCGACTCGGTCGACGCCGAGCGGTCCAGTCGTACGGTGACGGCCACCGGCCGGCCCTTCTTGGTGAACTGCTCGCCCAGCTGGGTGTCGCCGAGGAACGCGCCGATGGACTGTGGGGTCTGCGCGGTGCGGTCCACCTTCTTCACATGGCCGCGCAGCACGCCGTAGCGCTGGGTGGGCGCCGACTGCACGGTCAGGTCCACCTCGGCGTCCTTCGGGATCGAGGCCGCGTTCTCGGCGGGGACGTACACGGTCGCGTAGAGCGGATCGTCGGCGTCGGCGACCTTCTCGACGGCCGCGACGTTCGCACCGGTCTGGATGATCTGGCCGATCGTGGCGGCGAGGGCGGAGACCCGGCCGGCCGCGACGGAACGCACGACCTGCTCGCCGTCGGCGGTGGCGACCTTGAGGACGGGGGCCCTGGCGGGCAGCCGCTCGCCCTGCTTCGCGAGGACGGCGGTGACCTGGCCGGCGACCGGGCTCTGGAGCACGTAACTGCCCTGCCCATGGGTGAGGACGGCAGGCGCGCCGACCGTGGAGGCGACGGAACCCGTGACGGCCCACACGGAGGCGGCGGCCATCGCGACCACCGTCACGGACAGCACCAGCCAGCCCTGGGGGCGGGCGAAGCGCACCGGGAGGTCGAGTTCCTCGGGCGACTGGAGCTTGGCGAGGGCCTGTTGGCGGAACTGCACGGGACTTCCCTTGTAGGGCTTCAGCCTTGTAGGACTTCAGGGCACCCCGAGAGTCCCGGAACCTGTCAGGCGGTTCCGGGACTCAGCGGCACTGGGGGTCGATCAGAGACCGGCGACCAGGCTGGTGACCGGGGCGGTGTTCAGACCGGTGACACCCTCGACAGTGCCGACGGCGGTGTTGACCAGGCCGGAGACCGGGGCGACGCCGTCCACCAGGCCGGTGACGGTGCCGACGGCGTTGACCGAGAGGCCACCGGAGACGGCGTCGAGGGCGGCGTCCGAGATCTCGGCGGTCTCAACCTGGGGGGTGGAGTTCATGATGGAACTTCCCTTCGTATAGCTATTCATAAGGGGGGAGCGGCCCCCTTCTGGGGGACAGAACGACGGCCGCGCACGTGGGTGCCCGCTTCTCGATCCGGAGAGCTGGCTGCTTCCGTCTCCGAGAGCTCGGCGGCCCCCGCGGTGCGATGGATATAAGCAGATCGCCGCCGCGCACATCCAATCAACATGGCCTCCCACCAGCGCACTTGGTGACCATGACGGTTCATTGGTGCAGGCTTGCGCACGGCTTGGGGGCGACTTCTTCACATGGATAGCGGGATCGTCATACGCCCTTCATTGCCTGCAGGAAAACGAATTGGACAGTCCCGCCTCAAAGGCACGGCACGCGAATCGCGCCTGTGCAGAACTTCCGTCGCCCGTGACCCCGCTGAGTATTCGGTGTGGAGATTCCCCGCAGCCGGTTTCCCGATCACCGGCGTCGACGGACCGCCACCGAGCGGTAGCCGACGGTGTCGACGCGGAGCCGAGGAGGGGGTGGGCCGCCGGTGCAACAAGGCCCCCACGGGGCGCGCGGGCGGGAAGTCGTGAAATGGCAGGCCAACGAGGGGCGTGGCGTGCTTTGCGAAATGGAAGATCGGAATCATTCCGTGGAGCGTTGAACGCCCCCTCGGAACCATCCGTACCAACTGGCAACCAGGCGCCCCCAGTTCACCCGCCGGACGGCGGTACGGACCCCGTCCCCAGGAGGTCAAGAGTTGAGTCACAAACGAGCCACCAAGCGCAAGGCGTTCATAGCCGCAGGCGGTGTGGCGGCGCTCGGCGCGGCAGCCCTCGTCCTGCCGAACGCGATGGCGTCGCAGACGGACGCCAAGGGCGCCGCCCCCAAGACGCTCGCCGCGAGTGACGCCTCGGATCTCGCCTCCCGGCTCCAGGACCTGCTCGGTGAAGCGTTCGCAGGCGCGTACTACGACTCGGGCGAGCAGCGCCTCATCATCAACGTCATCGACGGCCTTCAGATCGAGGGCGACGACAACAACGTGATCATCCAGGCCCAGGAGGCCGGCGCGGAGGTCCGTGAGGTCGAGAACAGCTGGTCCGAGCTGTTGAAGGGCGCGGCCACGCTGAAGGAGGAGGCCACCGTCCCGGGCACCGCCTGGGCGATCGACCCCCGCACGAACAAGCTCCAGGTCACCGCCGACTCCACGGTCACGGGCGAGAACTGGGACACCATCGAGTCGACGGTAAAGTCGCTCGGCGCCGGCATGGCGACCATCAAGAAGTCCGCCGGGACCTTCAAGCCCTTCCTGGAGGGCGGCGACGCCATCTTCGGTGGCGGCGCCCGCTGTTCGGCCGGCTTCAACGTCGTCAACGCCGAGGGCGCCCCGGCCTTCCTGACCGCCGGTCACTGCGGTGTCGCGGAGGCCGAGTGGTCCGAGGAGGAGAACGGCGCGCCGATCGGCACCGTCGACGCGGCGACTGCCACGTTCCCCGGCGCCGGCGACTTCGCCCTGGTCAACTACAACGACCCGGCGACGCAGGCGGCCAGCACGGTCGACCTCGGCAACGGCCGGACGGTCGACATCAACGCGGTCGGCGAGGCGGCGGTCGGTCTCCAGGTCTTCCGCATGGGCAGCACCACCGGGCTCGCCGACGGCCAGGTCACCGGCCTCGAAGCCACGGTGAACTACCCCGAGGGCACCGTCACCGGTCTCATCCAGACCAACGTCTGCGCCGAGCCCGGCGACAGCGGCGGCTCGCTCTTCACCGAGGACGGCCAGGCCATCGGCCTGACCTCCGGCGGCAGCGGCGACTGCACCGTCGGTGGCGAGACCTTCTTCCAGCCGGTCACCACCGCCCTCGCGGCCACGGGTGCCACCCTCGGCGACGGCGGCGCGGGCGCCGGCGAGGAAGCCGCCGGCGGTGCCGGTGACGCCGCGGGCGCCGGCGAGGAGGCAGACGGCGGAGCCGCCGCCGGTGCCGGTCAGGAAGAGGGCGCCGCGGGCGCGGGCGAGGAAGAGGGCGCCGCAGCGGCCGGTGCCGGTGACGAGGCCGGTGCGGGTGAGGAAGCCGCCGCCGGCGCGGGCCAGGAGCACGAGCAGGGTGTCGGCGACCAGGGCGTCGACGAGCAGGGTGTCGACGAGCAGGGCGTCCACCAGTAGGCGAACGCCACCGCATACGTGGGCGACGGCCCGGGGATCAGCGGCCACTGACCCCGCCCGTCGCCCCACGACCCATCCGCCGGCTCACCCACAGCGGTTCCGGCCGGCAGATGGCACGGTCCGGCCCTCCGGCGGGAGGGCCGGACCGCTTCGTCGCCCGCCACGACACATCCGCACCCGACGAAGAACCCCACGACAAGGGCGGCGTCACCCCGCGGAGCGTCCCGTGGCCCGGAGCAGCAGCAGCGCCACGTCGTCCGCCCGCTCCTCCGCCGCCTCGGTCTCCCGTACGAGATCGTCGGCCAGCGCGTCCAACGGCCGCTCCCCGGTCATCGACAGCCGCTCCCCGAGATCCGCCAGCGCGTCCTCGATGTCGACGCCCGGCGACTCGATCAGCCCGTCCGTGTACAGGACCAGCACCGAACCCTCCGTCAGCGCCACCTCCGTCGTCGGGTACGTGGCCGCCGCGTCGATCCCCAGCAGCGGACCGCCCGCGAGGTCGAGCACCCGCACCTTCCCGTCCGGCCGGCGCAGCAACGGCGGCGGATGCCCGGCCCGCGTCATGACGGCCGTTCCGTGCTCCGGGTCCAGCCGCAGATACAGACAGCTGGCGAACAGTTCCGAACCCAGGTCGATCAGCAGCCGGTTGGTGCTGCTCATCACCTCCTCCGGCGTCTGCCCGACGGTCGTGTACGCGCGCACGGCCGTACGGATCTGCCCCATCAGCCCCGCCGCCGTCACGTTGTGCCCCTGTACGTCGCCGATGACGGCCGACGCCCTCCCGTGCGAGAGGACCAGGTCGAAGAAGTCGCCGCCGATGTCCATGCCACGGGTGGCCGGCAGATAGCGGGAGGCAGACTCGATGCCCGGGATGGAGGGCAGCGAGTGCGGCAACAGCGCCTTCTGGAGGCCGTGCGCCACCTGGTGCTTGGCGTCGTACAGCAGAGCCCGCTCCAGTGCCTGGGCGATGAGGCCGCTGAGGCTGGTCAGCACCGCGCGCTCCTCGGCCGGGAACGGATGTGGCTCCGCGTACCCGAGGACCCAGGTGCCCACCGGCCGCCCCGAGGCGATCAGCGGGATGTACGCCCAGGCGCCCAGCCCGTCCGGGGTCTCCTTCCGCAGCGGATACAGGTGCTCCAGCTGTTGCCGGGACTCGAAGAACGCGGGCACCCCGGTGGCCAGGGCGTGTGCCCCGGGCATCGCCGCGGTGAGCGGCATCCCGTCGAAACGCTCCACGAGCTGCGGGTCGGCGTAGCCGCGGTGCCCGAGCACATGCAGGCGCCCGGCGCGTGAGCCGAGCATCACCAGGGCCTGGCTGCCGATGGCCGGAGCGATCTCGTCGGCCACCAGCTCCACCACGTCCTGCACCCCGACCGCCTCGGTGAGCGCGCTCGCCAGCGCCAGCACGTGGTGGATGGTCACCAGCCGGCCCGGTCCGTGGTCCTCCTCCCGCGTCGCGTGCTCGGGCTCGGCGACCGCCCGGGCCCGGGAGATCCGTACGCTCAGCCCGTTGGTCCCCGGATACAGCCGGAAGGACAGCCAGTCGCTCGGCGGCCTCAGCGCCACGAACGACGTCACGTGCTGGCTCATCAGGGCCGCCCGGTACCGGTCCTCGTACGCGGGATCGTTGAGCCACGGCACGGACGCCCACAGCTGGGTGCCCAGCAGGCCGCTCACCGGGATGCCGAGCAGTTCGGCGGTGGCCGCGTTGGCGAAGGTGATCCGCCCGTGCAGATCGAGCGCGCACATCCCGTACGGCAGCCGCGCCACCATCCGCGCCGCCTCCACCGTGCCGAGCGTCCCCGCGACCGTGGTCGTCGACGGCGCAGACAGGTCCGGCTCCGGCCGCACCGGGCGGCCCTCCTCCTCGGCGCGCCGCAGCCGCATCGCGAGCCGGTCGCAGGCCGAGGTCAGCTGCTCCCGCTCGCGCTCGCTGAGTTCGGGCGGGTGGGAGCCGGGCCAGGTCAGGAAGACCGCGCCGTAGGTGGTGTCGCGGGTCGCCACCGGCAGGGCGGCCAGGGCGAACGGGTAGGGCAGGACCACGGCGATCCGGGGATAGCGGCGGGCCATCTGTTCCTCGCCGTTGACCCACACCAGCCGCCGTCCCCGTACGGCCTCGGAGACCGGGACCGGTGAGTTGAGTCCCACCCGTTCCCAGGGCGCGGCGAACGATCTCGGCAACCCCGCCATCACGGCCATCTCCAGGACCGGCTCGTCCGGCGTCAGCAGATACACGGCGCCGGAGTGGGCCTGGACGTCGTCCATCATCGCGGCCAGCGCCAGCGACAGCAGCGGATGGCCGACGCGTCCCGTCTCGACGGTCGTCCGCGCTCCTGACGCGTGGACGTCGGACATGCCGACCACCTCCTCGCACGATCGTGCGACTGACCCCAGGGTCAAGGCTCCTCCCTGAGGGCCGCCCGCGCACGGCGAGCGGCGGCCGCGGACCCTCCGCCGTACCCCCTCTCGCCCACGCCATGCCCCCGCGCTGATGCGCGGCATCGCGCACGGGCGCCGCCAGTGCGCCCCCACGCACCCCGATGGCTGGTTCTTCGCGCCCGGGCGTGGTGGGGGGCGCCAACAATGGGCACGCGCTGAGCGGAGGACATCAGTGGCCGGCAGGCGGAGGGGCGAACGTGATCCGGGTACTTCTCGTGCATGACGAGTGTCTGGTCAGATCGGTGCTGGCGGAGTGGCTCCGCCGGGAACCCGACCTGACGGTGTTCCACGCGTCCTGGCGCGCCGCGCCGGGGCGGGTGCGGACCCTGCGGCCCGAGGTCTGCGCCGCGGACCTGGACTGCGCGGACGCGGTCGGCATCCCGCCGCTCGCCGATCTGCGCGGCGCGGGCGGCCCGGCCCCCGGTCTGCTGGTCCTCGCGCACGCGGGCAGACCCGGCCTGCTCAAGCGCGCGGCGGAGGCAGGTGCCCTCGGCTACGTGGACAAGGAGGGCTCCCCGCAGCGGCTGGTGTCCGCGATCCGCGAGGTCGCCCGGGGGAGACGCTTCGTCGACGACTCCCTCGGCTTCGGCTTCCTCAAGGCCGCCGAGATGCCGCTGACACGGCGGGAGTTGAGCGTGTTATCCCTGGCTGCCGAGGGTGCCTCCGTCGCGGAGATCGCCGGCAGCCTGCACCTCTCCCACGGGACCGTGCGCAACTACATGGCCGCGATCACCCGCAAGACGGGGGCGCGCAACAGGATCGACGCGATCAGGATCTCGCAGGGGGAGGGGTGGCTCTGAAACGCCGGAGGAGCTCACCGGCGTAAGAACCGGGGACCAGGCACCGACCAGGTCCCGGTACAGCGGTGAGCGGGCCAGGAGTCCGTCATGGTCCCCGTACGCGACGGACCGTCCGTCCATGACCAGCACCCGGTCCGCGCGGCGGGCCGAGCTGAGGCGGTGCGCGACGACCACGAGGGTCGTGCCCGGCCGCCTCGCGAAGGCCCGCTCCGCGCGTTCCTCCGCCTCCGCGTCCAGGTGACAGGTCGCCTCGTCGAGGATCACGACCTCCGCGTACGACAGGTACGCCCGCGCCAGCGCGACGAGTTGCCGCTCCCCGGCGGACAGCGCGCCCGGGTCGACCTCTCCGGCCGGGCCGCCCAGCCGGACCATCACCTCGGTGAGCCCCACGGCCTCCGCGGCGGCCCACAACTCGTCCTCGGGCACGGGTTTCGGCCGTAGCTCGCCGAGGTTTTCCGCGAGGGATCCCCCGAAGACGTACGCCTCCTGCGGGATGAGCACCCGGTGTGCGCGGGATGTGGCGCCGGGTACCGGCCGCCCACACAAGTGGACGGTGCCGTGCCGGGGGCGCAGGAGACCGGCGACGATCCCGGTGAGCGTGGACTTGCCGACGCCGCTGGGGCCGACGACGGCCAGGTGCGTGCCGTGGGGGAGGCGGAGGTCGAGGCCGTCGAGGACGGGGGTGCCGGAGGAGCCGTAGGCGAAGGTGACGGAGGCGAGGGAGAGGGCGTCGTCGGAGGCCGCCTCGTGCGGGCCGGCCGCGTGGTCGGCGGCGTCGCCGGGGACGGTGGAGTGCGTCGGCGACGGGGTGCGCGTCGAGGGCCGCGGGGTGTCCTCCGGGGGCCGAGGGGCGGGTGCCGGGGCCAGTCTGCGGAGCACCACCGCGAGTCGGGAGCCGCTGGTGCCCAGGCCGTGGACCAGGTTCTGCAGGGCGGGGAGGAGGGACTGGGTGACGTAGGCGAGGGCGCCGATCAGGGCGCCCGGCGTCACCCCCTGGTCCAGGAGCCGAGGGGTGGCCACCAGGAGCAGTACGACGGGCAGTTGGCCACCGATCGCGAGGGAGGCGACCCGTGCGACGCCCCAGCGGGCCAGGGAGCGCGCGGCCCGGAACTCCGCGTCGACGCACCGGCCGGTGTCGGCGGCGACCGTGTCCTCCGCGCCGGCCGCCGTGATGTCCCGCAGCCCCGGGCAGACGGCGCCGAGCCGGTCGGCGAGGGCTTCGTCGGCGACCAGGAAGCGCTCCTGGCGGCGGGCCAGGGGCCTGAGCGTCACCAGGAAGAGGGTCACGCCGGTGACCAGCGGGGGGCCGACGACCAGCAGCAGCGGCGGGGCCAGCGAGAAGAGGCCGACGAGCGCCCCGGCGGAGGTGAACAGGAACGAGCGGGACACCATGACGAGTCCGGCGAAGGTGTCCCGGGCGATCTCCACCTGCTGGGTCAGCCCCGACAGGGCCCCACCGTCCGCCTCCCGGACCCCCCGGTCGACCACCCCGCGCACCAGCCGGTCCCGCAACGCTTCCACGAGCCCCGCCACGCACGCGTACACCCGCCAGGTGCCCAGCGCCCCGAGCACCACCGCCCCGGCTGCGGCCCCGAGCCAGCCCAGGCCGACGCCCGCCCGCCCCGCGAGGAAACCGTCGTCGAGGGCTCGCGCGAGGGCGTACCCCATGAGAAAGGTCTGCCCCGTCTCCAGCACGGACCACAGCACCAGCCGCACGACGACCCACCCCCGCCGCCGAAGAAACCGGAGACCCCGGCGGATGAGCCCCGGCGGATCGACGTACGGTCGCGCCGCCCCGACGGCGTGCCCGGTCTCCCGCGGCCCGGTCCCCGTCGCGCGGGCGGTGAGCCTGGCCCCCGCCGGTCCGCCTTCGTGCCCGGTTCGGGTTGTGCCGGTGGCGGGCCCGGTCCCGGTCGTTCCGTCGGCGGGCCTGGTTCGGGTGATGTCGGTGCCGGGCCTGGTTCGGGTGGTCTCGGTCGCCGGGCCGGGCTTCGTCGCTTCGTCGACATGCCCGGCTTGGTTCGTGCCGCCATCGTGCCGGGGGCGCCGCGCGCCGGTTCCGGGGCCCCCGGCGGGCCCTCGTCCTCCCTCGGTCTTCTTCACCGGCCCCCTCCGCCCGGCGCGCCCTGCGCCGAGGTGTCGTCGTGAGCCGCGGTGTCGCCCCGGTCCTTGTCGGTCGGGGCCCGTGTTCCGAACAGTTCCCGGTACTCCGTGGTGCGCCACAGCTCCGTGTGCGGTCCCACCGCCCGCACTCTCCCCTTCTCCAGCCACACCACGGTGTCCGCGCGGGCGGCCGTGGTGACGCGGTGGGCGACGAGCAGCCGGCTGCCACCGTTCGTGGGGCGAAGAAGCGCGTCGGTGATGTCGTGCTCGGTGAGGGTGTCCAGGCTGGAGAGGGCGTCGTCGAGCACGAGGAGATGACACTCGCGGGCGAACGCGCGGGCCAGGCCCAGGCGTTGGGCCTCACCACCGGACAACGGGGCGTCGGCACAGGGCGTGGCGTAGCCGTCGGGAAGACGGCGGACGAAACCGTCGGCGTGCGCGGCGCGGGCGGCCCCCCGGATCCGGGCGGGGGAGGGGCGGCCGGCGCCGAAGGCGATGGTGTCCTCCACCGACCCACCCAGCAGGGCCGGGCGTTCGAAGGCGTGGACGACCGCCCGGCGCAGCTCACGGCGGTCCAACTCCGGCAGGGGTACCCCGTCGAGCAGCACCTCTCCGTCGTCCGGATCCGTCAGCCGCCCGGCCACCGCCGCGAGCAGTGACTTGCCCGCACCGGACCGGCCCACGACGGCGAACGTGGCACCGCCCGGCACCACCAGATCGACGTGGTCCAGCACGGCACGCCCACCCCGGCGGACGGTCACGGAGCGCAGCTCCAGCCGCCCCGTCCCGCCGGGCGGCAGCGCGCGCGTCCCGTACTCGGTCGCGGGCTCGCTCCGTATCTCGTCCAGGCGCCGGGCCGCCGTCCGCGCGCGGACCAGGCCCGAGAGCTGCCCGACCAGGACGCCGACGCCCGCGGCCAGCACGGCGTAGCGGGACGCGGCCAGCAACTCGCCCACGGACAGGTGCTGTCGGGTGAGCAGGACCCCGGCACCGGCCACGACGGCGAGCTGCAGGAGCGGGGCCACGGTGGCCGCGCGGGCGGCGGCGCGACCCTGGACGTGCCACATGCGGTGCCCTTGGCGGGAGAGTTCGGGCAGTGGGCGCAGGACACGGGAGATCGTGCGGTCGGCCGTTCCGGCGGCCGCGATCGTGCGGTGTCCGGCGACGGCCTCGGCCAGACCCCCCGCGATACGGCCCTGGGCCCGCTGGTAGCGCGCCGCGCAGTCGGAGGAGTCCCGCGCGAGGGCACGCAGTACCAGGGCGAGCGGCGGGGCGCCGACCAGGAAGACCGCCGCGAGCCTCGGGTCGATCAGCGCGAGGGCCACCACCGCGCCCAGGGGCCCGGCGAGCGCGGCGACGAGCGCGGCGCCGGTCGCGGGGGCCGTGCCCGCCTGGGCCGCGTTCCCGACGAGCCGGGCCACCAGGTCCCCCGGGCCGAACCGGGAGCCGGCCCGTGGCCCCACGGCCAGGAGGTGCCGGACGAGTCGGTGGCGCAGCCATGCGGCCGCCCGGGCGTTCGTGGTGCCGCCGAGCACGGTCTCGACCGCGTCGAGGACGGCCGCCGCGAGGACGAGCGCCGCGCACCGCAGCACCCAGGCCGAGCCGTCCGGGTCGCCCGCCAGCAGCAGGTCCAGGGCCCGGCCCAGCGCGACCGGCAGCAACAGGTTCGCCCCCGTCGCGGCCATGGACACGAGCGCCAGGGCCGTACAACGGGGGCCGGAGTGCCGGACGGTCGAACGCAGCAGGGGGACGGACACGGCCGCCGGGCCGCGGGCACCGCCTTCGGTGAGGGTCGTCATACCCGTCCTGACGTGGGACGACCGGATGAACGGCCGGATGAAGGAAAGACGGATGGAGGACGGATGGATGGAGGACGGACGGATGAGCTCCGGAAGGCCCCTCCCCGGACAGTGGGGAGAGGAGCCGTCCGGAGCCGTCGGCGCGGCTCAGCCGCCGTGCCGGTCCGACGGGCGCCCAGGGTGGCCGGGACGCCCCGCTCGGATCAGAGGCAGAGCGTGATGCTGGCCGCGCTCACACAGGACAGCACGCTCAGGGAGCTGGGGCCGCCGGTGCCGGTCGTCTCGTCGGCTTCCATCGTCTGCAGGTCGAGAAGTGCCATGTCGATTCCTTTCGATCGATGGCCCGCGAACGGGCCCTTGTGGGGACGGGGTGGTGCGTCACGACTCCGCCGGACGGCGAAGCCGCGTCAATGGGGCCGTCGTCGCGGCGGCGGCAGGAACGGAAGGTGCGCCGTGGCGTCGGTGTCGGCGGCGGCCTGGGCCGCGCCGAGTGCCAGCAGGCACCCCGCCGTTCCGGTGGCGAGGTCCGTGGAGAGCCGCATCAAGTGGCTGCCGGGGAAGGCCAGTTGTCCCTGGTAGGGCATCGAGTGCCAGCCGAGGGCGGCGACCTGTTCCGCCAGCCGCTCGCGCGGGGCGCCCGACCGGGCGAGGTGCAGGATCATCCCGGCGCGGCCCTCGAACAGCCCCGGCTGCGCGTAGAAGCGATAGGTCGCGGCGGTCAGGACACCGGCCCGGACCCGGGCGTACTCGTCCGGCAGGGGGCCCGTGCCGGTGGCCGTGTCCGTGCCTGCGCCCGTGTTCGTGGCCGTGCCTGGGCCGGTGGG
This sequence comes from Streptomyces sp. 11x1, assembly GCF_032598905.1. Lineage (NCBI taxonomy): Bacteria > Bacillati > Actinomycetota > Actinomycetes > Kitasatosporales > Streptomycetaceae > Streptomyces > Streptomyces sp. 11x1. The sequence continues at coordinate 912,087 of NZ_CP122458.1, read as the reverse complement.
CGTGCCGGTGTCGGTGAGACCGCACGCCGTCAGGTGGTCGTCGAGCACCATCGCGACGCCCACGCTCCCGTCGCCGAGGTACGGCATGGTCCGCCACCCCTCGTCGACGGCCAGCCCGCCGTTCTTCTGCTCGACGAGGCACTGCAGGTCCTGCGACAGCGCCTCGCCCGCCGCGTCGAGCCACGCGCGCTCGCCCGTCGCCTCGTACCGGCGCAGCAGGAACAGCGCGGGTCCGCTCGCGCCGCGCAGCAGGCCGGCTCGGCGGCGGGGCGGTGCGGGCCGGGGCTCGGCGAGACGGTGCACGAGGAGGTCGGCCGCCCGTGCCGCGTGGTCGCGCAGCGCGGACTCACCGGTCGTCCGCGCCAGTTCGTCGAGGACCAGACCGAGCCCGGCGAGCCCGCCGCGCAGGTCGGTCGAGAGCTTGTGCCACTGCTCGCCGAGGACCTGCTCCACCAGGTCCAGGGCCCGCTGCCGGTGCCCCAGCCGCTCCAGGGTGTGGGCGACGCCCGCGAGACCGTCGTACAGACCGAGCGGGGTGCCGATCGGCACCGGGTCGGTGTGGTCGAGCAGCCAGCGCTCGCCCTCCTCGTAGCGCTCGGCGCCGACCTCCGCGAGCGCGTACAGCACCCCCGCCGCGCCGTGCGCCAGCCCGAGACCGCCGCCGTCGGAGAACTGGGCGACGTCGCCGGGGAAGAGCCGGTCGTCGCGCTCCGGTGTCGCGGAGGCCAAAATCGCCTTGACCATGGAGTCACGGCTGTAGGGCCAGTCGCCGGGCTCTGCGAGGGACCAGCCGGCCTCCACACCGGCCGCCACGGCAGCCCCGGTCGCGGGGGCCCGGGTCCGCGCCACCGGTGCGGGCGTCGGCGCACCGGTGCGGGTGCGGGTGCCGGTGCTGATACCTAGGTCGGTGTCACGGGTGATCTCCGCCACCGCCTCGTCCAGGAAGGCGCGCGGCACCTGCGGGAACTGCTCCGCGATCACCGCCGCCAGATGCGAGGCCTTCTCCCGCTCCACCACCAGCAGCGAGGTGACCGGCAGGAAAAGCGCGAGGCGCAGGCAGGCGAGGGCGTAGCGGTCGACGTCCGGGCCCGTGCGGTCCGGGGGCGCCAGGAATCCGGGGTGGGCGACGACCTGGCGGCCGTTCTCCTCGGCGGGCGCCGCCGCCTCGAAGTCCAGCAGCGACACCGAGTGCTCGTCGGGGGCGACCATGATGTTGAAGACGTGCAGGTCGTTGAAGACGATCCCGCGTGCGTGCACGGCCTCGACCGCCTCCTCGACGGCCTGGTGGACCCGTAACGCCCACACCGTGTACGCGGCGACCGCGCCCGGTTCGGGGTCGGCGGCGAGCAGAGGGTGCCGTTCGGCGACGTAGGAGTTGAGCGGGCGGCCCTCGACGAAGTCCATGACCAGGAAGCGGTGGTCGCCCAGGGTGAACCAGTCGCGGACCTCGGGCACGACCCCCAGGCCGGCCAGCCGTTCCAGGGCGGCCTTCTCCCGCTCCAGCCGGGTGACCGCGTCGGCCCCGTCGGCGGCCAGCCCGGCGTGCGGGCGGCCCTCCTTGAGGACGACCCGGCGCCCGTCGCGGGTGTCGGTGCCGACGTACACGCCGCCGCCGTTGGAGAAGTGCAGCGCCTTCTCGATGCGGTACGGCAGCTCGCCGACCGTGGTCGTGTTGCGTGCCGCCAGCTGCGGCTCCAGGAACGCGGGCAGGGTCACCCAGTCGGGGACGTGGAACGTCGGCTTGCGCTGGTCCGGCACCAGGGTGCCCGAACCGTCGCGGACGGCCGGGACGAGCGTGCCGCGTTCGTCGACGACGAAAGAGCGGGCGAAGGCGCCGTAACGGACGTACAGCGGTCCGTCGTTCCAGCGCAGGTCGGTGAGGATGTACGGCCCCTCGAAGCCCTCCAGGAGCGCCCCGAGCTCGCGCAGGACGAGGTGCAGCTGCTCCTCGTCGGCCGGGTAGACGGTCACGAACTTGCCGCTGGTGTCGCGGGCCGCGTACTTCGCGTTGCGCAGGTGCAGCAGATGAGGGCCCGGCACGAACTTGAACGGGATCCGGCGGGGCACGCAGTAGTCCCACACGATCGCCGCGACGCGGTCCGCGTTCCCCCGGGTGGCGGAGGCGTGCACTTTCCATCCCTGGGTGGGCCCGGGACGGGGCCGCCCGCCGTCGTCGACCGGGGTCAGCGTCAGCCAGTCCCCGATCCGGGCGGCCCGCCAGCCCTCGGGGACCGCGCGCCCGGCCGTCTCGTAGCCCGGCGCCGTGGTGCCGGCGCGGTCACCGGCCGACAGCCGGTCGGGTGTCTCGTAGAAGTGTCGGTCGGCCAGCGCATACGCCTCGTACCGCTTGTCCATGCGTGTCCCCCGGGTCGTGTGCCGTCACTGCCGTCGCCCCCTGGGCCGGGTGATGACGAGCCTTCCAGCCCGGCCTGGTCCCCGACAGTCACGGCTGTCACGAGTGACCCGTCACGGCTGTCACGCGACCACTGTGCGGAACGCACGCGTAAAGATCTGTTCGGCTTCCTTCGAACCCTGGGGGCCTTCTCGCGGCAGGCCCCCGGACTGGCGGAACGGTCCCAGGGGCTGCGCGAGCGTGCCGGAAGCGCTGTAATTACGGACGTGGTCAGTGAGGGCGCTGCGGAACAGGGAACGAGGACGCTGCGTGCCGAACTCGCGCTCAAGACGCTCGGCGGCGATCTCGATCCGCGCGAGCGGCTGCACGCCATCCTCGAACAGGTGCTCGTGTTCACCAGTGCGGCCGTCGCCGCCGTGTATCTCCCGGACGGTGAGGGCGAGGCGCTCTCCCTCACCGCCTCCGCCGGCGTGCCGAGGAACCTGTACGGGCTCTCCGACACCTATCCGGCCTCGGGCACCGCTCCCGTCGCCGAGACGTGCCGCTCGGGCCGCCCGCGCTGGCTCGTCTCCACCGCCCCGCACCAGAACGGCGACCTGCTCCAGAACGCCGACCTGCTCCGGGACGCCGATGTCCCCGAGGGTGCCGGTGTCTCGGAGGGCACCGACGTCCCCGAAGGCGCCGGTGTCTCGGAGGGCGCCGGTGTGTCCGAGGGCGCCGACGTCCCCCAAGGCACCGAGGGCCCTGGCCTTCCCAAGGGTGCCGACCTCCCCGAGGACGCCGACCTCCGCCGTGTCCACCCCGAGGGGTTCTCGCTGGGCGTGCTGCCGCTGCGCGAGCGCGGCTGTCTGGTGGCCGTCGGTGACGGCACGGACGCCTTCGACGCCGAGGACCGGCGCTGCCTCGGTCTGCTCGCCGAGGCGGCCGCCGGAGTCACCCCCGCCCCGCCCGCCGGACACGGGGCCTCGTTCGACCTCGTCATGGACACCGGGCGGGTCGAGGTCGACGACGGGCTGCTGGACCTGTTCGGCATCGGCCGGGACGACTTCGACGGCCGGGTCGAGACCCTGATCGCGCTGACCGTGCCCGAGGACCTGCCGGCGCTGATGTCCGTCGTGGAGGCGGACCACATGTCCATCGGGGACCGGGAGCTGGAGTTCCGCATCCTCCAGCCCTCCGGCGAGCAGAAGTGGCTCCGGCTGCGCGGCCGGATCCTGCCCGGCGGCGAGAACCGGCCCGGCGGCGAGAACCGACCCGCCCGTCTCGTCGGCACCGTCGCCGACGCCTCCACCCTGCTTACCGGGCGCGGCGACGTGGCCCGCATCCAGCGCCTCGCCGCCGCCCTCGCCACCGCCGGCACGGTCCGGGACGTCAGCCAGGCGGTGGTGACCGCCCTGCGCAAACCGCTCCTGGCCGACCGGATGGCCCTCGCCGAGCTGGAGGGCGACCGCCTGGTCGTCACCGTCCTCGACCCGCCGCAGTCGGAGTTCTGGCCCGAGGTGTGGCGCGCCGAGTGGCGCTCCGAGTGGCCGGACGCGCCCGTACGCACCATGCCGACCCTCGCCGCCGCGCTGCGCGAGGGACGCGCCGGGATCTGGCCCGCCGGAGCCGATCTGGAGCCCGCCCTGGCCGACGTCGGCCCCGGCGGTCTCGCCGTCCTCCCGCTGCCCGCCGGCGGCCGGATGGCGGGGGCCTGCCTGATCGGCTGGGACAACCCCCACGACTTCGGCCCCGAGGAACGCGCCCTGCTCACCGCCGCCTCGGGCCTGGCCGGGCAGGCCCTGATGCGGGCCCACGCCTTCGACGCCGAGCACGAACTCGTCGGCATGCTCCAGCGCACCCTGCTCCCGCGCCGACTGCCCCAGCTGCCCGGCGCGGTCGCCGTCGCCCGCTATCTGCCCACCACCGCCGGTCTGGAGGTCGGCGGCGACTGGTACGACGTGATCCCGCTGCCCGACAACCACGTGGCCCTCGTCATCGGCGACGTCCAGGGCCACAACGCGGGCGCCGCCACTCTGATGGGCCAGATGCGCACCGCGCTGCGCGCGTACGCCGTCGAGGGACACCCCCCGGACGTCGTCGTCTCGCACGCCAACCGGCTCCTCATGGACATGGAGACCGACCTCTTCGCCACCTGCTGCTACGTCGACATCGACATGGAGGAGGGCTCCGCCTGGTACGTCCGCGCCGGACACATCCCGCCTGTGCTGCGTCACCCGAACGGCAGCACCGAGATCAGTGAAGCCGAGGGCGGCCCGCCGCTCGGCGTCATGTTGCAGGCCGACTTCCCGATGAGCCCCCTGCGGCTGACCCCCGGCACCCTGCTGGCCCTCACCACGGACGGCCTCGTGGAGTCCGCCGACGTCGACGTCGAGGACGGCCTCGACCAGCTCGCCGCCGAACTGTCCGCCGCCGACCCCGCGCACCTCGGCGTGGTCGCCGACACCCTGCTCGGCGGCGCCAACCGTGACGACGACGTGGCCCTGCTCCTCGTCCGCTACGACGGCATGGCCCTGCGCCCCCAGCGCGAGAACTGGAGCGTGTGGCGCGTCCCCCAGGCGGTCGGCCAGGCCCGCCGCTACACCCGGCGCGTCCTGCGCCGCTGGGGCGTCGACTCCATGGCCGACACCGTGCTCCTCGTGGTCTCCGAACTGGTCACCAACGCCCTCGTGCACACCGACGGCCGCGTCCGCCTCGACCTCACCCTGCTCGCCGACCGCCTCCGGGTCTCCGTCGCCGACTCCTCCCCCCGTACCCCGATGAAACCCACCGTCATCGGCTGGGAGGCCACCGGCGGCCGTGGCATCCTCCTCGTCGAGGCCATGTCCACCGCGTGGGGTTCGGTCCCCGTCAGTGGCGGGAAGCAGGTGTGGGCGGAGATCCCCATCGAGTGACACGCTGGCCGGGTGCGCCTGCTGCTCCTCTCCGACACTCATCTGCCCAAGCGCGCGAAAGCGCTGCCCGCACCGCTCCTCGCCGAACTCCCGCGTGCCGACGTGGTCGTGCACGCCGGTGACTGGGTCGACGAGGACACCCTCGACCTCCTCCGGACCCGCTCACAGCGGCTGATCGCCGTGTACGGCAACAACGACGGCCCCGGCCTGCGCGCCCGTCTCCCCGAGGTGGCCCGCGCCGACCTCGCCGGGCTCCGCCTCGCCGTCGTCCACGAGACCGGCCCCGCCCAGGGCCGCGAATCCCGCTGCGCAGCCCGGTTCCCCGACACGGACGTCCTGGTCTTCGGCCACAGCCACATCCCCTGGGACACGACCGCCTCCACCGGCCTGCGCCTGCTCAACCCTGGCTCCCCGACCGACCGCCGCCGACAGCCCCACTGCACCTACATGACGGCGACGGTGGCGGACGGCGCGCTCACTCAGGTGCGCCTGCACCGACTGCCGCCCAGAACCTGACCCGGGGTCACGCCGTGCCTCTCACCCCGGCGGGGCCGGCGGATGGATCAGCCCGGTCGTCGCCGTCAGCGGCATCCCGCTGCCGCCCCACCTCAGCGCGACGATCTCCGCCGCGACCGACACGGCCACCTCCTCCGGCGTACGGGCGCCGAGGTCCAGGCCGACGGGGGAGCGCAGCCGGGACAGCTCCACGGTGCCGAGCCCGGCCTCCCGCAGCCGCCGGGCGCGATCCTCGTGCGTCCGCCGGCTCCCCATCGCCCCGATGTACGCGGCCGGCCGCCGCAACGCCTCCTCCAGCAGCGGCACGTCGAACTTGGGGTCGTGGGTGAGCACACAGACGACCGTCCGGTCGTCGGTGGCGGTGCCGCGCAGATAGCGGTGCGGCCAGTCGACGACCACCTCCACGCCGGCGGGGAAGCGTTGCGGGGTGGCGAACACCGGGCGGGCGTCACACACCGTGACCCGGTACCCAAGGAAGTCACCGATCCGGGCCACCGCCGCCGCGTAGTCGATCGCGCCGAAGACCAACATGCGGGGCGGGGGCGCGAACGAGTGCAGGAAGACGGCGACGGTGTCCTCACGCCGCTCGCCGTGCGGACCGTAGTGCCGGGTCGCGGTGACCCCCTGAGCCAGCTCCCCGCGAGCGTCGGCGGCCACCGCGGCGTCCAGGCCCGCCGTGCCGAGGGTGCCGAGGGCCCCGTCCGGCCACACGGCCAGCGTGGCGCCGCGCCGCCCCGGGCCGTCGAGCACGGTCGCCACCGTCACCGGGCCCCCGGCCGCCACCGTCTCGACGACCCGCCCGAACGACGGGTCCTCGGCCGCCGTCACCCGGCGCACCAGGAGCGTGATCTCCCCACCGCAGGTCAGCCCGACCGCGAACGCGTCGTCGTCGCTGTACCCGAAGGTCGCCGACCGCGCCTCGCCGGACGCCACGACCTCCTGGGCCAGCTCGAACACCGCGCCCTCCACACAGCCGCCGGACACACTGCCCACGACCTCGCCACCGGGCCCGACCGCCATGGCCGCTCCCGGATCGCGCGGCGCGCTCCGGCTGACCGCGACGACGGTGGCGAGGCCGAAGGGGGAGCCCGCCGCATACCACTCGCCGAGCGCCGGGAGGATCTCACGCATCGCCCGCTCCTCTCGCCACCACCGCGGGACGCCCGAGCGGGCCGGACGGTGGATGTGCCGGGGGGCCGCAGCCCCGGGGGTTCCCTTTCATCCAAGTACGAGGGCCGGGGTACGGCACACCGTCGGGTCGCCCCCGGCTGACGTGCGCACGTGGGCAGGCGGCCGATCGGGTGAACGGTCACCCAGGAGGGCGATGGCTCGCGCCTCTGTTCGGGTGGCCTGAGCCGTCCGCCGCGCAAGGTGCGTTGCCATGCATGGCCTGCGTGCATGGAATGACCATGCTCCTGAGTCCGAGCACCCACAGTCACAACCATCTGGGAGGATGCATGCCCTCAGCCACTGCCCGCGGCGCTGTGACGCTCGGCGCCCTGGCCGCAGCTCTCACCCTGTCGCTCGCCGCGCCGGCCGCGGCGGACGTCGGGGACGAGGACGTCGTGCGGGTCAAGCTCGTCGGTCATGCCGCGTACGACATCGCCCCGGAACACACCGCGCCGGGCGACAGCTGGACCACGTACCTGCACCTGCACGACCCGAAGGGCAAGTACGTCGGCGACGGCGGCTCGCGCTGTGCCGTCGTCGAAGCGGACCAGCACCGGTTCACCGCCCAGTGCACGCGGGTGCTGCGCCTCAAGGGCGGGGAGATCACCCTCCACGACATGATCAGCCGCACGGGTCACAAGCCCGTCACCGCCAAGACCTCCATCGCGGGCGGCACGGGCATCTACAACGACGCCGAGGGCGAGGGCTACATCACCCTGGAGCGCAAGCACATCGTCTTCGACCTCTACGTCGATGACTGACCGGCACACACGCGCCGACGGCGAGTCGGCCGTTCCGCCGTCCGAGTGCACGCTGTCCGACCTGGAGGTTCTGTGATCACATCGGCTGTCCGCAGGGTGGTCGTGGCCGCCCTCGGCACCGCTCTCGCCCTTCTTCCGACGTCGGCGCAGGCCGAGCAGAAGGACGAGGACAACGACATCGAGAAGGTCGAGCTCGTCGGCGTCAACCGGGTCGCCACCTGGCCGTCCCTGGACGGTGTGGTCGGCGGTACCTGGACCACGCCGCTGGACCTGTACTCCGAGCACAAGGTCAAGAAGACGGGGAGGACGGAGTTGCGCCACGCCGGTGACGGCGAGTCGGAGTGCGACGTGGTGCAGCGCCGGGCCCAGACGGTCACCGCCCAGTGCACCCGCGTGCTGCGCCTGAAGAAGGGCACGCTGACCCTCAGCGACATGGTCGACTACCGGCCCATGCAGCCGGTCACGGCCAAGACCGCCATCGTCGGCGGCACCGGGCACTACCGCTCCGCCTACGGAGACGGCTACATCACCCTGGACGGTTACCGGACCCACATCGTGCTGAACGTCGACGAGTGACGCGAGGCTGACCCCAACCGGTGTGGGAGACGTGATCCGCGTCCCCGCACCGGTGCCGTTGCGTGCCGTCCTCAGTCGTTCACGCCGGAGGTCTTCTCGATGAGGCGGGTGAACACGATGAGCGCGCCCAGGGCGGGCAGCAGACCGGCCAGTGTCCACAGGACGCAGAAGCCCGCCGACGCGCCGACCGTCATGAGCAGCAGTGTGGGCGCGTCCTCGGAGATCCCGGCCATCAGCAGCAGGAACACGATGGACAGGATCCCCATGCCGATGATGGTGAAGAACGGCCACAGATAGTGGACGACGGGGAGGAGGCGGGCCTTTCTCGCCTTGCGCAGAAAGGTGTTGTCGCAGGCGCGGGTGATCATCGCCAGGACGGCGAACACGGAGCCGATGATGACGCCCACCATGGACACGGCGACGCCCAGCACCTCGTCCATCGGCAGGTCGTCGTCGTGCCCGATCCAGGCGCCCCCGAGACCGCCGAGCGTCGCGGCCAGCGGTTCCCCCCACCACCAGCTCCGCAGGCTCACATGGACGACCCCCATGAACTCCTTGAAGTACTTGTTCCCCGTGGTGCGTCCCGAGGGCTCCTCCGGGAAGGAGTCGGTGTCGGTCCGCGGTTCTGTGCCCATGCAAGCCCAGCCCGATGGTGGTCCGTCTCGCCGAGCCCCTCACGCACGGCTCGGTCTCTGTCGCGTCACTTCGTCACGGGCCGGGCAGGAGGTTCTCACCACCCCGCCGGAGTCTCTCCGCCTCCACCGCGGCCTCGTACCTGCCCATGTCCCGTATCGCGTCGTACAGCGACGCACAGCGCTCGGCGCGTGTTTCCGGGGGCTTCAGGGCGCTCCTCGGGTCGAAGTCACGTGTGCCTGGCTTGTGTTCACGGAGCTCGCGAAAAGAGCTGTTCACCGCTGGTACCGCCTTTCATGTGTGTCGGACGGACTACGGAACAAAAAGGCGCAAACTGCGCTCAACCATAGGCCGGTTCCGTCGACAAGGCCCTTCGTGGTGACGTTCGGGTGAACATCGGCTGAATTCTGCGGGGTGCGGCGGCTGGTGTCACCCGTTCGGCTCGGAGGGCTCCGCGGCCGACGTGCGGCCCCCGCGCGGTGGTGCGTGGGCAAAGAATCGGTCGTAAAGGGTGAACTCTTTTGCGAAAACGGGTACTTACTCGTGCGTCAGTTGCTATTGACGGCTCGCCTGCCGATTGGGACGGTAGTGCACATGTCGAATGTGGCGGACATGTCAAGATTGCGCACTCGTCTGCTCGGTGTCCTGATCCTTGTCACCGGCTTCCTGACCACGGCGGGCCCCGCCCGGCCCGCCTCCGCTCTCACTGACGAACTCTGGTTCGACGCCCAGGCCGCGGCCACCCTCACGGTCGACGGCGGCACCTTCAAGGACGGTCTCGGCCGCGAGGTCGTCCTGCGCGGCTACAACGTCTCGGGGGAGACGAAACTCAAGGAGAACAACGGTCTGCCCTTCGCCTCGGTCGCCGACGCGAGGAAGTCGGCGACCGCGCTCAGGGCGCTCGGCGGCGGCAACTCCGTGCGCTTCCTGCTCTCCTGGGCGTACGCGGAACCGGTGCGCGGGCAGGTGAGCTCCGCCTACCTGTCGGCGGCCACCGCGCAGATGGGCGCGTTCCTGGACGCCGGGATCAAGGTCTACCCCGACTTCCACCAGGATCTCTACTCCCGCTGGCTGTTCGACTCCGACAGCTGGTACACCGGCGACGGCGCCCCCAAGTGGGCCGTCGACCTCGGTGACTACCCCGACGAGTACTGCGGGATCTGCCCGTTCTGGGGCCAGAACATCACCTCCAACGCGGCCGTCACGGAGGCGACGTACGACTTCTGGCACAACACCTACGGGCTCCAGGACTCCTTCCTGGACACCGCGCAGAAGACCATGACCTACATGAAGGCGAACCTCACGACCGCCCAGTTCCAGGGCGTCGTCGGCTTCGACCCGTGGAACGAGCCGCACCCCGGGAAGCTCGACTCCGGGCAGACCAGCCGGACGTGGGAGAAGAACGTCCTGTGGCCGTTCTACGTCAAGTTCCGCGCCCGGATGGACTCGGCGGGCTGGCAGTCCAAGCCGGCGTTCGTCGAGCCGAACCTCTTCTGGAACGCCAACATCGACTTCCAGAGGCAGGAGGGCGGCCTCCTCGACGCGGGCACGATCGGACCGCGCTACGTCTTCAACACCCACTTCTACGACCAGAAGGCGATCTCCGGCATCTTCATGTGGGGCAAGGCGGGGAACGGCCAGTACGTGAACGACTTCGGGACCGTCCGTGACCGCGCCGCCGCCGGCGGCACCACGGCGGTCGTCAGCGAGTTCGGGCACCCGCTCAACGGCTCGGTCTCCGACAAGGCGCCCACGGTCTACAAGGCCATGTACCAGGCGCTCGACTCCCGGGTGAAGGGCGTCGACTGGTGGTCGAACCCGGCCGCCTCCGGCCCGGTCCTCTCCGGTTCCCAGTGGCAGTGGGACATCTACTGGGGCCGCCACCACGAGCTGATGAACGACAACCCCGACAAGGTGCAGGTCGAGGGCGACGCCTGGAACGGCGAGGACCTCTCCGCCGTACGGCTCGACGACTCCGGCACGGCCGTGCTCCGCCAGGACGCCCGGATGCTGGACCGGATCTACCCGAGCGCCACCGCGGGCAGGGCCGTCGCCTTCACCTACGAGGACCGCTCGCGCGACGGCTCCACGACGCTGACGTGGAACCCGGTGCCCGGCTCCCTGCCGAACGTCTCCTCGCTCGTCGGCTCCGGCCAGTACTCCCTGCTGGTCTGGCGCTCGGACGGCAGCACCGAACCGACCGAGCTGCACCTGCCGGTGTCCTTCCCCACCGCGTCCACCACCGTGGTGTCCGACCTCGGAGTGACGGCCGCGCCGCCGGCGTACACCACCTCCACGCCGATCGCCGCCGCCAGGGAACCCGGTGGCACCGGCAGCCGCCGCCTGCTCCTCACCGCCGCCGACTCGGGCAAGCTGCACTACGCCCTGGTCACCAACGGCGCGACAGCCCCGACCGCGACGCAGCTGAACGCGGCGCGGACGGAGCTGTCGAACTGGCTGACCGTCAGGTTCAGTTAGCCGAAGGACCGGTCCAGTCGGCGGGCACCTTCGCCACACGCACCCGCTGGGGGTGGTCGCCGACTGCGACGGACACGGTCTTCTTCCCGGTGGCGAAGTCGATCGCCGTGACCTGGTCGGCGCCGCTCTCGGAGACCACACAGGACTTGCCGTCACCGCTGACGGTCGACCAGTACGGCTTGGAGACGGGGACCAGCGGGCCCTCCTGGAGGGTCGCGCGGTCCACGACGGTCGCGTAGTCGTCCATCGTGCCCGCGATGCACAGCTTGGTGCCGTCCGGCTTCATCGTCAGGCCGTGGTGGCGGGAGTCGTTGACGAAGGTGGTGCGGTCGTCGCTGACCCCGGGGGACTTCGGCAGGGTCTTGGTGCGGGTGATCTTGTCCGTGGCGATGTCGTACTCGAAGAAGCCGTTGAAGAACGACACCTGGAAGTACAGCTTCGTCTCGTCGGGCGAGAACGCGGCGGGCCGGACGGCGTCCGAGTAGTCGTTCAGCCCGATGGCGTTGAGCCGCTCGCGCATGTCGATCACCTTCACCTGCTGGAAGGTGTTCGCGTCGGCGACCGTGATCTTCCGGTCGCCCTTCGTCCAGTCCAGCCAGGGCGCGTCGGTCTGGGTGTTCACATCGCCGATCGCCATGTTCCAGATGTACTTGCCGTCCTTGGTGAAGATGTTCTCGTGCGGCTTGTCGCCGGTCTTGAACGAACCGACCTGCTTGCCGGTGACGATGTCCAGGACGTGCACGGTGTTCCCCGTCGACGCGGACACCGCGACGCGCTTGCCGTCGGGGGAGACCGCCATGTGGTCGGCGCGGTAACCGGACACCGCGAAGCGCCAGTTGATGGCGCCGGTCCTGATGTCGATGGAGACCACGTCGGCGAAGCTCGGCCGGGAGACCACCATGGAGGAGCCGTCCGGGGTGGAGTACATGTCGTCCACGAACTGGTCGTGGCCCTCGCCCACGCTGTTGCGGATCGTCATGAACGCGATCCAGCGGATCGGGTCGGCGTTGATCTCCGCCATCCGCGCGTTCTTGTCGGGGATGACGTTGACCCGGCCGATCTTCGCGAAGTCGCCGGAGGACTTGATGACGTCAGCGGTGCCCTCCCAGTTGTTGCCCACGAACATCACCTCCCGCAGGTCGGCGGCGGCGCTCGCCGGGGTCGCGGTCGCCGCGGCGGAGGCGGTCAGCGCGAGCGCGACGGCGACGGCACCGAGGTGCCGGCTTCTGCGACTACGGGGAGTGGGGGAGAGGGGCATGTCGGATCCTCCTGTGCGGGCGGAGTCTGAACAGGGCAGTTTTCAGAGCAGACTTACTGGAAAGTAAGGAACGGTCCCGCTTCACCACAAGACCAGGGACACGACAAAATCGAGCGACGGCGGCATCGGCCGTCGTACGGTGAGTCCGTCGGAAGGGAGAAACGTGTCGGGCAGGCTCAAACAGCCCACCGGCCGTTACGGGGGCAGATCCGCGGCGGAGCGCCGGGCCGAGCGCCGGGACCGCTTCCTCGACGCGGGGTTGCAGCTCTTCGGCGACAGCCCCGGCTACCGGGGGACCACGATCGGGGCGCTGAGCGAGGCCGCCGGGTTGTCGACCCGCCAGTTCTACGAGGAGTTCCACTCCCTGGAGGATGTGCTCGCCGCCCTCCACCTGCGGGTCAACGACTGGGCCGAGGAGGCCGCGTTCACCGGTCTCGCCACGGCTCAGGGGCGGCCGATCGCCGAGCGGGCCACCGCGGCGTTCCTCGCGTACGCCGCCAATGTCACCGGCGACCCGCGCCGGCTGCGCATCACCTTCACCGAGATCGTCGGCGTCAGTGCCCGGATGGAGCGCCAGCGCCTCGAACGCCGCGCCCGCTGGATCGACTTCATCTGCGCCGAGGCCGACGCCGCGGCGGAGCGTGGCGAGGCCGTCCACCGTGACTACCGCATCGCCGCCACCGCCTTCATCGGCAGCGTCAACGGCCTCCTCCACGACTGGCAGGCCGGCTGGGTCGACGCCCCCCTCGACGAGGTTGTCGACGAACTGGTCGGCCTGCTGCTGGGAATACTCCGCCCGCCGGGTTGGCGACCGGAGGAGGGCGGAGCGGTAGAGGGCGGAGGAGCAGAGCGGTAGGGGCGGCAGGGTGGTGCTGCGGGTGCGGGTCCGGTGGTGCTTCTCGCGCAGTTCCCCGCGCCGTCGCCTTTCAGGCCCGCAGGCGTCCTCGCACGCTCAACCCGCCAGACGGTTCACCGCGGTCAGGACCGGGGCCACTCCGTCCTCCGTGCGCAGTTCGGCCGCCAGGGTCCGGGCGCGGTGTGCGTACGACGGGTCGCCGGTCGCCCGGCGCAGGGCGGCCGTCAGGGCGGTGGCGGTGAAGCCCCGCAGGGGGACGGCTCCCGGCGACACCCCGAGGGCGACCAACCGGGCCGCCCAGAAGCCCTCGTCGAACTGCACCGGCACCGGCACGGCCGGGACCCCGGCGCGCAGGCCGGCCCCCGTCGTGCCCGCGCCCGCGTGGTGCACGACGGCCGCCGTCCTCGGGAAGAGCAGCGAGTGCGGCACCTCGCCCACGGTGAACATGTCGTCGCCCTCGCCCCGCAGTTCGCCCCAGCCCCGCTGGATCACCCCGCGCAGCCCGGCCGCCCGCAGGGCCCGTACGACCTCGCCGCTCATCCGCTCGGGATCGGGCACGGTGGCGCTGCCCAGGCCCACGAAGACCGGCGGCGGACCGGCGTCGAGGAAGTCAAGCAGCGGGGCGGGCAGCCGGTCCTCGCGGTCGTAGGGCCACCAGTAGCCGGTGACGTCCAGCCCGGCCCGCCAGTCCCCGGGGCGTGGCACCACCCGGGGACTGAAGCCGTGGAACACCGGCCGGTCCGGCCGTTCCCGGGGGCGCCGCGCCGCAGTCGGGCCGGTGGGCGCGAGTCCGTACGCGGCGCGCAGCCTGCGCACCTCCTCCTTGAAGATCCACTCGACGGCCGAGTTCACCGCGTGCCCCGCCGCCCGGTTGCCGAGCGGACCCCAGGAACGCACCCCGGTCATCGGGGGCGCGAACTCCCGTGTCGGTGCCAGGGGTTGGAGGTTGACGCCCAGGCTCGGGATCGACAGGCCCTGGGCGATGGTGTGGCCGAGGGGCGCGAGGGTGCCCGCCAGCAGCAGGGCGTCACTGGTGCGGGCGGCGGCCACCAGATCGCCGGCCATCCGCCCGACCAGACTCCGGGCCATCTCCACCGCCCGGTACAGCTTCCCGGCGCCCGTGGAACTGCGGTGCAGGCCCCGCCCGCGCTCCGACTCCAGCTCTGCCCGCGGATCCACGGGCAGCGCGTGGAAGGCGACCCCGGAGCCCGCAACCAGCGGTTCGAACCGGGTGTGGGTCACCAGCGTGACCTTGTGCCCCGCCCGCACCAGCCCGTGTCCGAGCCCGGTGTACGGCGCCACGTCGCCCCGGGAACCCGCCGTCATGATCGCTACACGCACGCCCGCCAGTATGGCGGCGCGACCACACCGAGTCAGGGGGAGCGCACCGGGATGACCCGAAACAGCCCCTGCGACCGGCCCGTTCGACGACGGAGCGACCTGCTCGTCCCCGGTGTCCCGGCCATCCCGACTATTCGTCCCAGGCCTGGATCATCGTGTGGTCGACGATCTTCCCGTCCTTCAGGGAGATCATCGAACTCGCCAGGACCCGCACCCCGTCGGGGTACTCGCAGGACTCGGTGAACGCGACCTGGTCGCCCTGGACCAGGCACTGCTCGACCTTGTGCGTCATCTCCCGGCTGCACACGTCGTCCAACATCGCGCCGATCTCGGACCGGCCGTGCAGGACCTTGGGGTGGCTGGGCTGGGTGTTGCGGTCCACGACGCGCAGCTCGGCGTCTTCCGCGTAGAGCGACGTCAGAGTCGCCGCGTTCGCTTCCTCCGTGCCCCTGCGCAGCGCTTCGACATCGAAGGCGGGGTTGGTCGAGGTGCCCATGGATGACCTCCTTCGAAGGCCGTGGCCCGGCACGGGTCAGCGGGCCGCGAACGGCCTCTCCCCACGAGACTCCTCCGCCCGGCGCGACACGGCAAGCGCAGGCGCGAGCGTGGGCGCGCGCGGCGGTGTGGGGCCCACGCCGCGCGTCCCGGGATGCGCCTCACGGGTGAGCGGCCGTGACCGTCGAGGGCTGGGGGCCGCCCCTGAGGGCATGATCTCAACTCGACGTATCGTCGCCGCCGTGGGTCTCGCCGTCGGCGTCACGGGCCTGGCCGCACCGATGGCGAACGCGGACGCCGTCGCGGAAGCGACCCGATGACCACGCTGGACTCGCTCGCCGTCAGCGACCTTCCCGAGGACCACCGGGCGGCCCTGCCCCGCCCCTCGCAGCAGCTGAAAGGCCTCAACCAGGTGCACGAGCTGAACCGGCTGAACGAACTGCACCCGGTCACCGACCTGGCCGCGCCCGCCCTCGGCCTGCTGGGCGCCATCGAGTGGCGGAGCCGGTCGTGCACGGACCGGGAGCCCCGCCACGGACCGCGTGGTGGGGCTCTTGACACGCCCGGGGACCGGGCAGAGGATCACGGAACAGTAACGTAATTGAAATTCGCACTACGAACGCTCCCGACCGATCATGCTCGATCACGTACCGTCGTCGATACGTACCCCCGAGGAAGCCGCAATGGCCATCACCCGTGACCTTCTGATCGGCGGCAAGGACGTGCCCGCCACGTCCGGCCGCACCGCCCATGACCTCGACCCGTACACGGGGGAGGTGTACGCGACGGTCGCGGCGGCCGGGCGGGAGGACGTCCGGCGGGCCGTGGACGCCGCAGACGCCGCCTTCGAGGAGTGGGCCGCGCTCACCCCCTTCGCGCGACGGGCGATCTTCTTCAAGGCGGCCGAACTGCTGGAGGGCCGGGGCGACCAGGTCGCCGAGATCATGGCCCGGGAGGCGGGCGGCACCCGGCCGTGGGCGTACTTCAACGTGGCGCTGGCGGCGAACATCCTGCGGGAGGCGGCGGCCGCGATCACCGCGCCGCGCGGCGAGGTCCTCAGCAGCCAGAAGGAGGGCGCGCTCGGTCTCGCGGTGCGTGAACCGCTGGGCGTGGTGGCGGCGTTCGCGCCGTGGAACGCGCCCGTCATCCTCGGTGTACGGGCCGTCGCGGCGCCGCTGGCCGCCGGGAACACGGTCGTCGTCAAGCCCAGCGAGGACGCGCCGATCGCCTGCGGCCTGCTGGTCGCGGACGTGTTCCGCGAGGCGGGCCTCCCCGACGGCGTGCTCAACGTCGTCACCAACGCCCCCGAGGACGCCGCGGAGATCGCCGAGGCGCTGATCTCCGACGAGCGGGTACGCGCGGTGAACTTCACCGGCTCCACCGGCGTCGGCCGGATCATCGGCGAGCACGCGGCCCGTCATCTCAAGCCCGCCGTGCTGGAGTTGGGCGGCAAGAACTCCGTGATCGTGCTCGACGACGCCGATGTGGACTACGCGGTCGACGCCGTCACCTTCAGCGTCTTCATGAACGCGGGGCAGATCTGCATGTCCGGCGACCGCATCCTCGTCCACGAGTCGCTGGCCGAGGAGTTCGCGCAGAAGTTCACCGCCAAGGTCGCCGGTCTCCAGGCCGGGGACCCGAACCACCCGCACACCGTGGTCGGCCCGCTGGTCAGCGCCTCCGCCGCACAGCGGATCGCCTCGCTGGTCAAGGACGCCGTCGCCAAGGGCGCCACGGTGCTCACCGGGGGCGGGCAGCCCGAGGGCGCGGTGCACCCGGCGACCGTGCTCACCGACGTCCCCGAGGACGCCGACCTCTACTACCAGGAGTCCTTCGGCCCGCTCTGCGTCGTGCGGTCGTTCGCCGACGACGCGGACGCCGTGGCGGTCGCCAACGACACCGACAACGGTCTGAGCTGCGGCATCATCACCGAGAACGCCACCCACGGACTGGCCGTCGCGCGCCGGATCCGTACCGGCATCGTGCACGTGAACGACCAGTCGGTGGCGGACGAGCCGATGGCCCCCTTCGGCGGGATCAAGGCCTCCGGCTACGGGCGCTTCGGCGGCCGCTGGGGCATCGAGGCGTTCTCCAACACCCGCTGGGTGACCATCGCCGGCCAACAGTCGCACTTCCCCTTCTGACGCCCCGGGGCGGGCGAGGCCCCGGCTAACCGGCCGTCGCGAGGAACTGCGTGGCCGCCAACTCCGCGTACAGCGGGTCGGCGGCCACGAGTTCACGGTGGGTGCCGACCGCGCGGACCCGGCCCGCGTCCATGACCACGATGCGGTCGGCCATCGTCACCGTGGACAGCCGGTGGGCCACCACCAGCACCGTCGTCGTGCGGGCCACGTCGGCGACCGTGTCCCGCAGCGCCGCCTCGTTCACCGCGTCCAACTGGCTCGTCGCCTCGTCGAGCAGCAGCAGCCGGGGGCGGCGCAGCAGGGCCCGCGCGATGGCGACCCGCTGACGCTCACCGCCGGAGAGCTTGGTGCCTCGGTGCCCGACCAGGGTCTCCAGGCCCTGCGGGAGCCGGGCGACCAGCCCGTCCAGCCGGGTCGTCTTCAGTACCCGGCCGACATCGCCCTCGTCGGCCAGCGGGTTGCCGAGGAGCAGGTTGTCCCGCAACGTCCCCGACAGCACCGGCGCGTCCTGTTCGACGTACCCGATCGCGGACCGTAGCCGGGACAGGTCCCATTCGGCGACATCGCGGCCGTCGACTGTGATGACGCCCGCCTCGGGGTCGTAGAACCGCTCGATCAGCGAGAAGACCGTCGTCTTGCCCGCGCCCGAAGGGCCGACGAACGCCGTCATGCCCCGTGCGGGGACCTCGAAGGTCACCCCGTGGTGGACGTACGGCAGGTCGTCGGCGTACCGGAAACGGACCTCGTCGAAGGCGAGCGCGGCCGGCTCCGCGTCCGGGGACGGCAGCGGAGCCGCCTCGCCGGCCGGTTCGGCGGGCAGCCGCAGCGCCTCCTGGATGCGGGCGAGCGCGGCGGCACCGGTCTGGTACTGCGTGATCGCGCCCACGACCTGCTGTATCGGCGACATCAGATAGAAGACGTACAGCAGGAACGCCACCAGCGTGCCCACGTCGATCGCGCCGGTCGCGACCCGCGCGCCGCCCACCGCCAGCACGGTGATGAAGGCGATCTGCATGGCGAGCCCGGCCGTGTTCCCGGCGGCCGCCGACCACTTGGCGGCCCGGACGCTCTGCCGCCACGACTCCTCGGCCGCCGCGTGGATCGTCTCCTCCTCGCGGTGCTCGGCGCCGGACGCCTTCACCGTGCGCAGCGCGCCGAGGATCCGCTCCAGCGAGGCGCCCATCGCGCCGACCGCGTCCTGCGCGGCCCTGCTCGCCCGGTTGATGCGTGGCACGATCACCCCGAACACCACGCCCGCGCCCACGATCACGCCCAGCGTCACGACCAGCAGCACCGGGTCCACCAGACCCATCAGCACCACCGTCGCCACCAGGGTGAGCCCGCCGGTGCCGAGGCCCACCAGGGTGTCGGTGGTGACCTCGCGCAGCAGAGTGGTGTCGGAGGTGATCCGCGCCATCAGATCGCCCGGCTCGCTGCGGTCCACCGCGGTGATCCGCAGCCGCAGCAGATACGACGACAGGGCGCGCCGCGCGCCGAGCACCACCGACTCGGCGGTGCGCCGCAGCACGTACGAACCCACCGCGCCCACGGCCGCGTTGGTGACGACCAGCACGGACATGAGGACCAGCGCCCAGGTGATCGTCCGGTCGTGCGACAGGTCGTCGATCAGCTCCCGGGCCACCAGCGGCAGGGCGAGGCCGGTGGCTCCGGTGACGAGCGACAGCACCGCGCCCAGCAGCAGGGTCCAGCGATGGGGCCGTACATAGCCGAGCAGCAGCCGCCAGGTGGGTGGCTGCCGCTCGGCGGTGGTCTCAGGGGTGCTCACGAGGCTCCTCGGCAGGTCGGTCGGGGAGTGGGGACCGGGGCGCGGAGCTTCAGCCTACGTCGGGAGCGAGGAGCACCGGGAACGACTTTCAACCGCCCAGCAGCAGCTCCCGGTCCCGGGTGACGGTGAGCACGGCCGACGGGGTGGTCGTGCCGATGTCGTCGGTCGGACATTCCTCGGTCGTGCGGGTCGGCACCTCGCCCGGATCCAGTTCGAGGTACGCCCACACACCGTCGCGGCGCAGCACGTCGAGCGCGTCGGAGAACCGCACGGGATCACGCAACTCCCGTACCCGGATGTCCGGTTCGGTGGCCTCGACCGCGACCGGCCGCGCGGTGAAGTCGGAGAGGCAGCGGGGTGTGCGGGGGCCTGAGGTCCAGGGTCCGCAGGGTGGCCCGGTACTCGTCGAGGAGGGGATCGAGGTGGGCCGAGTGCGCGGCCAGTCCCACGCCCAGCAGCCGGGTTCGACGGCCCCGGTCCGCCCAGCCGTCGTGCAGCGCCGTCACCGGGTCCCGGTCGCCGGTGCTGCTCGCACTCACCGAGACCGTCCCCGAGCGGCGCGAGCGGGGTGGAGTGCTCGTGGGCTGCGGAGCCGTGGACGAGCTGAACCGGTGCGCGACCACGCCCGGCTGGACCGTGCACGCCCCCGGACACCCCGACGAGGTGCGGCGCACCGTCACGGCCGCCCTCGCCCGCGGGGAGCGCGCGTACTCCTTGTCTCCGCGCGCTCCAACACCTCCGCGTACGAGGCCACCGGCGGCTTCCGTCTGGTACGACCGGGTCTCGACGGCGTCGTGCTCGCCGTGGGCGCCGCCCTCGACCCCGTGCTGCGCGCCACCGCGGGACTGGACCTCGCCGTCCTCGACGCCACCACCATCCGCCCCTTCGACGAGATCGGCCTGCGCACGGCCGTCCTCGCCGCCGACCACGCCGACGTCGTCCTCGTCGAGCCCTGCCTGCCCGCCACGACGGCGAGCCGGGCCGCCCGGACCCTCGTCCACGTGCCCCACCGTCTGCCGGCCCTCGGCGACGCGGACGGCCTGGACGAGAACGGGATCGCCAGGACCGTGCGGGACTTCCGGCGCTGGCGCGGCCGGCGCGTGCCACGCACGTGAGTGACCGCCGCGAGGCGAGGGAGGGCAGGGCGCCCCCCAGGTGTCGCGGGCAGCCTGTTTCGGCCACGGCTCCGGCCGCTCGGGAGGCCCTACTGGCTGGTCAGTCCGTAGGGTGACCGTGGGCGGGCGACCGCCCTCTCAGGGATCGACGGAAAGGTTCACCATGGCGCAGGAAGTACGCGGCGTGATCGCCCCCGGCAGGAACGAGCCGGTGCGGATCGAGACCATCGTGGTGCCCGACCCGGGACCGGGGGAGGCAGTGGTGAAGGTTCAGGCGTGCGGGGTGTGCCACACCGATCTGCACTACAAGCAGGGGGGCATCAACGACGACTTCCCCTTCCTGCTCGGCCATGAGGCGGCCGGTGTGGTGGAGTCGGTGGGGGAGGGAGTCACGGATGTCGCGCCCGGTGATTTCGTCATCCTCAACTGGCGTGCGGTGTGCGGCAGTTGCCGGGCCTGTCGGCGCGGTCGCCCCTGGTACTGCTTCGCCACCCACAACGCGACGCAGAAGATGACCCTCGCCTCCACCGGTCAGGAGCTGGCGCCCGCCCTCGGGATCGGCGCCTTCGCGGAGAAGACGCTCGTCGCCGCGGGCCAGTGCACCAAGGTCGACCCGGCCGCCGCCCCGGCGGTCGCCGGACTGCTGGGCTGCGGGGTGATGGCGGGCATCGGTGCCGCGATCAACACCGGGAACGTGGGGCGCGGGGACAGCGTCGCCGTCATCGGCTGTGGCGGCGTCGGGGACGCGGCCATCGCCGGGTCCCGGCTGGCCGGCGCCGAGAAGATCATCGCCGTCGACATCGACGACCGGAAGCTGACCACCGCCAAGAGCATCGGCGCCACCCACACGGTCAACTCCAAGAACACCGATCCCGTCGAGGCGATCCGTGAACTGACCGGTGGTTTCGGCGCCGACGTCGTCATCGAGGCGGTCGGCCGCCCGGAGACCTACAAGCAGGCCTTCTACGCCCGTGACCTGGCCGGCACGGTCGTCCTCGTCGGCGTGCCGACTCCGGAGATGAAGCTCGAACTGCCCCTCCTGGACGTCTTCGGCCGCGGCGGCGCCCTGAAGTCCTCCTGGTACGGCGACTGCCTGCCCGACCGCGACTTCCCCATGCTGATCAACCTCTACCTCCAGGGCCGCCTGGACCTGGAGGCGTTCGTCACGGAGACCATCGGGCTCGACGACGTGGAGAAGGCCTTCGAGCGGATGCACGGCGGCGACGTCCTGCGATCGGTGGTGACGCTCTGATGGCCGCCCGTATCGAACACCTCGTCACCTCGGGCCAGTTCAGCCTCGACGGCGGCACCTGGGACGTCGACAACAACGTCTGGCTCGTCGGCGACGACCACGAGGTGATCGTCATCGACGCCGCCCACGACGCCGACGCCATCGCGGAGGCCGTGGGCGACCGCCGGCTGAAGGCCATTGTCTGCACCCACGCGCACAACGACCACATCGACGCCGCCCCCGCGCTCGCCGAGCGCACCGGGGCGCCGATCTGGCTCCACCCCGACGACCTGCCGCTGTGGAAGCAGACCCACCCGGACCGACTGCCCGACCACTGGCTGGCCGACGGGCAGGTCATCGAGGCCGCCGGCGCCGACCTGACCGTCCTGCACACCCCCGGCCACGCCCCGGGCGCCGTCTGCCTCTACGACCCCGGCCTCGGCACGGTCTTCACCGGCGACACCCTCTTCTCCGGCGGCCCCGGCGCCACCGGCCGTTCCTACTCCCACTTCCCGACGATCATCGACTCGATCCGCGACCGCCTCCTCGCCCTCCCGCCCGACACGGTCGTGCGCACGGGCCACGGCGACAGCACGACGATCGGGGCCGAGGCCCCGCATCTGCAGGAGTGGATCAACAGGGGCCACTGATCCGGAGGAGTCCCGCACCCGCGCCCCGAAAGGGGCGCGGGGCTGTATCGAATATGCGGATCCGCCGCGTGGGCGCGACAAGCCACGACGAACCGGCAGCCGCCCGAACACCCCATCGACCGAGCTACTGGGCGCCCCACAGAAAACCCGACAGAAGATGTCCGGCTTCCACGACACCCTCGTGTCGACGACGCCGGACCACCCCCGGCGTCGGCCAAGCTGTCACCCGTACGCAATGGAGGTCGCAGATGTCGAAGCCGCTGGACGGCAGGGTCGCACTGGTCGCGGGAGCCACCCGCGGAGCGGGCCGGGGGATCGCAGTGGAGCTGGGGGCGGCCGGAGCGACGGTCTACGTGACGGGGCGTTCCACGCGGGAGCGGCGCTCCGAGTACGACCGCCCGGAGACCCTGGAGGACACCGCCGACCTGGTCACCGAGGCGGGCGGCCACGGCATCGCCGTACCCACCGACCATCTCGAACCGGAACAGGTCCGCTCCCTCGTCGACCGGATCGCCGAGGAGCGGGGCCGGCTGGACGTCCTGGTCAACGACGTCTGGGGCGGCGAGAAGCTCTTCGAATGGGAGAGTCCGGTCTGGGAGCACGATCTCGACAACGGGCTGCGGCTGCTGCGCCTCGCCGTCGAGACCCATGCCATCACCAGCCACTTCGCCCTGCCGCTGCTGCTGCGCAACCCCGGCGGCCTGGTCGTGGAGATGACCGACGGCACGGCCGAGTACAACGGGGCCAACTACCGCGCCACCTTCTTCTACGACCTCGCCAAGTCCGCCGTCCTGCGCATGGCGTTCGCCCTCGGCCATGAGCTGGGGCCGCGCGGCGCCACCGCCGTGGCCCTCACCCCCGGCTGGCTCCGCTCGGAGATGATGCTCGACGGGTTCGGGGTCACCGAGGAGAACTGGCGGGACGCCCTCGAACGCGTCCCCCACTTCGCCATCTCCGAGACCCCCCGCTTCGTCGGCCGGGCCGTCGCCGCCCTCGCCGCCGACCCGGAGGTCGCCCGCTTCAACGGGCAGTCCCTCTCCAGCGGTTCCCTCGCCCGGACCTACGGCTTCACCGACCTCGACGGCAGCCGGCCGGACGCCTGGCGCTACATCGTCGAGGTCCAGGACGCGGGCAAGCCGGCGGACACCACCGGCTACCGCTGACCGCCGTCACCGGCACCGGGTGGGCCGCCGTCACCGGCACCGGGTCGGTCGGTGTCACCCTGGTCCAGCCGTTCACCGTCGCCGTAATGGGGTGGCGGGGACGGCAGCTGCCAGCGCGCCGCGTGGCCGGGCGGGAGCGCCAGGTCCTCGCGCACGGCGACGTAGTAGGCCTCCCGCCCGGCGCGCTGCCGCTCCAGCAGCACCTGCCAGGCCGCCGGGTCACGGGTCCCGGCACGCAAGAACTCCTCCATCCTCATCACCGTGACGACCCAGGCGCGGGCCTTCTCCACCACCTCGGGGCTGCCGAGGAGCAGCAGTGCCTCGCCGGAGGGGTCCCGGGCGACCGTCGCCTCCGCCATGAGGGGCGCGGCCTCCTCCGGTGACAGGGGGTGGGGATGGGGGTCGTCGCCGAGATGGGAGGCGACCCGGTACGTCAGGGTGATGGACTGCTTCAGGGCCCGTGCCCAGTCGGCGTACACCGAGAGCCGCCGCTCCTCCCAACGGGTCTCCCGCTCGCGCCGGAACCGCACCTGCTCGCCCCGCATCACCACGAGGTACGAGCCGAGCGCGCCGATCACCACGCCGAGCAGGGCCGGGAGTTGCTGGATGAAAGTCGACATGATCAGACCGTATCGGGGGCCAGGATTCGCGGGCGAAGGGCGGCGTGACGGGCGGCTGTCGGCGGTCGGCGCGGAGTACGTTCTGCCGTATGCATGCGACGGGACGCTTCGAGGCGTACGGGGTTCTCATCACGGGCGCGGCGCGCGGGATCGGCGCGGCGACGGCCCGGCGGCTGGCCGAGGAGGGAGCACATGTACTCGTCACGGACGTCGACCTGGCGGCGGCCGAGCGTACCGTGACGGAGCTGCGGCAGCGGGGGCTGGCAGCGGAGGCGTACCGGTGCGACGTCGGGGACCGGGGGTCCGTCGAGGCGGCGGTCACGCACGCGGTGGCCGTCCTCGGTTCGCTCGACGTCCTGGTGAACAACGCCTTCGGCTGCACCCCGGACGTGCCGCTCTTCGAGGACACCCCGGACGAGGCCTGGGCCCGCGACCTCGACCTCACCCTGACCGGGGCGTTCCGGTGCTCCCGCGCCGCTCTGCCGCACCTGGTGGCCTCGGGGCGCGGTGCCATCGTCAACATCGGCTCCGTGAACGGCCTTCAGGACTTCGGCAACCACGCCTACAGCGCCGCGAAGGCCGGCCTCGGCTCCCTGACCCGTACCCTCGCGGGCGACGCAGCGCCCCGTGGCGTCCGGGTCAACCTGGTGGCCCCCGGCACGGTCCGCACCCCCGGCTGGGCGGGCCGCGAGGCCCACTTGGACGACCTCGCCGAGATCTATCCCCTGGGCCGTGTCGGCGAGCCGGCCGACATCGCGGCGGCCGTGGCCTTCCTCGCCTCCCGGGACGCGGCCTGGATCACCGGCACCACACTGCGCGTCGACGGCGGTCTGCTGGCCGTCAACACCGCGTTCGCCCGGGCGGCGCGAGCCTGGCGGGACGAGGAGCGGGCATAGGACCCTGGTGGGGTCACGGCCCGGCGGCAGCGGTCACGGTCCGGTCGCCGCGTCGACCGTCTCCGTCGCGGCGACCACGGCTGCGAGAACGCGTTCCGTGTCCGCCGCCGTCGTACGCCAGTTGCTGAACGCGGCCCGCAGTGCGTGCGTCCCACCGAGGACGGTCGGAGTCACGAAGGCCTCGCCGGAGACGGCGATCGCGTGGGCCAGGGCCTGGACCCGTTCCCGGGTGGGCCGTTCGGCGAGGGTGAAGCAGACGACGTTCAGCCGGACGGGGGCCACCAGGGTCAACCCCGGTACCTGGGCCAGCCGTTCACCGAGGGCACGCGCGAGCTCCACGTTGCGCTCGACGATCTCGCGGTGCCCTGCCCGGCCGTACGCCACGAGCGAGAACCAGGCCGGGAGGGCGCGCAGCCGACGGGAGTTCTCCGGTGTGAGGTGCAGGAAGTCGGGGTCGCCGGTGGGCAGGCCGAGGTACGGGGAGTCGTTGCGGAAGACACGCACCTGGAGGTCCTGGCGGCGGGTGAACTGGACGGCGGCGTCGTAGGGCACGTTCAGCCACTTGTGGAGGTCCACGCAGATCGAGTCGGCGCAGTCGAGGCCGTCGACGAGATGCGCGTACGACGGCGACAGCGCGGCGAAGCCGCCGAACGCGGCATCCACGTGGAGCCAGAAGTCATGGCGTTCCTTGAGCGCGCCGACCGCCCGCAGGTCGTCGAAGTCGACCGAGTTGACGGTCCCGGCGTTGGCCACGACGATCGCCGGCCGCCCGTCCAGTGCCTCCAGGGCGGCGGCGAGGGCCTCCACGTCCACGGCCTCACGGCCCCCGGGCAGCAGGGGGACGGTACGCAGCCGGTCACGGCCGACGCCGAGCACCGAGAGCGCCTTGGCGACGCTGGAGTGCGGGCTGCCGGAGAGCACGTCGACAGGGCCGAGGGCGGCGACGCCCTCCTGGGACACGTCCACGCCCAGCCGCTCGCCGAGCCACTCGCGGGCGACGGCGAGCCCCACGGTGTTGGAGACGGTCGCGCCGGTCACGAAGGCGCCGCCGTACTCCGCGCCCAGCCCGAACAACTCCCGCAGCCACCCCAGGGTCTGCCGTTCCAGGGCACTCGCGGAGGAGTCCTGGCCGCCCGAGACGTTCTGGTCGTACGCACCGGTCAGCCAGTCCCCGGCGACGGCGGCAGGCGTGGCCCCGCCGGTGACGAAGCCGAGGTACCGGGGGCCGGCCGATCCGGAGAATCCGCCGGCCCAGCGCTCGGCGAACTCCGTCAGGGCCCCAGACGTGCCGACGCCCTCGACCGGCAGCGGTACGGTCCCGGGCGGTCCGTCGAGCCGTGCGACGGGCCGGTCCGCGAGGCCCGCCACCTCCCCGGCGGCGAAGTCACGGGCGGCCTGCAGCAGTTCGGGAAGCCGGGAGAGATCGTCGGCGAGTACGGGGTCCATGATCGGCAGCGTAGGGCGGGGAGCGGAGCGTGGTCCCGGTCCACTCGCGAGCAACTGGACCTGTCGGCGAGCGAAGGCGTCCGGAGGCTCCGGGGGTCCGGGCACTCCTTCCCTTTACGGTGATTGGCCGGGGGCTGTCGGCGAATGATGCGCCTATTCCCACTCATCGGGCAAGCGCTTCCGTAAAATTACTGAAGTTACCCCGGCGTACTCCGCGACAGAAGCCGTCAAGGCATCTGAAAGACCGTCATAGGAGTGCGATCCGGACACCGTCGAAAAACTTCGTTGAGGCTTGAACGGCGCCCACGTTCTTCACGTATTCCACACCGTGAGCAGGATTCCCGTTACCGTCACCGTCGCGTACCAGGTGGTGCCGGGGCGTGAGGCCGACTTTCACTCCTGGGGGTGGGCCGCGCTGCGTACGAGTGCGCAGCAGCCGGGTTTTCTGGGAGGTGGCGTGCTTGTCGACGGAGAGGCTGATTGGCATGTGGTCTACCGCTTCGACAGCGAGGACTCGGTCCGGACCTGGGAGAATTCCGTGGTCTGGGCACAATTATCGGCCCGCGCCGACCCATTGGCGCAGGAGACGGGTCGTCGGAGCATCGTGGGTTCCAGGGCCTGGTTCGACGCCCAGGCCGCGCGGGCCCCGACACCGGCAGGCCCGCCGGGGCCACCCCCGAAATGGAAACTCTGGTTGGTGAATTCCAGTGCGGTCTTTCCGCCCGTGTTCTTGTTCAACCAGGCAATACTTCCCTATCTCAACGACCTGAATCCGCTTTTCCGTACACTTCTGCTGTGTCTGACCGTGGCAGCCATCGTCACCTGGATTCTCATGCCGAGACTCCAGAGATTCCTGAAGAAATGGCTGTATCCGCCGTTGCAGGCGTTGCGTGGTCGGCACAAACGACGGACCGCCTAGGTCCGAGAACGAAGAGGGGGGTGGGCGGGTGAAGACCCTGCTCATCGACAATTACGACTCGTACACGTACAACCTGTTCCAGCTGATCGCCGAGGTCAACGGCGAGGAGCCGGTGGTCGTGCTCAACGACGCCGACGACATTCCGGCGTTGGGGGAATTCGACAACGTGGTGGTGTCGCCGGGACCCGGCCACCCCGCACGAGCGCGTGACTTCGGTATCGCGGCCCGGGTGATCGCCGAGGCCGAGATTCCCGTCCTCGGCGTCTGCCTGGGACATCAGGGCATCGCTGTGGGGGAGAGAGCCGATGTCGAGCCCGCGCCGTGGCCCCGCCACGGTCACCTGTCCACGGTCCGGCACAACGGCCGCGACCTGTTCCGGGGCCTGCCGCAGAACTTCACGGTCGTCCGCTACCACTCGTTGTCCGTGCGCGAGCCGCTGCCGTCGGCCCTGGAGGCGACCGCCTGGTCCGAGGACGGCGTCCTCATGGGGCTGCGGCACCGCGAACGGCCGCTGTGGGGCGTCCAGTTCCACCCCGAGTCGATCCTCACCGACCACGGTCACCGGTTGCTGGTGAACTTCCGCGACCTCACGGCGGAACGGGCGGGCAGCCCCCGTACCGAGAACACGGCGGTCGCTCCCGTCCCCGGTGCCCACCCCGCCGTGCCCGGCCCTCTCGCGGCCGCCATCCCCCGCCCCCGGCGGGCCCCCGGTTCCGCGTACCGGCTGCACACCCGTCGCATCGCCGGCGCCGTCGACGCCGAGGCCGCCTTCACCCGGATGTACGCCGACGCGCCGCACGCCTTCTGGCTGGACAGCTCCCGCGTCGAGCCGGGCCTGTCGCGGTTCTCGTTCTTCGGCGACGGAGGCGGCCCCCTCGCCGAGGTCGTCCGCTACGACGTCGACAGCGGCCTGTGCGAGATCGAACGCGAGGGCCGGCCCACCCGCCGGGTCCGGGCGAGCGTCTTCGACTACCTCAAGCGGCAGTTGGCCGGCCGCAAGGTCGACGCGACGGGCCTGCCCTTCGACTTCACCGGCGGCTACGTCGGCTACTTCGGCTACGAACTCAAGGCCGACACCGGCTCCGCGAACCG
Source organism: Streptomyces sp. 11x1 (assembly GCF_032598905.1). Classification (NCBI taxonomy): domain Bacteria; kingdom Bacillati; phylum Actinomycetota; class Actinomycetes; order Kitasatosporales; family Streptomycetaceae; genus Streptomyces; species Streptomyces sp. 11x1. The sequence goes on along the minus strand of NZ_CP122458.1, from coordinate 883,694 downwards.
GCACAAGGCCCAGACGCCCGACGCGGCCTGGCTGTTCGCGGACCGGCTGATCGCGGTGGACCACCAGGAGGGCCACACCTACGCGGTCTGCCTCTCCGAGGACACCCCGGCGGCCTGCCGCGAGGCCGGCGACTGGCTCGACACCGCGCTGGCCCAGCTGACCTTCGTCGGCTCGGACGCCACGGTCCCCCTGAAGGCGGCCACCGCGCCCTACCCGCGCGCCGCCGAACCCTGGCTGGTCCGCGACCGCGCCACCTACCTCGCCGACATCGACGCCTGCAAGGCGGAGCTGAACGCGGGCACCAGCTACGAGGTCTGTCTGACCAACGCGGCCCGGTTACCCGCTCCCTACGACCCGTACGACTTCTACCGGGTGCTGCGCCGGATCAACCCCGCCCCGTACGCCTCCTACCTGAGGTTCGGCGACCTCGACATCGCGGGCTCGTCACCCGAGCGCTTCCTGCGGATCACCCGCGACGGCATCGCCGAGGCCAAGCCCATCAAGGGCACCGCGCCCCGGGGCACCAGTCCGCAGGAGGACGACCGGCTTCGCGACGAACTGGCCGCCGACGCCAAGACCCGTGCCGAGAACCTGATGATCGTCGACCTGCTCCGCAACGACCTCGGCCGCGTCTCGCGGACGGGCTCCGTGAAGGTCACCCGTCTCATGGCCACCGAGACCTACGCCACCGTGCACCAACTCGTCTCCACGGTCGAGGGCAGACTGCGCGAGGGCACCGACGCCGTGGACTGCGTCCGGGCCTGCTTCCCCGGCGGTTCGATGACCGGAGCGCCCAAACTGCGCACCCTGGAGATCATCGACGCGCTGGAGACCGAGGCGCGCGGCGTGTACTCGGGAGCCCTCGGCTACCTCGGGTGCAGCGGCGGCGCGGACCTCAGCATCGTCATCCGTACCGCCGTGTTCCAGGGCGGCCGTATGCACCTGGGCGCGGGCGGAGCGATCGTCCTCGACTCCGATCCCGCCGCCGAGTACGACGAGATGCTGCTGAAGACGGCGGCACTGATGCGGGCCCATCGGGAGCATGCCTCCGCCCCGGCCGTCACCGAGGAGCCAACGCGATGACGATCACCACGACGTCCCGGCCCGCACGGCGGGCCGCCGACGCAGGCGCCCCCGGCAACCTGGCGGCCCATCTCGCCGCCCGCGCCGAGCGACGGGGCTGGGCCGACCGTCCGGCCTTCCACCAGGGCCACCGGGCCTGGTCCCACGGCGAGATCCACGACCTCGCGGCCCGCACGGCCACCGTCCTCGCCGACCACGGCGTCCGCCCCGGCGACCGCGTCCTCCTCGCCCTCCCGGACTCCGTCACCTGGGTCGCCACCTTCCTCGCCCTGGCCCGCCTGGGCGCGGTCGCGGTCCTGGTCAACCCCGAACTCACCCCGCCCGAACTCCAGTTCATGGCAGAGGACACGAACGCGGTCCTGTGGGTGACGGGACCCGGGCTGGACACATACCGTTCGGCCGGCATCCCCACGCCCCGTAAGGAGCGCGGGGCTGTGACACCTGCGGCTCCGCCGCGTGGGCGCGACCAGCCACGCACGAGCCGCACCGTGAAGACGGCCAAGCAAGCGCCGCGCCTCAGTTCCGACCAGCTGTCGGCTCTGAGCACCACAGCCACGCCCAGAAAGACGGCCCACCCCGTCGACGCCCACACCCCCCTCTACATCCAGTACACCTCGGGCACGACCGGCCACCCCAAGGGCGTCGTCCACGTCCACGCCGACCCCGAGACGTACCACGACCTCATCGGCCGGCGGCTCCTGCGCATCACCCCCGACGACGTCACCCTCTCCGTCTCCCGGCTGTACTTCGCCTACGGCTTCGGCAACGCCCTGGTCTTCCCGCTCTTCTCCGGCTCCTCCGCAGTTCTCGTCGACCGCCGTCCCACCCCCGCGGCGGTCGACGAACTCGTCGCCCGGCACCGTGTGACGCTGCTGTACTCGGTGCCCTCCGCGTACGCCGCCCTCGTCACCGACCTGGCGGACGGCCACCAGGACTGCTTCGCCTCGGTGCGCGCGGCGGTGTCGGCCGGTGAAGGCATGCCCGCCGGACTCGGCACGCGGGTCACCGAACTGCTCGGCGCCCCCGTCCTCGAACAGATCGGCTCCACCGAGGCCGGCCACGCCTTCTGCGCCAACAGCTTCGACCACAACCACCCCGGTACGGTCGGCCGGCCCGTCCCCGGCTTCGAGGTCGAACTCCGCGACCGCGCCGGCAAGCCGGTGCCGGACGGCGAGGCGGGCGAACTCTGGGTGCGCGGACCGACGGTGACACCCGGCTACCTGAACCGGCCCGAGGAGACCGCTCGCACCCTCGTCGGCGGCTGGCTCGCCACCCGGGACCGGGCCGTCCGCGAATCCGACGGCACCTACCGCCATCTCGGCCGCGCCGACGACATGGAGATGGTCGGCGGCATCACCGTCTCCCCGCTGGAGGTGGAGGCGCTGCTGCGCACCCATCCCGGCGTCCGCGACGTCGCCGTCGCCGCCGTCACCGACGAGCGCGGAGCCAGCAGACTGCGGGCCTTCGTCGTCCCCGTCCCGCCCATCGGGGTGGGCCTGGAGGCCGAACTGATCTGCATGGCCCGTGACAGACTCGCCGCCTTCAAGGTCCCCCGCAGCGTCAGCTTCGTGCCCACGCTGCCCCGCACGGCGACCGGCAAGCTCCGCCGCCACCTCGTCCGCCAAGGAGCGTGGTGAGCCATGGCCGACACCCTCGTCCCCGCAGAAAGGTCCGCCGCCATGCGAGACCGGCTCCCCACCGACCGGCAACCCGCCCTCGCCGGCCGCGGCTTCTACCTGGGCTCGATGTTCAGAGAGGCCGCCGACCGCCACGGACCCGTCTTCGTCACGCTGGACCGGCCCCTCGACGTCAACCCCGACATCGGCACCGACCTCACCTACACCGTCCTCGCCGACCTCGTCGACGAACTCTCCGGGCGCCTGTGGGAAGCGGGCGTCCGCCCCTCCGAGGAGGTGGTGGTCCACAAGACCGACAACGTCGACATCGTGCTGCTGACCTGCGCGGTCTCCCGGATCGGCGCTGTTCCCGTCCTGCTCTCGCCGGGCCTCGCCGGCCCGGTGGTCGGACAGCTCCTCGAACGCCTGCACAAGCCCTGGCTGATCACCGACCGGGCCAAGCTCGATGGGCCCCTGCAGGACGTCGACCTCACCGTCCTGGTCCGCCGGACACTCGGTGTCGACGACGCCCCGGGCGCGGAACCGCTGCAGAAGTACCAGGGCGCCCCGACCCCGGCAGCGGTCCGCCTGCACCCCCGGGACGCCTCCCTCATCACCCACAGCTCCGGCACCACCGGACTGCCCAAGCTGGCCGTGCACTGCCCGAACACCATGTGGAACCGGCTCGTCCCGCAGAAGGCGATGGGCTGGCCCACCCGGGGCGAGACCGCAGCCCTGCACATGTCGTTCGTGCACTCGCGCTTCTACCACCTGCTCGGCGTCCTGCTGCACTTCGGCAGCCCGCTGCTGCTGATCATCGACCCGGAACCGTCGAACGTCGGCCCGTTGCTGGCCCGCCACCGCCCCGGCATCGTCGAGACCCACCCCAACACCTTTGTGCTGTGGGAGGAGTTGGCCGACGCACCCGGTGCCCCGCTGTCCCGCGTCCGCTCCTACGGCTCCACCTTCGACGCCATCCACCCACGGACCGTGCAGCGGCTCCTGGACGCCTCGCGGCGCCGCTCGCCCTGGCTCATCCAGCTGTACGGGCAGAGCGAGACGGGCCCGGTCGCCTTCCAGTGGTTCACCCGCCGCAGCGCCGCCCGCGCCGACGGCCGCCGGGTCGGCATCGGCATCCCCGGCTTCACCCGCGTCCGGGTCGCCGACGACGCCGGGCGGCGGGTCGCCCCCGGCACCGCCGGCCGGATCGAGGCCCGCACCCGCGGCCGCATCCTCACCTACCTGGGCGCCCGGGACCGCTATCTGCGCCAACTCGACAGCGGTTGGTGGCAGATGGGCGACATGGGCTACCAGAGCCGCTGGGGCGCCCTCTACCTCATCGACCGTGAGATCGACCAGATCGACTCCGTGCACAGCAACCTGGAGGTCGAGGACACCCTGATGTCCCGCCTGGAGGAGCTGCGCGAGGTCGTCATCGTTCCCGGCGCCGACCGCGAACCCGTCCCCGTGGTCTGCGTACGCGGCGAACGGCCCCTGGACCTACTGCGCTGGCACGAGGCCACGGCCGATCTGCCCGCCATGGCGGAGCCGAGGCAGTGGCGCTTCGACGAACTGCCGATGACCTCCACCTGGAAGGTCAAGCGCGTCGAGATCACCCGCATGCTCGCCGAGAGCGCCCGCGCATGACGACCCCCGCCCTCGTCGTGGGCGCCGGGCCCGTGGGGCTGGCCGCCGCCCTCGCCCTGCGCGCCCACGACCTCCCCGTCACCCTGCTGGAAGCCGACCCCGAGGGCCGTGAACGCCCCGGCAGCCGCGCCCTGTTCGTGCACCGCGAGACCCTGAACCTGCTGGAGGAGATCCGTCCGGGGCTCGCCGCCGAGATCGCCGGGTACGGGCGGACCTGGCACACCAGGCGTACCCTCTACCGGGGCCGCGAGGTCTACGCCCGCACCTTCCCGCCGCCCACCGGCACCCCGCCCTTCACGAGCCTCCGCCAGGTCGACACCGAGCGCTTCCTGCTCGCCGCCTGCCGGGAGGCCGGCGTGGAGTTCGTGTGGGACGCCAGGATCACCGCCGTACGCACCGACCCGGACGGGGTGACCCTCACCGGCGAGGACGGCCGGACCTGGACGGGCATCCACGCGGTCGCCGCCGACGGCGCCCGCTCGGCGGTACGCCGCGAACTGGGCATCCCGCTGGAGGGCACCCACGGCGAGGGCTTCCACGTCGTGGTGGACCTCGCCGACATCCCCGGCGCCGAACTGCCCCTGGAGCGGGTCTTCCACTACGAGCACCCGGCCCTCGGCGGCCGCAGCGTCATGCGGGTGCCGTTCACCGGCGGCTTCCAGCTCGACCTCCAGTGCCGCGACGACGACGCGACAGAGGACTACGGCACCCGGAAGGCCGTACGCCGCTGGCTGCCCGACGTCGTCGGCGACGGCTACGGCGAGCGGATCCTATGGGTGTCCACCTACCGCTTCCTGCGCAAGGTCGCCGCCGACTTCGCCGACCCGCACCGCCGGGTGCTGCTGGCCGGCGAGGCCGCGCACCTCTTCCCGCCGTTCGGGGCGCGCGGCATGAACAGCGGCATCGCGGACGCGGTCGCCGCGGCCCGAGCGATCGCGGAGGGCACCCCCGAGGCGGTCGACTCCTTCGCTGGGATCCGGCGTGCGGCGGGCCTGTTCAACAGCGCCGCCGCCGGCACCGCCCTGGACCATCTGCGGCCCCGGCGCCGTATCGTCCGTGTCAAGCAGCGGGCGGCGGCCGCCCTCGCCCCGGTGGTGCCCCGCTGCGGAGCCTGGCTGGAGCACGCGCCCTACGGCCCCCGGCACGGCGCCCCGGCCGTCGCGGGCCGCAAATACTGAACCGGAAGACCCACAGGAGCACTGAGTGACACAACCCGCCATCGCGGAAGGTCTGCTGACCTGGTCACCCGAACACGGCCTCGTCCCCGGCCAGGCACAGGGCGGACGCCTCCTCGTAGCGGACTCGTGGCTGCTGCGCGACGGACGGGTGCGCGGCTTCGATCGGCACCGCGAACGGTTCGTACGGTCCTGCGGCGAGTGCGGCGCGCCGCCCCTGACACAGGTCGTCGACTTCTGGCAGGACATGACCGGCGCCCTGCCACGCACGGGGGAGTGGTTCCCCCGGGTGGAACTCGCGGCGGGATCCCTGGAGTTGAGGGTGCTGCTGCGGCACGCCCCGCAGCTCACGGCCGAGCTCCGGGTGTGGGCGGCCGGCCAGCCCGACCCGCGCACGGTGCCCCGCCGCAAGGGACCCGACCTCGACGCCCTGGCCCGGGTGCGCAGACGGGCGGCCGGGGCCGAAGCCGACGAGGCGGTACTGATCGCGCCCTCCGGTCTGGTGCTGGAGGCCGCCAACTCCAGCCTGCTGTGGTGGGAGGAGGACACCCTCTGCCTCCCGCCGCCCCGGCTGCCGCTCCTCGCCGGTGTCACCACGGCCCTCGTCCTGGAGCACGCGGCCCGCACCGGAGTGCGGGTCGACCACCGCGAGCGCTCCCTCGGCGAGTTGGACGGGCGTGAGGTGTGGCTCGTCAACGCCCTCCACGGCATCCGCCCGGTCGTCGCCTGGACCGGACGACCGATGACCCCCGGCCGGGCCGTCCGCGCCCCCGAATGGCGCCGCTGGCTGGACGGGCTCATGCGGCCGCTGCCCGACCACTGAATTCAACAGCGATGTAGGGGCGCGCAGAAGCGCCGGGCCGAAGAGGAATTCGGCCCGGCGCTGAAAGTCGTTCGCGGTACTTCTTCGCGGCATTTCGACGAAGCGTCTGGAATTTCCCGGAATTCCGGAATACCGGGCCTGCGGGGCTACTTCTGGGCGGGCTGGTAGGACCCCGGGACCATCCGCGTCGCGATGGCGATCCGGTTGTACGCGTTGATCACGGTCGCCGCCCAGATCAGCGCCGCGATCTGCTCCTCGTCGAACACCTCGGCGGCCTCGGCGTAGACGTCGTCGGGCACGTGCCCGTCGTGGACCAGCGTCACCGCCTCCGTCAACGCCAGGGCTGCGCGCTCGCGGGCGGAGAAGAAGGGGGTCTCGCGCCAGGCGCTGAGCGCGTAGATCCGCTGCTCGGTCTCGCCCTGCGCGCGGGCGTCCTTGGTGTGCATGTCCAGGCAGAAGGCGCAGCCGTTGATCTGCGAGGCACGAATTCGGAGCAGTTCGAGGATCTCGGGCTCGACCTTCGCGTCCCGGGCCGCGGAAACGGCGGCACCGTGCAGGGAGCCCATCGCCCCGGAGACATCGGGGGTAACTTTCTTCAACGCCACGCGAGTTATGGATTCGCTGTTGCTCATGGGGGTAACTGTATATCCGAATTCCCGGCTGTGTAACTGTTTCGTCTCAGCGTGGGCTCTCCCACAACCGTCGCAGCCGGTGGTCTGTCTAGGCAGGCAGGACATACAAACCACGTGAAAGGGAAAGGCCCGCCATGGGGGACATAGGCAGAAGAGGCGCCGTCGCACTCACGATCACCGGACTGCTGACACCGCTCACGCTCGCGCTCGGCACCGCGCCCGCGCAGGCGGCGAGTTGTACGACGTCGACGGGGCCGTACCAGAAGCAGGTCGAGAAGTTCCTCGGCCGGACGGTCGACGGCAAGCAGTCCGCCGGCGACTGCAAGGCGATCAAAGCCTTCCAGGCCAAGCACGGCATCACCCCGACCATCGGCTACGCGGGATCCGTCACCTGGGGCGTGATGGACCTCATGAACAAGCAGAAGGCCGTGGGCAAGAACCCCAACAAGGCCGGCAAGTGCCCCACGAACAAGGGCCGCATCGCCTGTGTGAACCTCACCCTCCAGCTCAGCTGGATCCAGGACGGCGGCAAGCTCGTCTACGGCCCCGTCCCGGTCCGCACCGGCCGCGACGGCTACGAGACCCGCACCGGCCTGAAGAAGATCTACTGGCGGAACATCGACCATGTCTCGTCGATCTACCACGTGCCCATGCCCTACGCCCAGTTCTTCGACGGCGGCCAGGCCTTCCACTCCGTGGGCGTCAGCATGTGGAACCCGCCCGGCTCCCACGGGTGCACCAACATGAGGAAGACCGACGCCAAGAAGTACTGGTCGCTGCTGAAGAAGGGCGACGACGTCTTCGTGTACGGCCGCAAGCCGGGCACCTGACGGACGGCCAGGAGCCCGGCTTCGCGACGAAGGCGGAACGTCACGCCTCGGGGGCGTCCCCGAAGTCCGGGATCTCCAGCCGGACCCCACCCTGCCGCGCGGACTCGTGCGCGACGATCCCCGGCAGGGTGTAGCGGGCCGCCACCCAGGCGTTCACCGACGGCAGGGTGCGGGTGTTGACGGCGGTCACGAAGTCGTCCACCAGGAAGTGGTGGCTGCCCTCGTGCCCGTTGTGCAGATGGTCGAACTCCCTCGGCAGCCGCGACCGGTCGTGCACCGGCGCGGAACCGGAGGTGAAAGCGGCCCGCAGATCCGGCGCGATGTGCTGGAGCGAGGGATCGTCCGGGGACAGGGTGGGCTTGGGCTCCAGGAGTTCACTGATGTCCTCGACGCCCTTCTTGTCCTGCCAGAACGCCACCGTCGCGAGCTGCTCCATGCTGGCGTCCGTGCCGAAGAACCGGAAACGCGACTCCCGTATCTGCGAGGGGTAACCGACCCGCCGGAACTCGTTCGTACGGAACGAACCGCCGCCCGCCACCTCGAACAGCGCGGTCGCGTTGGAGAAGTCGTTGCCGAACTGGCTGACCTCCTTGTCGAACACACCGTCACCGCGCCCGTCCACGACGCCGATCGCGGAGACGCTGACCGCGTGCGTCCGCCAGGCACCGAGCACCCCGCCCACCGAGTGCGTCGGGTACAGCAGCGGCGGGTAGCTGGCGGTCCGCTTCCACTCCTCGCCGCCGCTGTACCGGTAGGCCTCGTAGAACCCCAGGTCCATGTCGTGGACGTAGTCGCCCTCGGCGTAGAAGACCCGCCCGAACGCGCCCTCCGCCATCCGGTTGCGGGCGTGCACGGTCGCCGGGTTGTACTGGCTCGTCTCACCCATCATGTACGTCAGCCCGGTCGCCCCGACCGCGTCGATGATCGCCGCTGTCTCGTCGGCGGTGATCGCCATGGGGACCGCGGAGTAGACGTGCTTGCCGGCGTTCAGGCCCTGGAGCACCAGTGGCCCGTGAGTCCAGCGCTGGGTGAAGATCGCGACGGCGTCGACCGCCTTCGACTCCAGCATCGCCTCGTACGACGGGAAGGTGCCGGCCAGTTGCTGGGCGGCCACGAGGGTTTCGGCCCGCTCGGGCAGCAGGTCGGTGACGTAGACGTCGCCGACGCCGGGGTGCGCCTGGAACAGCGTGGCGAACTGGCCGGAGAACTGGCCGGCGCCCACGATGCCGAGGGAGAACGTCATCTGAGGAATGTCCTTCACTGGTCGGGAATCAGGTTGATCTGGTCGTCGGCCTCGTCGGGGCCGCTCACCGGCGCGCCGTTGCCGGCCGGGGTGGCGGGGAGGACGCCCCCGTACCGGCCGACCGTGGTCCGGCAGGGGCCGTTCATCATGCTGGCGCGCTTGCCGGTGGGCGCGGCAGGGGTCGCCGGGGTGGCCATGCGAGTTTCTCCGTCCCGTCAGCCGAGGTCGCTCCGGCCGGCCCTGGTGAGCCGGTACTGCGCAGACCCGCCACCACGTTGGACATCAGGTACGGCGTGAGCACGATGCCGCGCAGGGTCGGCCAGAGCAGGAAGACCAGGAAGCCGAGCATCGCCGGGGCGACGAAGTCGGCGGCCAGGAGGCCGGTGCCGCGCCTGCTGCGGGTCGGGGGACTGCTGGAGGCGGTGGTCATCGGTGCTCCCTCATCGGCGGCGGGTGCCTCTGACTCCGGCTTACTTTCGTGGCGAAAGAATTGTGGCGTCAAGGGGTAGGGGAGCGTCTTCTGGAACGGGCTTCGATCGGCTTGGAGCGGCTATGTTGTTTCCGTGACGAAAGGAAAAGGGTGTGGGAGTCTGGCCCCCATGACCGCACGCGATGCCGGCTGGCCGCCGCTCAGTCCCGGAGAACGCGCCGTGGCGATCCAGGTGCTCGTGCACGGCCCGCTCTCGCGTACGGACCTCGCCCGGCGCCTCGGCCTGTCCGCGGGGAGCCTCACCCGGCTGACCAAGCCGCTGATCGAGTCGGGGCTGCTGGTCGAGACCGCCGAGGGCGCCCCCTTCCCCGAGGTCCGGCAGGGACGCCCCTCGCAGCCGCTGGACGTCGTCGCCGAATCCCGCTCCTTCGTCGGGTTCAAGATCACCGACGACATGGTGTACGCCGTGGTCACCACGCTGCGCAGCGAGATCGTCACCCGCCACGACCGTCCGCTCCCCACGCACGAGCCGGAGCGGGTCGCCGACCTGCTCGCCGAGATGGCCGCCGAACTCGCCCGTACGCACCCCTCGTTGGCCGGCATCGGCATCGGGGTGGGCGGCCTCGTCCGGCGGCGCGCGGTGGTCGGCGAGTCGCCCTTCCTGTCGTGGCGCGACGTGCCGCTGGCCGAACTCGTCGAGGAGCGCACCGGTCTGCCGGTGGTCGTCGAGAACGACGTCGCCGCGCTCGTCGAGGCCGAGACCTGGTTCGGCGCGGGACGCGGCCTCGACCGGTTCGTCGTCCTCACCATCGGCGCGGGGATCGGCTACGGGCTGGTCCTGGGAGGCCGGCGGGTGCCCTGCGCCGAGGAGGACCGGGGGTTCGGCCGCCACTGGATCGTGGACCCCACCGGACCGCTCACCCCCGACGGGGAGCGCGGCAGCGCCGTCTCGCTACTGAGCATCCCCAGCATCCGCTACCAGGTGGAAGCGGCGACCGGACGTGCGGTGACGTACGAGGAGATCCTGGCCGGCGCGGCCGAGGGGGAGCCGATGTGCGCGCGGGTCGTCGGCGAGGCGGGGCGGGCACTGGGGATCCTGGTGGCCCAGATCGCCAACTTCGTGATGCCGCAGAAGATCCTGCTGGCGGGGGAGGGGGTGGGGCTGATGGCGGTGGCCGGGGAGAGCGTGCGCGAGGCGGTCCGGGCCCATCGGCATCCGCTGGCCCAGCCCGTGCCCCTGGAGACGAAGGTGTCCGACTTCCACGACTGGGCCCGGGGGGCGGCCGTGCTGGCCATTCAGGTGCTCGTGCTCGGAACGGTGGAGCCGTAAACGCAGAGTGATCAGCTTCACGGTCCGCAATGTCGGAAGTGGCACCTTTACTCACATCGGCTTCACGTTCGAGGACATATGGTTTACACCATGTCCACTACCCCTGATGTCGTCCTGGAAAGAGCGGAAGTACCGGCGCGAACGGCCGCCGAGGTCAACGAGGAGATCCGGGCGCTCTGGTTCCGGAGCGGTGGGACGTTGAACAGGGAGCAGCGGAGCGAGTACGAACGTCTGGTTCTCGAGTGGGCGGCCTCTTCGTAGGTCGTCGGCCGCGGGCCGGTGGGGGGCTGCTCGCGCAGTTCCCCGCGCCCCTTCGGAGCGCGCCCCTCGAAGGGGCGCGCTCGACTCGTTTCCAGCCCCGGCTCTGTGCGTTTCTAGCCCCAGCTCCGTGAGTACTGGCGGCGGTACGCCTGGCGGTCCTGTTCCGTGCGGATGAAGCGGGTGGCCGCCAGGGCGACCATGCTGCCGGCGATGACCAGCAGCCCGGGGCCGACGTTGCGGGGGTCGACGAGACGGTCGATGAGGTCCGAGGCGGCCTCGATGGACTCGACGGACTCCACGGCACCCGGTTCGGCGGAGCCCGGGGCGGCGGCACCCTGGGCATCCTCCTCGGAACCGTCGCCCGCCGCGGTCGGCCGGACGGCGGACTGCGGCAGACCGTTCAGCTGGACACCGAGATCGTCGAGGGCGTCGGACAGCGGCTGGAAGAACGTCGTGCCGCCCTCCTCGCAGTCGCCGTTGCCGCCAGAGGTCACCCCGAGCGCCACGCCCTCCGAGAAGAGCGGGCCCCCACTGTCGCCCGGCTCGGCGCAGACCGTGGTCTCGATGAGACCGGAGACCGTGCCCTCGGGGTAGTTGACCGTGGCGTCGAGGCCGGTCACCTCGCCGTTGCGGAAGCCGCTGGTGCTGCCGCTGCGGAAGACCCGCTGGCCGACCGCAGCGTCACCGACGGAGGTGATGCGCACACCGCGGCCGTCGCCGACGGAGACGACGTTGGTCTTGTTGCTCGGCGCGTCCTGGAGGTACTGGACGAGCGAGTAGTCGGCGCCGGGGAAGTTGGTCTCGGTCGTCCGGCCGATCTCCTGCCGGCCCTGGTCGTCCGAGAACCAGACGGAACCCGCGGGGCCGCAGTGCCCGGCGGTCAGCATGAAGTCGTTCTCGCCGTCGGTCACGTTGAAGCCGATCGAGCAGCGGCCGCCGGTGCCGAAGATCGGCTGCGCGCCGTTGAGCCGCATCGTGTACGCGCCCTCGGTGCGCTCCATCCGTACGGAACCGCCGATCTCCTCGGCGAGGTCGGTCAGGCTCGACCAGTCCTTCTTGGAGACGGTGCTGTCGGCGCGCACCACCACCTCGTTGGAGGCGGGGGCGATCGCCCAGGAGGTGCCCGGCACCCGGGGCGCCGAACGCAGTGCCTCCGTGGCGGACTTCAGGTCCTCGCCGCTGTACTCGACCATCTTCGGGCGGGCGCCCGCCCGCTCGACCTCGGCGGCGGCCTTCTCGTCGGTGACGGCGACGACCGGGCTGCCGTCCTCGGCGATCCAGGTGCCCGCCGTCCGCTCGGTGCCGAGTTCGCTCAGCAGGCTGTTCCCGGTGCCGGACGCGGCCAGCACCGCGCTGGGGGTCGCGGGCGGGGTGACGGCGGGTTCGGTCGCCATCGCCGCCTGCGTGACCATCAGGGCTCCGCAGATCACTCCACCCGCGGCTGTCAGCCGCGCCACCCGCTTCACGACTCGTCGTCGTGCGTGCCTCATCGCCTGGCTCCCGAACCCCGTCCGACACGGTGTCAACACCGCCAGGGCGTCCGGTCCTTGAGCGCCCTCCTTGCATACGTGCGATGACCGGCACATGTTCACCAGTTCGCGTCGACGTATCCCAACGTCCGGTTCATGGCGATCGCACGGCTGTTGGCCGGGTGGTGGACCGTACGGACGGTGCTCACCCCGCACATCCCGGCGAACCCGATGCCGAAGGTCTTCATGGCCACCGAGATACCCCGGCCGCGATGGCCGGTCCGCACGCCGGTCATCTCGTTGAACACGTATCCGGAATCGCGGCGGTCCGAGGTGGCCGCCATGCCGATCCACCGGTCGCCGTCGAGGGCCAGCACGACACCGCGCGGGTCGTAGGAGGGCACCTCGAAGCGGAGTCGGTGGTACTCGTCGTAGGCGAAGAAGGCGCCTCGCTCGGGGATGTCGGCCGAGCACTCCTTGTTGAGGCCGTACAACGCGCGGCGGTTCTCCGGGGTGTCGCCGAGTTCGGAGAGGGTCGTCAGCCGGATGCCGGAGGTCCGGCACTTGTCGACGTACGGCTGGAAACGTGCCAGGTCGAAGTGGGTGACGTCCAGTTGGAGCCGGACCAGGTGCGTCGCCATCAAGGCTTGCCTCCCACGCCGCAGTACATGGCCACTTCCTCCGGTTCACCGGCGTCCTCGTCGGTGGGCTCCGGGCGCCAGCGCGAGCAGGAGACGACGCCCGGTTCGAGGAGGTCGAGTCCGTCGAAGAAGCGGGCGATTGTCGCGGGGGTGCGCTGGTTCAGCCGCGGGGTGCCGTGCGCGTTCCACCAGGCCGCCGCGATGTCCACGTCGGGCCACCGCGGGTCGGTGACGGTGTGCGAGAGCATCAGATGGCTGCCGGAGGGCAGCGCGGCCATGAGGCGGCGGACGATGCCCTGCGGGTCCTCCTCGTCGGCCACGAAGGCCATCACGTCGAGCAGCATCAGCGCGACCGGCCGGCTCAGGTCCAGGGTCCGCGCGGCGTGTTCGAGGATCGAGTCGACGTTGCGCACGTCCTCGTCGACGTGGTCCGTACGGCCCTCGGGCGCGCTCGTCAGCAGGGCCCGCGCGTGCACCAGGACCAACGGGTCGTTGTCGACGTAGACGATCCGGGCGTCCGGGAGGACGCGCTGGGCGACCTCGTGGGTGTTCTCCGCGGTCGGTAGCCCGGCGCCGATGTCCAGGAACTGCCGGATCCCCAGGTCGGCGGCGAGATGGCGCACCGCCCGGCGCAGGAACCGCCGGTCCGCCCGCGCGTAGTCGTGGATGCTCGGATGCAGTCGGCGGATCTCGTCCCCGGCCTTGCGGTCGACCTCGTAGTAGTCCCTGCCGCCGAGCCAGTAGTTCCAGATCCGCGCGGCGCTCGGCCGCGTGGTGACGATGCGACGGTTCAGCGACGAGGAGGGGAAGTCCGAGGTGGCCGGGTTGTCCGTCACGGCATCAACTCCTGGATCTTCTGTGAAAGTGCGCTCGTCCAACGGGCAATGTAGACCCGCCGGTTGGTGTTTGCCGAGCGTTCTGCGATCTTCACGGCCCGCGGCCGGGCCCACAGGCCTCGTCCCGTCGAAGAACGTTCGTCGCGACCTCTCTACTAATCAGTAACTCTTGGGTAGTCTCCCGGCCACTGATGGACATGACCATGACGACTGCGGCGAGGGGTCCGACCACCTCGCCGCTTTGACATGACTAGAAGGGGACGAACATGACAGCAAGCGGTGTGGGACGCCGCATCACCACGGTCGCCACGGTGGCCGTCCTGGGCCTGGGCGCCTCGATGACCGCCGCCGTGCCGGCCGCCGCGGCGGCCGGCACGGCCGCGATCACCGCGGCCGCGGCCGCCGAAGTGGACTACGCGACCTGGCAGAAGGACGTGAAGACCGTCATCGACACGGCCACGCCCTACATCCAGCAGCGCACCGCGAACTCCTCGGGGCAGAGGCTCGCCATCGTCTTCGACATCGACAACACGACGCTGGAGACGCACTACACGCCCTGGTACCAGCTGCCGACCCCGGCGCTGAAGCCCTCCCTGGCGCTGGCCAAGTACGCCAAGTCCCGTGGGGTGGACGTCTTCTTCGTCACCGCCCGCCCCGGCATCATCGAGTCCCTCACCGAGTGGAACCTGAAGAACGTCGGCTACCCCGTCGACGGGCTCTATGTGCGCGACCTGCCCGATCTCTTCTCCGAGGTCTCCGCCTACAAGACCGCCTCGCGCGCGGACATCGAGTCCGACGGGTACACGATCATCGCCAACGTCGGCAACAACACCACCGACCTCGTCGGCGGCCACGCCGAGCGCACGTACAAGCTCCCCGACTACGACGGCCTGCTGGACTGACGCCGTCGCACCGTCCGTTGCTGGGAGTACGGCCGCCACGGTTCCGCCGGCGGTCGTGCGCCCGGGCCCCGCGCAGGGGCCCTAGACTCCTGTCATGGCGGACGACACCACGCTCGACGCGCTCGGCGCGGGCAAGTACCTGCTGGTCACCACCTACCGCAAGAACGGCTCCACCGTGCCGACTCCGGTGTGGGTGGTACGGGACGGCGACGCCCTCGGAGTCTGGACCGTCGCCGACTCCTGGAAGGTCAAACGCATCCGCAACCGCGCCGACGTCCTCGTCGGCCCCTGCGACGTGCGCGGCAACCCCACCGGCGACTCCGTCCCCGCCCGCGCCGACATCCTGGACGCGGCCGGCTCCGCCGCCTACCGGCGGCTGATCGCCCGCAAGTACGGGGTCCTCGGCCGGCTCACCCTCCTAGGCAGCCGACTGCGCCGCGGCGCCGACGGCACGATCGGCATCCGTATCACCCTCACGACGTGATCCTCACGCGGTGACCCTCACGCGCCGTCGCCCGCGTGCCCCGTCCGCCACGCCCACGCCCACGCCGCGATCTCGACCCGGTTCCGGGCCGCGAGCTTGAGCTGGATGCTGCCGAGGTGGGTCTTGACCGTGGAGAGGGACACGAACATCGAGGCGGCGATCTCCGCGTTGGTGTGCCCCAGCGCGACCAGACGGACGACGTCGAGCTCGCGGTCCGTCAACGCCTCCTGCGGGCGCGGGAGCACGGCCCCGGCTGGGACGTCGTCGCCGTGCTCCCGATCGCCCCCCGCAGCCGCCCCCTGCGCTGAACCTCCCGGCCCGGCTGCCCGTATCTCCTCTCGGGGATGGCGGGAGACCGCGTGCACGGAAGGAGAAGAGCGTGTCGAAACCGCCCGAACCGGGCCGGACGGCGAAGCGTCCCACGATCGAGCCGACCTACGTCATGCGCCGGCGCAGGACCGAGGCCCTGGCCGAGCTGCTGCGTGAGTTCGAACAGTACAAGGGGACACCCGCGCCCGACGACGAGTACGAGTCCGTCGTCGTACCCCCCACCCCGGCATCGGTGCCGACACCGCCGCCGTCGGCACCGACCCCCGCGGCCGCGACGGAGCCCGCCCCCGAGCGCATCCTGCCCCGGACGGAGTACGAGACCGAGGAACTCCCCCCGGTCATGGTCGGCGAGGACTTCGGCTCGGACGCGGTTCCGCGCGACGAGGGACACCGGCGACGGCAGCGGCGTCGGCCGGCCCCCGGCGACGGGCCGGGCCTCAAGCGCGCCGCCGTGGTCGTCGGCGTCGGCGCGGCCGCCCTGCTGGGCTTCGGCGCCGCACTGCTCCTGCCCGGCGGCGGCACGGAGAAGGAGGCACGCGTCGTCACCCCGACCCCGACCCCGTCGGCCCCCGCGACCTCGGCGCCCGCCCCGGACGACGGCGCCGACCCGGACGGCCCCGGCACCCTCCGCGAGGGCGACAGCGGCCCCGAGGTCTCCGAACTCCAGCAACGGCTGCTCCGTATCCCGAACGTGTACGACAACGGCTCCACCTCGGGCCGGTACGACGTCGTCCTGAAGGAAGCGGTGGCGCGTTTCCAGCTCTGGTACGGCATCCGGGGCGACGAGACCGGCGTCTACGGCAACGACACCCGCAAGGACCTCGAATCCCGCACCGTGCTCTAGGAGACCGCTGAAGATCTTGCTCTGGCCGCCCGACTCGCCCTGGATTGCCGGTAAATGTCAATCGCCATCAAGTAGGGCAAGCCGGGCGCATTTTCAAGATCTTCAGGACGCTTCTAGGCCCTGTCGTCGCATTCCCGTCGTCGCCCGAAGGGCGGCCCCGCGGCGTCGTGGGGGCACCTCCCGGTCGAGCGCAGCCGAGACCGGGGGAGCGTGCTCTCGGCGTGCCGGGCACTGACTCGCGTACCGGACGTACTCGGGTCGGTGCCCGGTGCGTCGAGAGCACGTGCAGGGCGCCGCGGGGCAGACGGGAATGTGACGCCAGGGCCTAGCCGCCCGGGCGGGGCCGCGACACCGGTGCGTCACGGGCGCACCCGGGTTGTTGCCCCGCCCTGGACGGACCATCCTGGCCATATGGTGACGAAGGCGTCCGGCGCGTCGCGGGCTGCCACGGCCGGTGAGGCGATGGCGGTGGTCGACGCGCGCGGCCTCGTCGCGGGGTGGAGCGAAGGCGCCCGACGGCTCACCGGGTACAGCGCCGAGGAGGTGACCGGCAGGCCGGCGGCCGACCTGGTGGACGGGGACCCGGCCGCGGTCTGGCGGACGCTGCTGACGCACGGCGACGCGGTGGTGGACCTGCGCTACCGGGACGGACGTCGGCAGAAGGTCGCGGTGCGGATCTGCCCGGTGCGGGGCGCGAAGGGGGAGCGGCGGCGGTTCGTCCTCCAGGCCGCGCCCGACCCGACCGAGCGGGGCCTCGGCGAGCTGGCCTTCACCCAGGCCTCGATGTCCATGTCCGTCTTCGACACCGGGCAGCGCTATCTGCGGATGAACGACTGGGCGTGCAAGGTCATGGGCCGGCCCGAGGAGGAGTTCCGGCACCAGTACTTCCCCGACACCGTCGAGGACGTCGAGCCCCACCAGGGCTTTCTGCGCCATCTGGAGATCGTCGTGGAGACCGGGCAGCCGGTCCGTTACGAGAGCTGGACCCGTTCGCCCTCCGGTCGCCGGATGCACGCGTGGACCTCCCAGATGTGGCCGGTGCGCGCCGCCTCCGGGGAGCTGATCGGCACCGCGCTCGCCGCCTTCGACAGCAGCGAGCAGTTCGCTGCCCGCCGGCGCCTGGCCCTGCTCAACGAGGCCGGCGCCTCCATCGGCACCAAGCTGGACGTCGTCCAGACCGCGCGTGAACTCGCCGAGCTGATCGTCCCCCGGCTCGCCGACTTCGCCAGCGTCGACCTCCTGGAGTCCGTCCTCCAGGGCGAGGAACCCGAGATGGGCCCCGTCGACGACGGTGTGCGGCTGCGCAGGGCCGCACACCACTCCGGTACGCCCGGTGTGCCGGAGGCGGCCATCGAACTCGGCGCCGCCGACGTCTACCCGCCCTTCTCCCCACCCGCCCGGGCTCTGCTCAGCGGTGAGCCCGTGCTCACCCGCACCGGCGAGGCGGACCTCGACTCCTGGTTCGCCCGGCACGGCGCCCGCACCGCCAAACTCCAGGAGGCCGAGGCCCCGGACCTCTCCCTGATGGCCGTACCGCTGGTCGCGCGCGGCATGACCCTCGGTGTCGCCGTCCTCGTACGGACCCTCACCCCCGAGCGCCCCGACGCCTTCGACCAGGACGACGTGTCCCTGGCCGAGGAGCTCTCCAGCCGTGCGGCCGTCTGCGTCGACAACGCCCGCCGCTACACCCGGGAACGCAGTACGGCACTGGCGCTCCAGCGCAGCCTGCTGCCGAAGACGGTCGCCGGGCAGGCGGCCGTCGAGTTCGCCTCCCGCTATCTGCCGGCGCTGTCGCAGGCCGGGGTGGGCGGTGACTGGTTCGACGTGATCCCGCTGTCCGGGACCCGGGTGGCACTGGTCGTCGGCGACGTGGTCGGCCACGGCATCCACGCCTCCGTCACCATGGGCCGACTGCGCACCGCCGTGTGGACGCTCGCCGACGTCGACCTGCCGCCCGACGAACTCCTCACCCACCTGGACGACCTGGTCGAACACCTCGCGGCCGGCGACGGCACAGGGGAGAGGGAGATCGGCGCGACCTGTCTGTACGCGGTCTACGACCCGGTGGACCGCAGCTGTTCGATCGCCTCGGCCGGACACCTCCCGCCCGTCGTGGTGCGGCCCGACGGCAGCGTCCAGGTCGTCGAGGTGGCGGCCGGGCCGATGCTCGGCGTCGGCGGCCTCCCGTTCGAGACCACGGAGCTCCAACTGCCCGAGGGCTCGGTCCTCGCCCTGTACACCGACGGTCTGGTCGAGGCCCGGGACCGTGACGTCGACACGGGCACCGCCGCCCTGTGCGCCGCGCTCGAAGGGCCGGTCGACGGCCTGGAGCGCGCCTGCGACACCGTGCTGAAGGCACTGCTGCCCGAGGTCCCGGCCGACGACGTGGCGCTGCTGCTCGCCCGCACCCGCGCCCTCGACGCGGAACAGGTCGCCGTCTGGAACCTCACCGACGACCCGGCGCTGGTCGCGGGCGCGCGCAAGCTCGCCACCGACCAGCTGAAGGGCTGGGGCCTGGAGGAGGCCGCGTTCGTCACCGAACTCGTGGTCAGCGAACTCGTCACCAACGCCATCCGCTACGGCGGCGCCCCCATCCAGCTGCGCCTGATCCGCGACCGCACCCTCATCTGTGAGGTCTCCGACGCCAGCAGCACCTCGCCCCATCTGCGCCGGGCCCGCAGCCTCGACGAGGGAGGCCGCGGTCTGCTCCTGGTCGCCCAGCTCACCGACCGCTGGGGCAGCCGCCCGAGCGGGGCGGGCAAGACCATCTGGGCCGAGCAGGCGCTGCCGCCGAGCCTGTAGAGGGCCGGAAGGTCGGAGGGCCGGAAACGGCTGTCAGGGCGGCGCACGCCACCCCCGACAGCTCTGCTCCCTCCGGGAGTTACTTCTTCCGCAGACGCACCGACACCCCGTGCGCGGTGAAGACCTGCTCAGCCGTCCAGCCCTCGACGGCCACGGAGACCTCTGCGAACCGGCCCTGCAGGGACCGCGCCGCGACGACCGCGACCGTGCTGCCGGAACGCGGCGCCTGCTGCGCGTCGAAGCGGACCACCAGCTTGCTGCCCCGCTCCAGGACCGCGCGCCCGTCGACCACGAGGGCGGCGCCGGTGCCCCGGTCCAGCGTCACGTCGAGGACACCGGCCTGCGCGTAGCCGCCGCGCACCCGCACGGTGCGGTCGCCGGTGGCCAGCGTGCCGCCCTTCACCCGGACGTCACCGCGCCCGAACGCCTCCTTCGAGCCCGCCGCGAGGACACCGGCCTCCACGACCGTGCCGCCCGTGTACCGGTTGGCCCCGGACAGGGTGAGCGTGCCGCTGCCCTTCTTGACGAGCCCGCCCGCACCGTCGATGTCGTTGCGCCAGGTGTCCGCCGCGGCGAAACCGCCGAGCGCGGCGTCCAGCGTGACGGTGACCTCCGAGTCGAAGGCGCCGTAGCCGTCCGCCGCCGCGAACAGGTTGAGCCGGCCCCACTGCTCCCAGCCGTCCAGCAGCACATAGCCCGACGGCAGCGCGGTCGTGCGCAGCACCTCGCGCCGCTGCGCCGCGTCGAGGTACGGCAGCCGTGTCTCCAGCAGGACCTCGGCGCCCTTGGGCACGGTCAGGTCCTCGGAACGCCCGCGCCGGGTCAGCACGTACGTCAGCTTCGGCTCGACCAGCCGCGCGTTGGCACAGCGGTCGGAGTACGGGTCCGTGTCGCTGCCCGCGGAGTGCGCGTACGCGTACAGCGTGTCGGCCGTCGTGCCGGTCTCGGCCTGGAAGTACTCGGCGGCCTGCCGTCGCGCGGCGGCCTTGAGCTCGGCGTTCTTCGGGTCGGCGAGCGCCGCGGCGGCCAGGGCCGTGGCCATGACGCGACCGCCGAGGACGTCGACCGCGGAGTGCATGCCGGAGATGATCCGGTCGTGGCTCGCCTCGAAGGCGCGGGTCACCATCTCCTGGAAGCGCTCGGGGACGGCGTACGCGTAGGCCAGGGCCGCCAGGTGCAGCGCGTTGGTGTGGCCGCTGGGGAAGCCGCCGTCCTCGGCCGGGTTCTCGCCGCGCTGCCGCAGCAGTTGCGGGGCGACGATCACGGCGGAGTCGTACACCGGGTACCCGAACTCGTCGATCGCGCCGGTGTCGACGACCTCGCTGTTCTCGTTCATCCGCCAGGGGCGCGGGTACTGGTAGGAGAACTTCGCGGGGTTGCTGGACGCGAACGGCCCGCGCACGGTGTTGACGAGTTCGGCCACCTTGCCGAGCCGCGAAGTGGTCGAGCCCGCGCCGTTCGCGGATCCGGCGGGCGCGTCGGCGGGGACGGAGTCGCTGATCTTGCCGGACGGGGTGCCGTCGGGGGCGGAGGTGATCGAGGTGACCGCCATGGCCCCGGCCTTGTACAGGTCGGCCAGCGGGCCGAGACCGCTGATCACCGAGTAGCTCTGGTGCTGCCGGTCGGTGATGAACGCCTCGCGGGCCTGCGCCTGGGTGCGGCGGCCGGTCAGGCGCGCGCAGTAGCGCATGTTGGCACGCAGGATCTCCGGCAGCAGCGGGGTGCCGGTGTTCCAGGCGTCGCCGGTCTTCCAGATCAAGGCGAAGCCGCCGAGCGCCCGGACCACGGCGTTGGTCTCGGGGGTCCGGTTCGCCGTGACGTTGGTGGTGTAGTCGTCGACGAACGCCGCGAACGCGGTGGCGGCCTTGGCCTCGGGCGCCTGCCAGAGGTTCGCGACGGTCGGAGCGGCGATCAGGCCGGCCGAGACGCCGAGGGAGTTCCGGAGGAAGACACGGCGGTTGAGGGTGTGGTGCCCGGCAGATGACGGCATGGAGCGCCGCTCCTTTCGCGGTGGGTTGGTCGGGTGCGGGCTGAGCGTGGAACTGACGGATGACCGGTCCATGCCCGGTCGACGACCGGGCGGTGATCAGCCGGTGGCCGGTCGGAGGAGAGTACGTGCAAGCGCCAACGCCCCTTCGACCGGGGGCACTTGGAGCACATGCGGTCGCGCGGACGGTACAGCCTCGGCGAGGGCTTCGGCGAATGCCGCGTACAGGGCGGGCCGGGACAGGATCGTCCCGCCGGCCACCACCACGTCGTCGACGGGGACCCGGCGGGTGTCGAGCCGCGCCACGAGCGAGGCGAGCGCGCGGCCCCCGTCCAAGATCACCCGGCGGGCGAGTTCCGAGCCCTCCTCGTCGGCCTCGAACACCTCGGGAGCGTGCCGGCCCCAGTCGGCGGACATCGCTGTGGCGGCCTCCAGGGCCCCGCCGAGCGCCGGCACCTCGCTCACCCCGAAGGAGGCGACGAGCCGGTCGGCGAGCGCGTCGGGTGCCTCGCCCCGGTCGTGCGCGGCCCAGACGGCACGGCATGCCTCCCGGACCAGACCGGCGGCGCCGCCCTCGTCACCGAGAACCGCGCCCCAGCCGCCGACCTGCACCGCCGTACCGTCGGCGGACCGGCCGACGGCCACCGAACCGGTGCCCGCGACCAGTCCCACCCCTTTGTCGAAACCGGCGGCCGGAGCCAGCAGCTCGGCGTCGCCCACCACCAGGCACGGCACCTGAAGCCGTTCCTGGAGGGCGAGACGTATCTCCTCGCACTGCCGGGGCGTCTCGCAGGCATGGGCGCCGACGGCCACGGCGGACGGAGGAGTGTGCGCGGGCAGCACCTCCCCGACCAGCGTGGCCAGCCATGCGGCCGCGGCCGCCCGGTCGTGCGGCCGCCAGCCACGGCTGGTGCGGATGTGGTCGGCGACCGGGTCCGTCCCCGTGACAGCACGGAGATGGGTCTTGGTGCCGCCCACGTCGATACCGACCGCGACGGGCCTTGAGTCCGGCACGTGAGGCCTCTTTCGTCGTTGCGTTGCGATGGGCGCAGCGACGGCTGGGCGAAACCGTGCCTGGACACACAGGGTCTGTGGGGGGTGCTCGGGAAGCCCCGGGACGGGCCTCTGACGGTGCGGTAGGCGAGTACCGCTTGACTTCGTTAGGAAATTAACTAACGAATAAGGGTGCGTCAAGGGTGAGGACGACGGATACCGCACAACCGTGCGGCCGGATGATCGCGGCACGACTGGGGAGACCATGCAACTGAGCGAGAGCGCGCGCGCCGTCTTCGCCGTACTGGCCGCGTCGAGCACCGCCACCCGACCCCAACTGGCCACCGGGGCGCGCCTTTCCAAGCCGACCGTCTCCACCGCCGTGGCCGAGCTGGAGGCCGCCGGGCTCGCCGCGCGCTCCGGCACCCTCACGGGCGGAACGGGCAGGTCAGCGGCCGTTTATGACCTGGGGATCGCCGCCGGCGCGGTCCTCGCCGTCGACCTCGGCCCGAGCGTCACCAGGGTGCGGGTCTGCGCCCTGGACGGTGCCCTGCTCGCCGAGGGCACCGGACCGCGGGCGGACACCGTCGACGTCGTCGCCAAGGCCCTGGGGCGGCTGTCGGCCGGGGCGCCGCTGCGGGCCATCGTGGTCGCCGTCGGCGACGTCACCACCCAGGGCCGGGAGGGCACGGCCGTGCGGCCCGCGACCGCCAAGGCGGGCCCCATCTTCGATGCCCTGACGGTGGCCCTCCCGCCCGGCGTGCCCGTGCACGTCGAGAACAACGTGAACTGCGCCGCCCTCGCCGAGCTGCACGAAGGCGCGGCCCGGGGTCGGGACACCTTCGGCTATCTGCGGATCGGCGTCGGCATCGGTCTCGGTGTCGTCATCGGCGGCCAGGTGCTGCGCGGCGCGAACGGCGCCGCGGGCGAGGTGGCCCGGCTGCCCTACCCGTGGGACGCGGACCGGGAGCCCCGCCACGAGGGCCTGGAGGCGCACATAGGAGCGGGTTCCCTGCTGCGGCGGGCGGCGGACGCCTGGCGGGGCGTGGACGGCGTGTGCCCCGACACCGTCGACGGGCTGTTCGCGCTGGCCGACGCGGGACACACCACGGCCCGCGCCGTCGTCGGCCGGCACGCCGCCGACGTGGGCCGACTGGCCGCCGCGGCGACCGCCGTGCTGGACCCCGGCCTGATCGTGCTGGGCGGCGCCGTCGGCTCCAAGGCCCGCCTGCTGCCCGGCGTACGGGCGGAGCTCGCCCGCCTGAGCTGGCCCACCGAGGTCGTGAGCAGTGCGCTCGGCGACAGCGGCACCGTGGTGGGGGCCAGCCGCCTGGCCGTGGCCCGGGGAATCCAAACCGTGACCGGAGGCTCGGGGGTGAAGCATTGACGGACTCCACCGGCATCTGCCAATGTCCGGACAAGCGCTTTCTAAGTCGGCCGGGACGCCGACTTGGGGCGAGCCATCCCGCCCGTACGCGACGTACGGCAACCGCACGAGGGCGTGCCCGTGCGGTGACAGCCAGAACGGCTGGGGAGCCCGCCCCGCGTGAGACGCGGCCGGGCGAGGCCGCGCCCGGAGAGCGACGTTTTCTGCAAACTGCACCCGTGCCGCCTCGGTCGGCGCCGTGCTCTGTCCCCATACGACGAAACAAGGGATCGAAGATGACCACTGTGGGTGTGCGGCGCTCCAGCCGACTCGGCCGCGGCGGTACGCGCCGCCTGGTTCCCCTCGCTGCCGGAGTCTCGGCGGCCGCACTGTTGCTCTCCGCCTGTGGAGGAGGGGAGTCCGACTCGGGCGGTACCTCCAAGTCGCTGACGTTCTGGATCTCCACGGTTCCGGGGCAGGACGCGGGCTGGAAGAAGATGGTGGCGCAGTACGAGAAGGAGACCGGCGTCAAGGTCAAGCTCGTCAACATCCCCTACGAGGGCTACACGACGAAGCTGCGCAACTCCGCGCAGGCCAACTCGCTCCCCGACGTGGCGGCCGTGCCGGCGCTCGACCCGATCTGGTCGAACAAGCTGATCGACCTCAGCGACATCGCCGACAACAAGGCGAACAAGATCAACGCCAACTTCCTGGCCAAGGACTCGTCCGGGAAGGTGCTGTCCATCCCCTCGGACGTCACCGCGTCCGGCATGTTCATCAACAAGTCGCTCTTCGAGAAGGCCGGCGTCGACTACCCGACCTCCCCCGACAAGACCTGGACCTGGGACGAGTTCATCAAGGCGGCGAACGAGGTCCAGGAGAAGACCAAGGCCAAGTACTCCCTGACCTTCGACCCGTCGCCGTCCCGGCTGCGCGCCATGGTCTACGAGATGGGCGGCAAGTACGTCCACGCCGACGACTCCGGCAAGTTCTCGGTGGACGACGCGACCAAGAAGGCCGTGAAGACCTTCGTCGGCTGGAACGACGACAAGACCATGCCGAAGTCGGTGTGGACCAGCGGCGCCGACCCGTCGGCCATGTTCCAGAGCGGTGACGTCGTCGCCTACTGGTCCGGCGTGTGGCAGGTCGCCGCCTACTCGGAGAGCATCACCAAGTTCGAGTGGGCGAGCGTCCCGACCCCCGCCCAGCCGGTGCAGGCCAGTGACGTCAACAGCGGCGGCATGACGGTCGGCTTCAACAACAACGCCGACGCGGCCGGCGCCGCGAAGAAGTTCCTGTCCTGGCTGTACGAGCCCGACCACTACAGGACGCTGTGCGAGACCTCCGGCTTCCTGCCGGTCGAGAGCGGTCTGAACCCGAAGTACCCCTTCAAGTCCGAGGCGGCACAGGCGGCGTTCAAGCTCTACAACGAGTCCATCCCGCTCTACGACCCGATCTCCGGCTACTTCAACAGCGCGCAGACGAACTGGGTGCTGAAGGGCAAGAGCCTCGCCGAGGACCCGACCAAGACGGAGCTCGGCAAGGCGATCAACGGCCAGCAGTCGTCGGACAAGGCCCTGGAGAACATCGTGGCGGGCTACAACCAGCAGGTCGGCGGCTGAGCGTAGGCCGACAGTCCCGGGCGGCGGGTTCGAGACGCCGCCGCCCGGGCCCCGGGCCCGCGTGATGCCGGGCTCAGGTCCTGAGCCCACCGGAACTCAATCCACCAGCACGGAGTCAGGAAGATGACCAAACGCGCCTCGGCCGTGTCCGCGAGCCCGCCCAGGAGACGCAGCAAGTACACCCTTGCGCCGCTCGTGCTCATCGCGGCCAATGTCGTGCTCTTCTCGCTGTTCTTCGTCTGGCCGGCGGTGATCGGGCTCGTCTACTCCTTCACCAACTACACAGGCGTGGGGGCGTTCCAGTTCATCGGACTGGACAACTACGACAACCTGCTCGGGGACTCCACCTTCTACGACGCGCTGACCCGGACGCTGCTGTACACCGTCCTCTTCGTCCCGCTGAACTTCGTGGTCTCGCTGCTCGCCGCCAACCTGGTGGTGAGCAAGCACGCCAAGGGCGGGTCGGTCGCCCGTGTCCTCTTCTTCATCCCGTGGCTGCTGTCGCCCATCGTCGTGGGTGTCCTGTGGCGGTGGATGTTCGGTGAGAACTTCGGACTGGTCAACTACGTCATCGAGAAGTTCGGCGGAGACGCCGTTCCGTGGCAGTCGAACGCGGACCTCTCGCTGCTCGTGGTGGTGATGGCGTCGGCCTGGG
This sequence comes from Streptomyces sp. 11x1, assembly GCF_032598905.1. Classification (NCBI taxonomy): domain Bacteria; kingdom Bacillati; phylum Actinomycetota; class Actinomycetes; order Kitasatosporales; family Streptomycetaceae; genus Streptomyces; species Streptomyces sp. 11x1. The sequence continues at coordinate 857,692 of NZ_CP122458.1, read as the reverse complement.
CCTGGACGGGCTTCACCATGCTGCTGTTCATCGCGGCGATCAAGAACGTGCCGGTGTCGTACTACGAGGCCGCCTCGCTCGACGGCGCCGGCCCCTGGCGCCAGTTCTTCAGCATCACCCTGCCGAGCATCGCGCCCACCTCGTTCATCGTCATCCTGCTCAACACGATCAACGCGATGAAGGAGTACCCGGTGTTCGTCGCCCTCAACAACGGCGGACCCGGCACGTCGAACAACCTGCTGGTGCAGTACATCTACGAGACCGGCTTCAAGCGGGGCCAGATCGGCTACGCGAGCGCCGCGTCGTTCGTGCTCATGCTCATCCTGATGGCCGTCGCGATCATCCAGCTGATCGTCAACCGGCGGGTGGAGAACCGATGACAACCACAGACATCCCACGCCCGGTCGACGCCGGTTCCGGTCGGACCGTCTCCAAGAAGCCGCCCCGCCGCGGGGGCCGCGGCGGTCTCCGGCAGGCGGTGTCCGCGACGACCCTGCTGTGGATCCTGGCGTGCCTGTACGGGCTGCCGGTGCTGTGGTTCGTCCTCAGCTCCCTCAAGCCGGCCGGCGACCTGTTCTCCGTTCCGCTGACGCTGATCCCGCAGAACCCCACGCTGTCGGGATTCAGGGCGGCGTGGGACAGCGCCAACTTCTCCCAGTACTTCATCAACACCACCATCGTGTGCGTGATCACGACGATCCTCACGGTGGGGGTGAGCTGCTGCACCGGGTACGCGTTGGCCAAGTACGACAACAGATGGCTCAAGGCCTTCTTCCTCTGCATCCTGGCCACCACGATGCTGCCGGGCGAGGTCATGCTCGCCCCGTCGTTCCTGGTGGTCCGCGACCTCGGCCTCTACAACTCGTTCGCCGGCATCATCCTCCCGGCCGTGCTCACCGCGACCGGATGCTTCATGTTCCGCCAGTTCTTCCTGACGGTTCCCGACGAACTCGTGGAGGCCGCGCGCATCGACGGCGCACGTGAGCTGTCGATCTTCCTGCGGATCATGGTGCCGATCTCCCGGCCCATCATGCTCACCCTCGCCATCCTGTCCTTCCAGTGGCGGTGGAACGACTACATCTGGCCGCTGCTGATGCTGAACGACCCCAACAAGTTCACCGTGCAGATCGGCATCCAGAGCATCGTCGGCGCGCAGAACATCAACTGGTCGGTCCTGCTGGGCGCCTCGGTGATCTCGATGATCCCGCTGATCGCCGTCTTCCTGGTCTTCCAGCGCTACGTCATGAACGCCGACATCAACGCCGGACTGAAGGACTGACCTTGCCCGTGCCGCTCGACCACGAATTCGTGCGCGCGGCGGCCCGCGCCGCCGACGGGTCGGCCGACCCGTCGGCGGACTTCATCGAGCCGCACCGCGCCCTGGCCCGGCGGGTGAAGACCCTGGTCGCGGCGTACCGCTCGCCGGAGTCGGCCCTGCACGGCAGCGAGCGGGCCGTCGCTGCCGCGCTGACCCACCTCCGTGCCCTGCGGTCCGTGCAGACGGCCTCCGGCCTCTTCGCGGGCGGCGACAACGTCCAGTCACCACCGGACTCCGCGTTCACCGTCAACGACGTGTGCGACGCGCACGTCCTCGCCGCGGGCGCGGGGCCCGAACTGGCCGACGTCACGGCGGCGCTCGCCGAGATCGCCGACGCCGCCACCGGCGCTCTCCTGACGGGCGGGGTGCACACCCCGAACCACCGCTGGGAGCTGAGCGCGGCGCTCGCCCGTCTGCACCGGTCGTTCCCCGACGACCGGCTGCTCGCCCGCGCCGAGGAGTGGCTCGCCGAGGGCGTCGACATCGACGCGGACGGCCTGTACTCGGAGCGGAGCGCCGTCTACGCGTCCATAGTGACCAACCCGGCGCTGCTGTTGCTGGCCGAGGTGCTCGGGCGTACCGACCTGGTGGACGTCGTCGAACGCAACCTCACCGCGACCCTGGACCTGATCAGGCCGGACGGCACGGTGGAGACGGTCCACTCGCGCCGCCAGGACCAGAGGCTGTCGTTCGCGCTGTGGCCCTACCTGCCGCACTACCGGCTGCTCGCGATCCGCTCCGGCCGGGGCGACTTCGCCCGCGCGGCCCGCCTGGCGGCGGCCGACGGTATCCACGACCCCGACCTGCTCGCCCAGACCCTCCTCACCCCGGACCTGTGCCGCGCCCTGCCGGCTCCGGACCCGGAGACACTCCCGCGCCACCGGTACCTCGCCACTGCACGCCTCGCCGCACACGCCTCGCCCACCGCGCACACGGTGGTGTACGGCGGCTCGGACGTGCCCGAGCACCGCCGCGTCCGCTCGGGCCTCGCCTGCAACCCCACCTTCCTGCGCCTGTTCGCCGGCGACGCCGTCCTCGACGCGGTCCGTCTCTCACGCGGGTTCTTCGACCTGGGCCCCTTCCGCGCCGCCGACATGCGACAGCTCACCGACGGCCGGTACGAGCTCACCCAAACCCTCACGGCCGCCTACTACCAGCCGCTCCCGGCGGACCGGCGACGGGACGACGGCGCGTACCGGCTGGTCGACGACGGACGTTTCTCGGCCTCCATGGCCTTCCCGGACCGGCCCCGCGACGAGGTCTCTCACACGACCCGCGTCGAGGTGGACCTGCGGGACGACGGCGCAGACCTGCGGATCGACATCAGCGGACCCCGGGTGCCCTGGGCCCTCGAACTGACCTTCCGGCCGGGCGGCGTGGCTGAGGGCGCCGAACCGATCGGCGACGGACGCTGGTGCCTGACGACCGGACCGATGACCTACCGCGTCGGAGACGACGAGATCAGGGTCGAGGTCGCCGTCGAGACGGGCGAACCGCTCGCCGGACCGGACCGGAGCGACGTATTGCGCTACGACCCCGGGCAGGACTACACCGTGGTCGGCGGCACCGACGCGACGACCGGCAACCGCGTCTGTCTCGGCGGACTCGGCCCGCACACCCTGACCCTCGCTCTGCGTGCCCGCCGGGCCGCCCCCGCCGGGTGACCCGATGAACCACACCATGGCCACCACAGGCATGAAGGACTGATCCCCGTGCACCCCACGTCCCCTCCCGTGCATCTCCCGCGCCAGCTCTACCCGCTGCACGACCTGCCGGACAGCCCCGAGGCGTACGACGCGGTCCTCGCCGACGTCGTCGAGCAGGCCCTGGAGCGGATCACGCCCGAGGGCAACCTCGAACACCCCGACTGCGTCGACGACATCGGCGACACATCCCTCGGCATCACCTCCCTGCTGGCCCTCGCCTGGCAGCGCACGAAGGATCCGCGGCTGCCGGAGGCGGTCGGCCGCAGCACGGACTTCCACCTCCGGGAGCGCGTCTTCACCGACGACAACCCCGGCTACCCGAACCTCAAGGTCCGCGACTCGGGCTTCCCGTACGCCCGTTACACCCTGGCGCCCGGCGCCCACCCCATCGGCGACTGGCCGAGCACCGTCTGGGCGCTGCTCCAGGCAGTCAACCTGCTCGACCTCGCCGACGGCCTCCTCACCGACGAACAGATCCACGCCCTGCGGGAGACCAGCCTCGGCTACTGGCGCTGGCTCACCGAGGCGACCTTCTTCAACCCGCAGGAGGCCGGCAACCAGGCCATCGGCTGCGTCGTCGGCGGCCTGATGCTGGCCCACCACCTTCCCCCCGAGGACGGCAGGCGGATCCGCGAGCAGGCCATCGCCCTGTACGTCGAGGAGATCCGTGCCCACCGGGTACGCGACCGGGGCGCCCTCCTCCCGCCCGAGCACGGCGGCGCCTACGACAACAACTACGGCCCGATCTCCCTGTCCTTCCTCGCTCAGGCCCACCTGGTGAGCGGCGAGCAGATCTTCGCCGAGGACGGGGAGGCGGTCGCCCGCTACATCGACGCGCGCCTCACGGTCGGCGGCTTCGACAACGGCGGCCCCCGCTACAGCGAGCAGCACTCCGGCTTCGAGTCCGTGCTCGGCCTGCGCTACTTCGGCCACCGCGTCGGCGCCGACCTGGGCCGCTACCGGGGCGACACCCGATGGGGCCGGCACGCGGTCAAGCCGGACGGCGGGGTCGACGGCCACTTCGCGTGGATGCTCATCTGGCAGATCCAGGACACCACGCCCTGGCACCGCACCCCGTCCACCGATCCGGTCAGGCACCAACTGCGCGCCGGCCGGGTCTCGGTCGCCTTCGACTCGAGGATGACACCCGCCCTGGTCGAGGCCGACGGAACGTACTTCCTCCCCGCCGCCGTCAACCGCCAGCACGGCTTCGGACCGGTCGTCGACGGCTTCCTGCTCTGCCGCCCCATGGGCGAGACCCGGGTCCGGGACGTCCGCGCCCACGGCCTGACGGCCAAGCTCGTCACCAAGCCCGTCGTCACCCGCGACCACGTCCTGCGGCACGTCCGGTCCCTGTACGTCACCGACGGCACCCGGCTGTGGACCACGGTCGCCGTCGAGCGCCTGCCCGGGGAGCCGTACCTCCTCGCCGGACTGCCGTACGTGGCGGACAGCGCCGAGGGCCTGTGCCGGATCGCGGACGCCGACGTCGCCTCCGCCGGGGACCTGTGGCTGACCCATCCGGCCGCCGAGGGCCCGGAGTTCTTCGACGCCCGCGCCGACACCACCCAGGAGCGCGCCGCCTTCGCCCTCGCCGCCGATCCCCGCGGCTACGGCAACCCCGACGAGGGCTGGTCCCACCTGGTCGCCTCCACGGCCGTCGAGGCCACCCCCGCGCCGGACGCGCCGGACGACCTCACCGTCTTCGCCGTCCGCCACGGCGGCTCCGGCGAGGTCTTCGACCCCGCCTTCGACCGTGTCGCGGAGGGGCTGAGGGTCCGCACGGAGGCGTTCACCGCCGTGATCGGCGATCCGGCGGGCGACCACCGGGGCGAACCGACACTGACCCTGCGAGTCTGACCTCCGCGGCCCCACCACGGGCCCCACGAGCCGGCAGCCCGACGTTCCTGACGACGTCGGGCTGTCTCGTTCCCCGGGCCGCCCCTACGCTCCCGCGTCCACCGCGGGCATCGCCGACCCCGGCACGATCAGGTCCGCGTACGGCCTGGTCGACGCCACCAGCTCCGCATTGCGCTCGTCCGTACGCAGCACCCAGTCGACCGCCTCGTCGTGCCCCTTGCCGAACTCCTCGTGCCGGGCCACCAGACGACGGACGCGTTCGGCCTCGTCGAGGTCGCAGAACCACACCTCGTCCAGGTGGGAGCGGACCCGCGACCAGGGCTCCCCGTTCACCAGCAGGTAGTTCCCCTCGGTGACGACCAGACGCGCGGACGGCGGGACCGGGATCGACCCCGCGATCGGCTGCTCCAGGGTCCGTTCGAACCCCGGCGCGTACACGACGTCGTCCTCGTCACCCCGCAACCGCTCCAGCAGGGCCGCGTACCCCGCCGCGTCGAACGTGTCCGGCGCGCCCTTGCGGTCCCGGCGGCCCAGGCGGTCCAGCTCCACGTCGGCCAGATGGAAACCGTCCATGGGGACATGGGCGACCCAGGGCTCGCCGCCGCCGTTGAGCTCCTGGGTCAGCCGCTCGGCCAGAGTGGTCTTCCCCGCGCCGGGGCCGCCGGCGACACCGAGGAGGGCACGACGGTCGGGGCGGACCAGGGCGGCGGCACGACGCAGCAGGTCGTCGAAGGTGACAGGCATGGGGAAGACGGTAGACCCGCCCGGCGTAGTCGCGCCCGGACCGGGCAGACGACCTCTGCTGTCATCGGAAAGTGAGCGAAGCGGAAGGTGCCCATGCGTGCGAGACCCTGGTCGGAGCCGGACGGCGACGACGAGGCGGTGCGGCAGGAACTGGCGCGACTGCGCGCCGAGGTACGGCAGCTGCGCACCCGGATGGAGGGCCGCCCGCTGGTCGCCCAGGCCCAGGGCATGCTGCGGGAGCGCTACGCCCTGCCGGACGCCGAGACCGCGTTCGCGCTGCTCCAGTGGGCCTCACAGCAGTACAACGTCAAGCTGCGCACCCTCGCCGAGGCGGCTGTGGGCGCGCCACGTCCCGATGACCGCGGCGCGCTGTGGTTCCCCGGCCGGGCCCGGCACGCCGAGCCGGCCCTGAGCTTCGATGAGGAACAGGACCGCCGTGCCGGACGCGGCAACCGGAGTCGCGTCCTGACCGCCGTCCTCAGCCAGACCCTCGCGATCGTCGACACCGACATGGGCAACGTGCAGATCGCCGACCGCACCGAGGGCGGACTGCGCATCGAGCGGCACACGGGACACACACCGGACTTCGTCGACTTCTTCGCGTACGTCGGGGACGAGGGCACCTCCTGCGCCAAGGCCGCGCGGGAGGTCGCCCAGGTGACCGTCGAGGACGTGGCGACGGACGCGGTGTTCAGCGAGGACGCCCGCTCCGCCATCCTCCACGCGGGCAGCCGGGCGTGCCACAGCGTGCCGCTCATCACCGCCTCCGGGCTCTGCGTGGGCATGGTCTCCGCTCATTTCGAGCGCCCGCTGAAGGGGCTGACGCGAGCTCAGCTCAAGGCGTTGGCCGTCGCCGGCGCCGAGGTGGGCGAGTGGCTGGCCTGGTACGACCGGACCGTCGTCCTGGACGCCCTCGAACACCTCCACGCCCTCGGCCGTGCCCACGGCGGCGGCAGCATCAGTCGCCGGTGAGAGGGGTTCTCACCCGTGCGGCCCACTGACTCCCGCCCCGCGGGGAACCCCCACCCCATGACAGACACGGCCCGCCCGACCACGTCGACCGGAGCGACCGACCACGGCGAGCGGGTCACCCTCGACGGGGGACAAGCCCCGGCGCCTGGACATCCCGTCCCCGAAACGACCCGGCTCGGCGCCGGACCAGCCCCCGCACCGGCGCCCGGGCCGCCACCGGGGCCGAGCGGGCTGAGTCAGCCGCAGAAGGCGGACTCCAGCGTGCGGTTCACCGTCGTGTACACGGTGCCGTTGTTCGACGTGTTGGCGAACGAGGTCACGCTGCGCTTGCCGTTCTTCGAGGTGAACGCCCAGGTGTAGTAGCCCTGCACGGTTCCCGTGTGCCCGTACACCGAGACCCCGCACGACAGGTCGCGCCGGCGCAGTCCCAGGCCATACGCCTGGGTGCTGTTGACCGGCGTCCACTTCAGCATCTCCTTCAGCCGGGCCGCCGAGGTGAGCTTGCCCTGCACCAGCGCGGACATGAACTTGTTCAGGTCCTTGGCACCGGAGACCAGACCGCCCGCGCTCTGCGCCCACGACGTCGTCTGCAACGTCGAGTCGATCTTCTTCCCGGTGGAGTCGGCGGTCATGTAGCCGCGCGAGTGCTTGCCGGGGATCGTGTTCTTCGGGTGGACGTAGAACGTGTCCGCCAGCTTCAGCGGTGTGATGATCCGGTCCTGGTACGCGGTCGCCACCGGCTTCTTGGTGAGCTTCTCGATGAGCATGCCCGCGACCACGAAGTTCGCGTTCGAGTACGCGTAGGACGCGCCCGGCTTGTTGGTGAGCGGCTTGGCGAGCGACAGGTCCATCAGCTGACGGTAGGTGAACACCTTGTTCCGTACGTTCTCGAACCCCGCCACGCTGGGGGAGAAGAGGGTGTTGGCGTAGTCGTACAGTCCGCTGCGGTGGCTGAGCACATGGCGCACGGTGATCTTCTTGTCGGGCAGCAGCCCCGGCAGATACGTGTTGACGGAGGTGTCGAGCTTGATCTTGCCCTCGTCGACCAGCTGCAGCAGGACCACCGCCGTGAACGTCTTGGTGACGCTGCCGACCCGGATGCGGTCCCCGGTACCGAGGGCCCGCTTGGTGGTCCGGTCCGCGACGCCCTCCGCCAGGTGGTGCACCTTGCCGTTGTCGTCGATCCTCGCGAACGCGCCCGGCGCTCCCTGTGACAGCGCCGTGCGCAGCGTTTTTCGCAGCTCGGTCGTGTCGGGCTCCGCCGCCGGGGCCGCGTGGGCGGGGACCGTCAGCAACGACAGCGCGACCGCGCCCAGCGTCACCACACCCGTGCCCACCGTTCTCGAAACCATCTGATCCGTCTCCTGTCACCCGCTGTCATCGACAGGGTGCATTGGAGTCGAGCGGTAACGGAGAGTCAAGTAGCGCAGTGCGGGGGTGAGTTGCCCGACTCGAAAGAGGGACAGTTCGACGGGTCGGTTTCATCCGCCGAAGAGCTGGGTCCAGTAGGTTCCGGCCGCGCCGCCTCCGGCGAAGCCGATACCTACATGGGTGAAGCCGGGTTTGAGGATGTTCGCCCGGTGGCCGGGGCTGTTCATCCAGCCGCGCACCACCTCAGCGGCGGATCGCTGACCGCAGGCGATGTTCTCGCCGATGGAGCGGCGGGTGGAACCGGCCGCCGCCGCGCGGTGCCAGGGTTCGCGGCCGTCGGGGGAGGTGTGGGAGTAGAAGGCCCTGGCCACCATGTCGGCGCTGTGCGCCTGGGCGGCGGTGGTGAGAAGGGGGTCGGGGGAGAGTGGGGGCAGGCCGGCCCCGGCCCGTTCGGAGTTGGTGAGGGTGATGACGTCGGTCGCGGTCCGGTGGAGGCCGTCGGAGGAGAAGGGGTGGGCCCAGAGGGCCGTCCAGAAGACGGTGCCCGAGCGGGGGTCCGTGGCCTGGCCGAGGCCCGTCTCGCTCCAGGAGGGTTCGCGCAGGGTGCGTCCGGCTTCGGGGTCGGAGCGGCAGTAGTCCACGAACTCGGCGGGGGTGCGGGGGCCGGAGACCAGGTGTTCGCCGATGGTGAGGTAGGCGTAGCCGGTGGTGGTGACGCGCTGGTGGACGGAGACGCCGTCCTTGCCTTCGGCCGCGAGGCGGCGCTGGGCGGCCATCGCGGTGGCGTGGGCCCGGGCGGCGGCCGAGAGGCGGGCGTCGAGAGAGACGGGGCGAGAACCAGCCGTGGCTCGGGTGGAGTTGACCAGGTCGAGGTAGTGGGTGAGGGGGTCGGTGGGAGGCCGTGCGCTTGTGGGGCGCGTCCACGTCGGTGGGGGCTCGTCGCGCAGTTCCCCGCGCCCCTGGAGGGGCGCTTGTGCGGGCGCCTCCTCTTCCAGCACCTCCACCCCGAAGTCCCTCGCCACCCCCGCCAGTCCGTCCGCGTAGCCCTGGCCCAGGGCCCGCAGCTTCCAGACCGGCCCCTTGCGGTACAGCTCCGCCAACAGAAGTACCGTCTCGCGGGTGGGTCTCGGTGGGGTGAAGCGGGCGAGCGGGCGGCCGTCGGGGGCGGTGACGAGCAGGGTCGGGGCGGGCAGGTGGCCCAACGGCGTGTCGGGAACGGACGGGCTGATCGCGAGGGTGAGACGAGTGGCGCCGGGACGCAGGCCCGGTCGGTTCACCGTCAGCGTGTCTCCGGACAGTCGGGCGCCGGGGGCCGTCGGCTGGTTGTAGAAGACGAAGTCCGCGTCCCCGCGGACCTTGCCGGTGTCGTCCGTGACGAGGGCGGAGACGTCGAAGGGGCCCGGCACCCTGATCGTCAGGGGGCCGGTCGGCAGAGGGGTGTTGCCCCCGGGTACCAGCTCGTTCATCGGTGCCGTCCGTCGCAGTGACCGTCAGCCCGACAACGTCTCATCCCCGCAGGGCGGTTCCCGTGCCCTCCTGTCGCCCCATGGCGGCCAGGGCGTCCTGGCGGCCGGAACGCATGGACCTGATCGCCAGGAGCAGGACCCCGATGTCGTCCAGGTAGACCGGGTCGGGGACCAGGTCGGTCGGCAGGACGAGATAGAGCACGGCGCCCCAGAAGACCCACTTGGGGCCGGTGGGGAGTCCGGCACGGCGCAGTTCGCGCCGGGTGCGGACGAGCCGGAGGAGCAGCCAGACGGCCGCTCCGAGAAGAGCGGCCGCGACCACCGCGACCGCGACGATCACCCACGTCCAGGAATCCATCGGTCCCGCCCCTCTGTCGGGCCGGGCGGTCCGCCCGGCCGGTGCCTGTCCATCGTCTTCCCCCCTGGGACGCGGTGTACCGCGACGCGCGGGGGAGGGGCGGGTCAGTGCGAGGCGCGGGCCAGGTTGTGGTCGACGAGGGCCTGGCTGACGGCCCGGATGGAGCGGGCCATGTGGTTCAGCTGCATGACCTCGGCGGCGTACATCTTGATGGTGTGCTCGATGACCGACTCGGACATGCCGAGGCTGGGCAGCTCGGAACGGGCGGTCTGCAGGGCGGTGCGGGCGACCCGGATCTCGTGCTGGACCTGGATCTGCGCGTGGCGGGCGAGCAGCACGGGGTGGCGCATCATCGCCGGGTAGGAGCCGTAACGGGCCGGTACCAGCTCGCGCAGCCACCTGGCCGCGGACCTCTCCCAGTCGTAACTGCCCGGTGTCTTGACCTGACACGGCCAGTCCGTGCGGAGGGGCGAGGAGGTGAGGGCCATGTTCAACGCTCCGGTCTTGCATCGACGCCATTGTGTGCAACGGGTGTGGAGTCTGGGCGGCCCCGGCATAGGGGATGGCCGGGGCCGCCTCACCCGGGGCGCCGTGCGGGTAGGAGCGGACGGACCCGGGTGGACGGCGTGCCCCGGAGTCCCCCGGGTCACGATCCGCGAGCAGTATTTATATATACCGATGAGTTTGCAAGGGCATGAAAAAATTCATGTCGGGAAAGCGGTGAATAACCCCCTGCTGTCCGGACCAGACCGGGGCGAACGGGATCAGTCCCGCAGGAAGAACTGGTGCTGCTCCGAGACCTGCTCGTACGCCTCCAGGCGGGCCTGGGTGCGCTCCGGGTCGGCGTCGGTCATGGCCTGGAGCAGGGCGGAGGACATCATCACGGGCGCCGCGTAGGAGTCGAAGACCAGGCGTGAGCCGGTGCCCGTGGCGAAGACGGCGTCCGCCTCGTCCGCGAGCGGCCCGAGCGCCAGATCGGTCACCAGGGCCACCCTGAGGCCGGCGCCGTGGGCGACCCGCAGCGCGGTCAGGGTCTCCTGCGCGTGCCGGGGCATGGAGAACGCCAGGACCCAGGTGCCCCCCGCCTCGCGGGACTGCAGCAGCGCGTCGTACGCGACCGTGCCGCCCTTCGTCACCAGCCGGACGTCGGGGTGGATACGGCGGGCGGCGTACGCGAAATACTCGGCGAGCGCGCCGGAGATCCGGAGGCCGAGGACGGTCAGCGGGGCCGAGCGGGACAGGGCACGGCCGATCTCGATCACCTGGTCGGGGTCGGCGAAGTCGCGCCGCAGGTTCTCCAGGTTCTCGATCTCGGCGTCCACGGCGGCCTGCAGTTCGTTGCTGCGGTCCGCCGCGGAGAGCGTCGGGGCACTGCCGAGGGTGGCGAGCGCGATGGCCTGGAGCCGCTCCCGCAGCGCGGGGTAGCCGCTGAAGCCGACGGCGGCCGCGAACCGGGTCACCGAGGGCTGGCTGACGCCGACCCGTTCCGCGAGATCGGTGATCGACAGGAACGCGGCCTCGGTGATGTGCTCGATCAGGTACTGGGCGATCCGCCGCTGCCCCGGGGAGAGGCGGGGGCCGTCGAACAGCTCTCTGAGCCGGGACGTGGGCGACTGCTCGGTGTCCGCGGCCGTCCGCCCCGACGTGATCGCTGATGCCTGCGCACGTGCCTGTTGCGGCGATGGCACCCGCGCGCCTCCTTCGTCTCCCACGAGCACTCAACATAGCCCACGGCCCGCGCGATGCCGGGTGGATCCCGCGACCTGCGAGAACCCCGTTTCGGGCACACCATGGGGGTACCCGGGGTACCCGCACCCTGTCGTCCACACGAGGGAGAAGGCTCGTGACCTTGCCCAGCCTGCCCGTGTCCCAGGTGGAGGTCGTGCTCTGCGACTGCTCCGCCCAGGACGCCGAACGCGTCTTCGCCTGTCTGCGCGCCCACTTCGAGTCCGACCGGCGCCCCGACGACCCGCCGCACGAGACCGGCACCGACCGGCCCACGATGTGGACCGGCATGTACGACACGGCCGCCGCTGTCACCACCGGCGGCCGGCACCCCGAGCCGCCGTCCGCGCCCGTCACGGTCGAGGTCCAGGGCAGCCCGCCGGCCGTACGGCTGCTGCGGTCCGCGCTGGAGGAGGAGTACGCCGTGCGTCAGGTCGGCGTCGAGGCCGGTGACCAGGAGGTCCAGCTCCAGCTGCGGGTCGAGGGGCGGGAGGGGCGGGGCTGATGACGACTCTGGGGGTGGGCGGCGGGCGCGCGGCACGGGGTTCGGTGACCGAGGGCGCGGCCCGCGCGGGACTGACGGCACGCGGTGTCATCTATCTGCTGGTCGGGGCGCTGGCTCTGCAGATCGCGTTCGGCGGGAGTTCGGAGCAGGCGGACCGGCAGGGCGCCCTGGAGGCGATCTCCGAGAAGCCGCTGGGCTCCGTGATGCTGTGGGCCCTGGGCATCGGCCTGGTGGGCATGGCGCTGTGGCGGCTGTCGGAGGCCGTGTTCGGGGCGGCGGGCCCCGACGGCTGCAAGTGGACCAAGCGGCTCGCGTCCGCCGCGCGCTTCGTCTTCTACACCTTCGTCGCCTACTCGGTGCTGACCTTCGCGGCAGGCGGTGGCAGCGGCGGAGGAGGCGGCGGTTCGAGCGACGAGCAGTCCCGGGACGTGACGGCCCGCGCGCTCGAACTCCCCGGCGGCCAGTGGCTCGTGGGCGCGGCGGGTCTCGGCGTGATCGCCGCGGGCGGCTGGATCGGCGTACGGGCCGCGATGCGCTCGTACCACAAGCACCTCCGGCTCGGCGAGATGTCACGGCGCACGCGCCGCCTCGTCGACGTCACGGGCGTGGCCGGCGGGGTCGCCCGCGGCCTGGTCTTCGCCACGGCCGGTGTCTTCGCCGTGCGTGCCGCTGTCGAGTACGAACCCGACAAGGCCAAGGGGCTCGACGACACCCTGCGCTCCTTCGCCGACTCCCCCGCGGGGCCGACGCTGCTGGCCTGTGTCGCGGTCGGGCTGGTCCTGTTCGGGCTGTTCTCGTTCGCCATGGCGCGCTGGCGCAAGGTGTGAGGCACGTCAGGAGAGCGAGCCGGCCGGAGGGCGGGGCGTACCGTCTCCGGCCGGGTGCCCGATTCGCTCACGGGAACAGTCGGTCGAGGAAGGCGTTCCCGTAGACCTGGTGCGGGTCGTGCCGGTCCAGGACCTCCCGCGCACCGGCCCAGTCCGGCCCCGCGCCGTCGTCGAAGGAGGCCGGTACGACCGTGCCGAGCACCTCCTCGTCGCTCCAGGCGGCCTCGTCCGTGTAGCCCCAGCCCTTGGACCACTCGACCCGGGTGAGGGCGTGGTCACCGTCGTACGTGGTGAGCAGGAACCGCTCCAGCTCCCGGAAGAACGCCTCCGCGTCCGGCGTCCCCGGCAGCGTCAGCACGTCCAGCCACACGGCGGTGTCCCACTCGGGCCGGTCGGCGCGCGGCCGCAGCGCCGACAGCAGCGGGGCTCGGGCGCCCGCCACCCCGACGTCCGCCGGGTCGTCGAGGCCGGTCACCCGGATCTCCACGGACCCGTTGACCGGGTACCGCCCCCGGGCCGCGTACGCGGCGAGCCGCTCCCGGTAGAACGCCGCGAACTCGGAGACCACGCGCTGCACCTGGTCCCGTGCGGTGAGCACCGCGTACCCGTTGGCCGTCACCCGCAGCGTGGTCGGCTTCAGATAGAGGAGCGTGTTCTTCGACGGCCCCCAGATGTCCGCCGAGAACGTGGCCGCCAGACCCGACGTGGCCGTGGCCAGCTGCGCGTTGCCCAGCACCGGCGCCAGATACCAGGCGGCATCGGACACCATCCGCCCGACGAGGTCGGCGACGACGGTCGGCACGTTGTCCGAGAAGGGGTAGTTGTAGGGCGAGGTCACACGCCGGGAGGTGAGCGGGCGGGTCGGCTCGACGCTCCACACCTTGAACCAGGGGAACTCGGTGAACGCGAACCAGATCGCCTCCAGGCGCCCCGCCTCGTCCAGGAAGCTCGCGAACGTCCGCCCTCCGGTGCCGGGCGCGGCGAACAGCTCCCCGGCCGGGATGTCGGTCCGGCTCAGGCACCGCAGATTGCTGTTCGCCCCCACCCGCAGCACGACCTCGGTGACCAGCGCGCGGCCGACATGGGTGAGCAGCGCGGCCCCGTCCGCGTCGTCCCGCCGGAAGGTCCGCAGGACGTAGGCGTCACTGCCGGCGTCCCACACCACCGCCGTCAGCGACAGCACGAGATTGCTGAGCGAGCCGTACGTGTGACCGGCCGGTCGTGTCTCCCCGGCCGCGGGTACGGCCGTGCCGTGCGCGTCGACCGCGAGGGCGCCGCCGAGGGAGAGGTCCCCGGGCGCGGGGCAGGCGGTCACTCCGAGGCCGTGGCCCTCCAGGAAGGTCAGCAGCGCTTCCAGCGAGGCGCCGGAGCCCACCCGGACGGCGGCCGGCTCGGTGGACTCCAGGGTCATGGCGGTGAGGTGCGTGGTCGTGTCGACGAGCAGCACCGGGGCGTCCGCGTCGGTGCCAGGGGTGATCGTCAGGGGCGACCAGCCGTGGGAGTGGCCGCGTGCGCGGACCGTCCAGCCCTGCCGCCGTGCCCAGTTGACGACCGCCACCACCTGCTCCGCGTCGGCCGGCGCGCACGCCCACAGGCCGGACGCGGTGATCTCCCCGTCCCAGTTGCGGTACACCGACCTGTACAGCTCGACGTCCGCGGGGAAGCCGGGCAGTTCGGCCGCGGCGGCGGCCGGGTCCTGGCGGACGAGCTGCGGGGTGAGGGCGAGGGCTGCGGTGCCGAGGAGGAAACCCCGGCGGGAGGTTGCTGAGGAGTCGGTCACGGTGATCACGCTAGGCCGGACATGGGCACAAGTGACCGATCCGCCATCTGGATTCACTCGTGCGAGTGAAGCCTCGGTGGGGTGGGCCAGGGCGGCGAGGTCACGGCACCATTCAGGGAAGGTGACATCGACCGACCGGGAGGACCTGTGACCGAGGTGCACGGCAGCCAGGGCCGAGGCCGCGACGAGACCGAGGACGAGCGGGCCGACCGCCGCTGGACCGACCTCATCCAGGAGGTACGGGTCGCCCAGACCGGCGTGCAGATCCTGTTCGGCTTCCTGCTCACCGTCGTCTTCACCTCGCGTTACGAGGACCTGCCGCAGACCGATAAGACCATCTACATCGTCACCGTCGTCCTCGGCGCCGCCACCACCGGCGCCCTGGTCGGCCCCGTATCCTTCCACCGGATGGTCGCCGGACGCCGTATCAAGCCCGCCGCCGTCGAGTGGGCGAGCAGACTGACCGTCGTCGGTCTGGTCCTGCTCCTTGTCACGATGACGGCGGCGCTGCTGCTGGTCCTGCGCGTGGCCACCCACGACGAGTACGTGCCGTGGCTCGTCGGCTGCGTGGTCCTCTGGTACCTGCTGTGCTGGGTCGCCCTCCCGGCCTGGATCCGCCGCCGCTACGCCGGCGACGAGCCGGGGCGTCGTCACACCCGCGAGTGAAGTCCCCGGTGGCGTGATTGGCGGTGTTGCCCATGGGCCGCGTGGTGCGCGAGCGTGCCGTGTCATGGACCGTGACCAGAGTCGCCCCACCCCACCCCTGACCCGCCGTCAACTCCTCGCCGCCACCGGTGCCACGGGGGCCGCCGCGGTCATCGGCACCGTCGGCCCGGCCGCCCACGCGGCCGCCCGGCCCCGTACCGCCGACGCGGCCCTCTCCCTCACCTTCACCCGGGCCACCAACGGCTCGGCGACCCTCGCACCCGCCGGCGACACACTGATCGCCGAGGCCCAGAGCGGCCTGTGGTCGCTTCCGCGCGGCGGCGGCCAGGCGGTCCCCCTCACCCCGGCCGGCCTCGAACCCAACCGGCCCACCCACTCCCCGGACGGCGCTCTCGTCGCGTTCTGCGCCTACCAGGGCGGCGGCTTCCACCTGTGGACCATGCGCCCCGACGGCTCCGACCTGAGGCAGCGCACCGACGGCCCCTGGGACGACCGGGCACCGGCCTGGTCGCCCGACGGCACCCGGCTCGCCTTCGGCTCCGAGCGCGGCGGCGACCCCGACGCCCCCTTGGGCGGAAGCCCCTACCGCATCCACGTCCTGCACCTCGGCACCGGCGCCGTCACCCCCGTCACCGGTCTGCCCGACCAGGACGGCCCCCTCCAGGACGGTCCGTGGGAGGACTTCGACCCCACCTGGTCACCGGACGGCACCCGGCTGCTGTTCGTGCGGGCCAAGGTCGTCACCACCGGCACCACCCCCACCGTCGAGTCCCGCACGATCGCCGCAGTGGCCGCCGACGGCAGCGGCGCGGTGACCGTCGAACACACCGAGACCGCCGCCGCGCAGGTCATGACCCCCGCTCTCGCCGCCGACGGCCGTCTCGCCCACCTGCGGACCACGGCCTCCCCGAACGGCTACTGCACCCTCGTCGTCGACGGGCGAGCCGTCCCGGTCGACGGCGACCTCGCGCCCGTGCCACCCCGCTGGACGCCGGACGGCCGACTGCTGGTCACGCTCGACGGCGCCTTCACCCTCGTACGCCCCGAGGAACCCGCGAAGCCGGAGGAGATCCCCTTCGAGGGCGTCCTCCCGGTGGAACGGCCGCGCTACCGCGTCAAGGAGTACGACCTCGGCCAGGAGCGGGTTCGCCCCGTGCGCGGCATCCACCTGCCCGCGCTGTCGCCGGACGGCCGCAGCATCGCCTTCGCCGCCCTCAACTCGCTCTGGCTGGCTGGTACTTCGGGCGGTCGCCGACCGAAGCGGTTGCGCGAGTCGCCGGCCACCCGCACCCTGCTCGCGCCCTCCTGGGCACCCGACGGACGCTCGCTCGTCTACGCCGACGACCGCGACGGACTGCTCGGTGTCTACCGACACGATCCGGCCACCGGCGAGGAGACCGCCCTCGCGACCGGCGGCCGGGTCATGCCCGCCCTCTCGCCCGACGGCGAGCGGCTCGCCTGCCTCGACATGGTCGGGCGGCTCGTCGTACGGGACCTGGCGAGCGGCGCGGAACGCGTCCTCGCGGCGCCGCTCGGCGGGGGCGGCATCCCCGGCAGACCGAGCTGGTCGCCCGACGGCCGCCACCTCGCGCTGTGCGATCGCAACCGTCTGGGCGCCCGCTTCCGGGAGGGTTACAACCTGATCCGGCTCGTCGACGCCACGACCGGCGCCGACCGGCTGCACACGGTCGCGCCCCACACCTCCATCGCCGACCGCTACGACTCCGGGCCCGTGTGGTCACCCGACGGACGCTGGATGGCCGTGATCGTCGAGTCCGCGCTCTGCCTGCTGCCCGTCACCCCCGACGGCACCCCGCGCGGCAGACTCCGCACCCTCACCACCGAACCCGCCGACCACCCCACCTGGTCCGGCGACTCCAAAACCCTGCTCTACCAGTCCGGCACCCGGCTCCGCCTGATCGACGTCTCCGGCGACCACGCCCGCACCGTCCGCGTGCCGCTCGACCACACCCGGCCCACCCCCGCCGACATCGTCGTCCACGCGGGGCAGGTGTGGGACGGCACCGGCGAGACGGTCCGCGACGACGTCGACATCGTCGTACGCCGCGGCCGGATCACCGCCGTCGAAGCGCACCGGGGCAACCGCCGCGCCGCGCTCCGCCGGATCGACGCCTCCGCGCACACCGTGATCCCCGGCCTCTGGGACAGCCACACCCACCCCTGGCAGAGCACCTACGGCAGCCGCCAGGCCACCGGACAGCTCACCTACGGTGTCACCACCGCCGTCTCCCTCGGCGGCTTCGCCCACGAACAGGCACGCATCCGCGAGGAGGTGAACGCCGGCCGGCTCGCCGGACCCCGGCTCCTCACCACCGGCGAACTCCTCGACGGCGCCCGGGTCGCCTACAGCATGGGACGCGCCCACCGCACGAGGGCCGGACTGCGCCGCTCCCTCGAACGCGCCGAGGCCCTCGACTGGGACTTCGTCAAGACCTATGTGCGGGCGCCCGGTTGGGTGATGGGTGAGGCGGCGCGCTTCGCCCACGAACGCCTCGGCGTGCGCACCGGCGGCCATCTGCTCTCCCCGGGCGTCCAACTCGGTCAGGACCTGACGACCCATCTCCAGGCCACCCAGCGCGCGGAGTTCGGCCACGCCATCACCACGACCGGGCGGGCCCACCAGGACGTGGCCGAGATCTACACCCGGCAGGGCGTGGACTTCTCCCTGATCGCCACCCCCTTCACGGCCTCACCCCTCATGGGCGCCGACCCGGCGCTGGCCGACGACCCCCGGGTCACGGTCGTCATGCCGCCGTGGGACGCCGCCGTCGTCCGGCAGGGCGCGGGGGCCCCGCCCACCCCCGCCCAACTCGCCGCCCTGCGGACGGAGACCGACATCTACCGGCGGATCCTCGCGGCGGGCGGCGTCGTCGCCCTCGGTACCGACCAGCCGCTCGGCCCCGTCGGCCTCTTCCTCCACCTCGCCCTGCGCGCCCTGCACGCCGGGGGCCTCAGCCCCGCCGAGACCCTGCGCACCGCGACCGTCCTTCCGGCCCGGCTCTTCGGTCTCGACGACGACCTCGGCACGGTCGAGACGGGCAAGCTCGCCGACCTGACGATCGTCGACGGAGACCCCTTCACGGACTTCGCCGACCTCGTCCGCACGGTGACGGTGCTGCGGGGCGGAACGCCGTACACCACCGAGGAGTTGGTGGCCGCCTACCGGCCCTCCGCCCGACGGGTGAAGGCCGCCGGGACGGAGGAGGACTGGCTGGAGGTCGGCCGGCTGATGCGCCGGGACGGCTGCTGCCACGACGGTCACTGAACGTCCCGACGACCGCTCGGGATCAGTGATCGGTTCCCTTGCCGATGAACAGCTCCGCGAAGGTGGACGCGGCGGCGGGAGAGCCGAGCACCCGGCGGAGCCTCGCGGTGGCGGCACCGGCCCGGAACGGGTCGCCGGACGACGGCCCGTGCAGCAGCTCCGCCAGCCACTGCGAGAACTCCTGGTAGTGCCAGACCCGGCGCAGGCAGGCGTCCGAATAGCCGCGCAGCCCACGGTCGTCGCCCGTGCGGAGGCGGGCGCTCAGGGCGTCCGCCAGCAGCAGGGCGTCGTACAGGGCCAGGTTCATGCCTTTCGCGGCGATGGGTGCGACGAGGTGCGCGGCGTCACCGGCGAGGTACAGCCGGCCGTACGTCATCGGCTCGGTGACGTAGTTGTGCATCTCGAGCACCCGCTTCTCGACCAGCGGGCCCTCGGTGAGTGGCCGGGCGCCGGGCGCAGCGAGGCGGGTGTGCAGCTCCGACCAGACCCGGTCGTCCGGCCAGTTCGCCGGGTCGTCGCCGGCCGGGACCTCCAGGTAGTAGCGGGTGACCTCGGGGCCGCGCGCCATGTGCCCGGCGAAGCCCCGGGGATGCACACCGAGGACGACGCAGTCGGACGACGGGGGTGCCTCCGCGAGCAGCGCCAGCCAGCCGACCCCGTGGTCGTGCCGGGCGACCGTGGCGTGCTCGGCCGGCAGGGCGGTCCGCGTGACACCTCGGGCGCCGTCACAGCCGACGACGAACTCGCAGGCGAGGACGTGCCGTTCACCGGTCGCCGGGTCCAGGTACGACACGGACGGGCGCTCGCCGTCGATGTCGTGCAGCGCGACCTCGTGCACGCCGAACCGGATGTCACCGCCCCGGACGTCCGCGTACTCCCTGACCAGATCCGTCACGAGCAGCGGCTGCGGGTAGACAAAGTGGTGATGACCGGTGATCTCCGTGTACGGGAAGCGCTGCCGCCCGCCCGCGAAACGGAACTCGAACTCCGTGTGCACCGGGGCCCGTTCCAGGAGCCGTCCGGCCAGTCCGCGCCGCTCCAGCGCGCGCACCGCCCACTCCTCCAGGAACCCGGCCCGGGGCCGCCCCTCGATGTACTCGCGGCTCTCGGTCTCCAGTACCACGCAGTCCACGGAGGCGGCGCGCAGGATGTTGCCGACGGTGAGCCCGGCCGGTCCGGCGCCGACGATGACGACGGGGGTGCGCTCGGGCGGGTGCGGACCCGGGAGGGGAGTGGGGGTGGTCACCCGAGCATTATGCCGGGTGACCGGAGACCGGGGGCTGTCCTCAAGTGCGGCGCGAGGTATGGGAGTCGGGGGCGGGGTTCCCCGTCACCTCAGTTCGAACCGGCGGGCCCACTCCGCGACGTCGGCCGTCGTCGCGTTCCCACCGCAGACCACGAGGCCCAGCCGGGCGCCGTCGCCGACGCGGTCGAGGACCTGCCGGGCGGCGGGCAGCAGACAGCCGGCGGCCGGCTCCGTCCACACCTTGCCGTGTTCGGCGAAGTCCAGGACCCCTTGCACCGCCTCGGCGTCGGAGACCACGAGGACGTCCTCGACGAGGGCGGTCACATGGTCGTAGGTGAGCCGGGAGACGGACGGGGCGCTGAGCGTGGTGACGACCGAGGAGAGAGGGACGGTCACGGGCCCGCCCGCCGCGATCGCGTCGGCCATCGCCGTGGCCCCGACGGTTTCCACGCCCCAGACCCGGACGCCCGGCAGCAGCGCCCTGAAGGCGGCGGCGACACCGGCGACGAGACCGCCGCCACCGATGCTGACGAGCACGTCCGTGGGCGCGCCGGCGTCCCCGGTGGCCGCCGTCGCCCCGGAGTTCCCGAGGTCCTCGGCGAACTCCAGGCCCACGGTGCCCTGCCCGGCGATCACCAACGGGTCGTCGAACGGGTGGACGAGGGTGAGGCCCTCCGACCGGAGCCGCTCGGTGAGCGCGAACGCCTCCGCCATCCCGTCGGTGAGCCGCAGCGAGGCGCCGGCGGCCTCGACGAGGTCGGCGGCCCGCCGGGGCGCGGACCTGGACATCACCACGGTCGCCTTGATGTGCAGGGCGGCGGCCATGTGCGCCAGCGCGATGCCGTGGTTGCCACCGCTGACCGCCACGACCCCGGCGGCCTGCTCCGCCTCCGAGAGCGTCAGCAGCTTCGCCGTCGCGCCGCGCGCCTTGAACGAGCCGGTGCGCTGCAGCAGTTCCAGCTTCGTGGTCACCGGGGCGCCGAGGAGCGCGGACAGCCCCGGGCTCGGCACGGTGGGCGTCCGCACGACATGGGCGGCGATCCGCTGGGCGGCGTCCTGGATCTCGCCGATCCCGATCAACACGATGTCACTCCGTTCGGTGGGGTGGGGGTGCCTGGGGTGTGGGTGCGGGTGCGTCGTCGGGTGCGGGTGAGTGGGGCTTCTCGCGCAGTTCCCGGCGCCCCTGAAAAGCAGGGGCTGCGCCCCGTGCCTTTCATCCCCGCCGGACCGTTGCATTTCAGGCCCGCAGGGCCTGGTCCTGCAGGCCCGTAGGGCCGTTGGTTTCAGGGGCGCGGGGAACTGCGCGAGAAGCCCCACCGGGCCCGCAGTCGACAACGCACCCCGCACCCGAATCCCCGCGCTCCCCCGCTGGGCTCACCGTAGCGCCGACGTCCAGTCCCGCGGGACGCGCCCCGCGGGGCCCGGCGACGGCTGTCCCTCCGGATGGCTGAGGGGCGGCGCGAGGTCCGGCCCCGACTCGTACATCTCGTCCGTCTCGTAGTTCCAGAACCACGACTCGCCCGGCTCGTAACTCTGGACGAAGGGATGCCCGGTGGCTCCCGCGTGGGCCGTGGCGTGCTGGGCCGGGGAGGAGTCGCAGCAGCCGACATGGCCGCACTGGGCGCAGCGCCGCAGGTGGAACCACCAGCCGCCGGCCTCCTCGCACTCCACGCACCCGTCGCCGCTCGGCGGAACGGTGGGGTCGATTCCGGCGGGCAGGGTCATGGGGTCTCCTCGGGGTCGTCGGCGAGCGTGACGTCCAGGTCGGCGGCCGGTGCCGTCAGCGGCAGGAGGACCTGGAAACGGGTCTCCCCCGGCCGGGAGTGGACCTCGATGTGTCCGTGGTGCTTGTTGACGACGATGCGCCAGGAGATGTCGAGGCCGAGCCCGGTGCCCTGCCCCACCGGCTTGGTCGTGAAGAAGGGGTCGAAGATCCGGCCCTTGATCTCCGCCGGGATGCCGGGGCCCGTGTCACGGAACTCGATCAGGACCTGATCGCGGTGGTCCAGTGCCGTCCGCACCGTCAACGTGCCCGCGCCACCGGTGTCGTTGATCGCGGCGACCGCGTTGTCGATCAGGTTCGTCCACACCTGGTTCAGCTCGCCCGGATACGCGGGGATGCGCGGCAGCGAGCGGTCGTACTCCTTCACCACCTCGATGCGGTCGCCGATCTTCCCGGACAGCATCAGCAGGGTGCTGTCGAGGAGTTCGTGGACGTCGGCGTTCTGGTAGGGCGCGCGGTCGAGCTGCGAGTACTGCTTCGCCGCGTCGACGAGCTGGGTGACACGGGCCGTGGAGTCCTCGATCTCGTTCATCAACAGCTCGGTCTCGACGGTGTAGTTGAGCCAGCGCACCGCGCCTTCGAGGGTGTGCTCGTCCACGGCCTCGGCGACCTGGTCCAGCCACGCGGTGTCGAGTCCGGCCTGCACGAAGTTCGGCGCGAGCTGCCAGCCGCCCGCGATCCCGTGGTCGTCGAGCCAGTCCGTCAGCTCGTCCTCCCGGTCGGAGGCCTCCAGCGGACTGAGCGGCGTCGCTTTCGCGACCTGCTCGGCCGTCCGCTCCTGCAGATCGACCAGCGACTCCAGCATCGCCCGCTTGTACGGGCCTGCGGCGATCGCCCCGAGCTTGTGCCGCATCCCGGCCACCCGCTCCCTCAACGCCGAGGTCGCCCGGACGGCCGCCGCGGCCGGGTTGTTCAGCTCGTGTGTCAGCCCGGCCGACAACGAGCCCAGCGCCAGCAGCCGTTCCCGCTGGTTGATGGTCCGCTGGGTGTTCTGGCTCCCGAAGAACAGCCCCTCCAGCAGATGGACCGCCATGGGGAACCAGTCACGCATGATCTGCGCGAAGGCCGCCGCGGGCAGGACGTAGAAGCGCGAGGGGACGGTGACCCGCATGGAGCCCTTGTAACGGGCCTGGTCCGCCTGGTCCCCGAGATACGCCTGGAAGGCGCCCGCGTACACCCCGACCTGGGAGCTGCGGCTGACCTCCACGTCGTCGTCGCCGACCTGCCGCGACAGCACCACCGTGCCCTCCAGGAGCACGAAGAAACAGGTGGCCGGCTCGCCCTCCCGGTAGACGTGACCCGGCTCGAACCGCTCCACCCGGCCCTCGCGGCACAGCCGGTCCAACTGCTCGTCGTCCAGCTTCTCGAACAGGAACAGACGGCCCAGCTCGGCCCGGTCGCACGGCGACGGCTGCCCGCTCACGACGACACCCCGGCGAATGTCATGACTGCTCCAGATACCTGTGCACCAGCATCACGGCCATCGCTCCCTCTCCTACGGCCGACGCGACCCGCTTCGCGGACTCTGACCGCGCGTCCCCGGCGACGAACACCCCGGGGACATTGGTCTCCAGGTGGTACGGCGGCCGGTCCAGCTCCCAGCCCGCCGGCGGGCCCCCGTCCGGGGTCATGTCCGGCCCGGCCACGATGAACCCGCGCTCGTCGCGCAGCACGGTCCCCTCCAGCCAGTCGGTGTGGGGCTCGGCGCCGATGAACACGAACAGCCACTGCGCGTCGACGAGTTCCTCACGCCCGCTCGCCACGTCCTTCAGCGTCAGCTGCTCCAGCTGGTTCGTGCCGTGCGCGGCCTCCACGACCGTGCCGGGGCGCACGAAGATGTTGGGGGCCTCGGCGAGCTGCTGGATCAGATAGTGCGACATGGACGCGGTCAGCGACTCGCCGCGCACGAGGAGGGTGACCGACTTGGCGCCCCGGGACAGGTACATCGCCGCCTGCCCGGCCGAGTTGGCGCCGCCCACGATGTACACGTCGTGCCCCTGGCAGCCGGCCGCCTCGGTCAGGGCGGAACCGTAGAACACCCCGCAGCCGGTGAGGTCCGCGCAGCCCGGCGCGGCGAGCTGCCGGTACGACACGCCGGTCGCGAGGATCACGCTGTGCGCGGCGACCGTCGAGCCGTCGGAGAACCGGACGGTCCGCGCCGCCCCGTTCACCTCCAGCCCGCTCGCCTCACGGGCGGTGAGGATCTCCGCGCCGAACTTGGTGGCCTGACGGCGCGCCCGGCCGGTGAGCTGACCGCCGGACACCCCGTCGGGGAACCCGAGGTAGTTCTCGATCCGTGAGCTCTGGCCCGCCTGGCCGCCCGTGGCCGACCGCTCGACCAGCAGCGTCCGCAGTCCCTCCGAGGCGCCGTACACGGCGGCGCCGAGCCCTGCGGGTCCGCCGCCGATGACGACCAGGTCGTAGAACTCCTGGGCCGGTGTGGTCGCCAGCCCCACCTTCTCCGCCAGCTCCGGGTCCTCCGGCGCCACCAGCGGCGTACCGTCCGGGGTGACGACCAGCGGCAGCCGTGTGCCGTCCGCCCCGGCCGCCGCGAGCAGCCGCCGTCCCTCCGGCTCGTCCGACGAGAACCAGCGGTACGGCACCTGGTTGCGCGCCAGGAACTCCCGTACGCCCGACGACCGCGCCGACCAGCGGTGCCCGACCACCTTCGTCGTGCCCGCGCGGGTACGGTCGGTGGCCCGCCAGGCCTGGAGCAGGTCGTCCAGGACCGGATAGAGCTTCTCCTCCGGCGGGTCCCAGGGCTTGAGCAGATAGTGGTCGAGGTCGATGACGTTGATCGCGTCGATCGCCGCGCCGGTGTCGGCGTACGCGGTGAGCAGGACCCGCCGCGCGCCCGGATGGACGTCCAGGGCCTGTTCCAGGAACTCGATGCCGTTCATCTCCGGCATGCGGTAGTCGGCCAGGATCACCGCCACCTGGTCGCCGCGCAGCTTCAGCTCCCGCAGGGCCTCCAGCGCGGCCTGCCCGGTCTCCGCCCGCACGATCCGGTACGACTCGCCGTACCTGCGGCGCAGATCCCTCGCCACCGCACGGGAGACCCCGGGATCGTCATCCACCGTGAGGATCACGTTCCGCGCGGGACCGACAGCCTGAGTCATACTCCTCCACCCCGAGACCAATGGGCCCATCGTATGTTCGACCGTGCCGCTGCGCGCGGCTTCCGCGCAGCCACGGTCCGGGGCCCGAGGGCGCCGTCAGGTCCGGCGCGGGGCCAGCACGCAGAACTCGTTGCCCTCCGGGTCCTGGAGCACGACCCAGGGCTCGTCACCGGTCTGCCCGATGTCCGCGTGCCGGGCCCCGAGGGCGAGGAGGCGGGTGACCTCCGCCTCCTGGTCGTCCGGGCGGAAATCCAGGTGGAGGCGGTTCTTGCCGTTCTTCGGGTCGGGGGCGCGCCCGAACAGGAGGCCGGGCAGACGGTCCGGGGCCGTACGGATCTCGTACTCGTCGGGGGACTCGTCGACCGCCACCCACCCGAGCGCCTGTGCCCACCAGCGGCCCAGCGCCGCCGGATCGGCCGCGTCCACCAGCACCTGCTCCCACTGCAAGGTCATGCGGCGAGCGTAGTGAAGACTGGAGCCGTCAGCCATGTGACAACCGAGAGGTGGCCGATGACGACGCGCCCGATCACCGCCGCAGTGGACGGTACCCCCGAGAGCCTCGCCGCACTGGCGTGGGCCGGCCGGGAGGCCGTACGCCGGGGCCTGGCGCTGCGGGTGGTGCACGCGTGGCGGTGGGAGCCGCACGAGGCGATCACCGTGGACCGGGACGGACAGGCGCGGTGGGCCGGCGAGGCCCTCGCCGAGACCGCGCGGGGGGTCGCCGAACGGCACCCGGAGCTGGAGGTGACCGCGGACCTCGTGGAGGGCCCGCCGGTCGAGACGCTGGTCGGCGCCGCCGAGCACGCCGAGACCCTGGTGCTGGGCTCGCGCGGGCACGGCACGGTGGTCGGCTTCCTGCTGGGCTCGGTCGGACAGCAGGTGATCGTCGAGTCACCGCGTCCCGTTGTGCTGGTGCGCGCCGAGGACACCCCGAGCACCGAGGCCGCCGGACGCGAGGTCGTCGTCGGCCAGCAGGGCACGCCGGAGGACAGCGCCGACACGCTCCGGTTCGCCTTCGAGACGGCCGCCGCGCGCGGGGCGTCCCTGCGCGCGGTGCGGGCGTGGACGCTGCCCCCGCTGTACGCGTACAGCCCCGGCTCGCTGAAGCTCCTCGACGAGGCCGGCGGGCTTGAGCCCTACGAGAAGAAGGCGCTGGCCGCCGCACTGGAGCCGTGGCAGGAGCGGTTCCCCGGGGTGCGGGTCACCCAGCACGTCGAGATGGGCAGCGCCGGGCAGGTGCTGCTGTCCGTGGCCCAGCGGGCCCAACTGGTGGTCGTCGGGCGCCGCGCCCGCCGTACGGCCGTCGGCGCCCGCATCGGGTCGGTCGCCCACGGCGTCCTGCACCACGCGCACTGCCCGGTGGCGGTCGTCCCCCACAGGTGACCCGCCCCGGCGACCCACGGCCGGCGCCCGGTGCCACCGGCCCCGGGCGCCCGGCGGCTCAGTCGGCGATGACGTCGTCGGCCTTCGGCGGCAGCAGCGCCAGGGTCTTCGGCAGGACGTTGTCGATGTAGTCCTTCACCGCCGTGTCCAGACCGATGTCGTGCTGGGCCCGCTCGGACAGGTACCAGCGGTGTTCGAGGAGCTGGTGGTAGATCTCCGCGGGGTCCATCGAGCCGCGCAGTTCGAGCGGGACGGCCCGCACGGTCGGCCGGAACACCTCCCGCACCCAGCGGTGGGCCAGCACCTCGGGACGGGCGCCGAGGGGGTCGTCCGGGGCGTAGTCGTCCTGGGTGGCCATCCAGCTCTCCAGGTCGGTGAGCAGCCGCCGGGCCTGGTTCTCCTCCGTGTCCAGACCGGTCAGCCGCAGCAGCTGCCGCTGGTGGTGGCCCGCGTCGACGACCTTGGGCACGAAGGTCACCGTGTCGCCGTTGTCGGCGTGCTCGATCTGCATCTCGGCGACGTCGAAACCGAGGTCGTTGAGACGGCGGATCCGGCGCTCGATGTAGTGGTACTTCCCGGCCGGGTACACCGACCTGCGGGTCAGCTCCTTCCAGAGCCGGTGGTAGCGGGAACAGATCTCGTTGCCGAAGTCGATCGGGTCCACCGACGGGTGCAGTGCCCCGGACGCCTCCAGGTCCAGCAGCTCGCCGCTGATGTTGACCCGGGCCAGATCGAGGTCGTACTCCCGCTGCCCGGTGCTCAGCCGCGCGTGCAGATCGCCCGTCTCGGCGTCCACCAGGTACGCCGCGTACGCGCCCGCGTCCCGCCGGAACAGCGTGTTGGACAGTGAGCAGTCGCCCCACGCGAACCCGGCCAGGTGCAGCCGCACCAGCAGGACGGCGAGGGCGTCCATCAGCCGGTGCATGGTGGCCGGGCGCATGGTCGTCTCGAACATCGAGCGGTACGGCATCGAACCGCCCAGGTGCCGGGTGATCAGCACCGGCTCCAACGGGTCGCCCGCCTCGTCGAGACGGCCGGTGACGACGCCGAGCGCGTCCACCGCGGGGATGCCGATCCGGTCGAGGTCGCGCAGCAGTTCGTACTCGCGCAGCGCGGGTCGCTCGGCCAGTTCCTTGACGGCGACGACCTCGTCGCCCGCGCGGGCGTAGCGCACCACGTGGCGGGAGATACCGCGGGGGAGCGGCACGAGATGGTGTTCGGGCCACTCCTCCAGCGGCAGGTGCCACGGCAGTTCGAGCAACAGCGCGGGGTGTTCGGGGTTGGTGGCGCTGATCTGCAGTGCCATGGGTCTCGGTCCTCTGCCTTCGTGTCACGGTGGTGCGGAGTGCGGCCGGGCGGGGCGGTCTCCCGCCTGCCGCCTGGAGCATCTCCGCATCCGAGACACCGTTTCGTCAACAGCGGCCCGACCCGTGGTCGGACGTTCGGGTGGTGCCCGGCCGCGGTCAGTGCCGGGCGCGGCGGAACACGTCGTCGGGGTCCGAGTCGTCCCAGCCCGCGAACTCGTCCGAGAGGGTACGGCGGGCGGTGCGCGCCGAGGTCGCGTACATCGCCTCGATCTCGGCCTCGTACCGCTGCACGATGGTGTCCCGGCGCAGCTTCATCGACGGCGTCAGCATCCCGTTGGCGAGGTCGAACGGCTCGGGCAGGATGCGGTAGACACGGATCGACTCCGAGCGCGACACCGTGCTGTTGGCCGCGGCGATCGCCCGCAGCACCTCCTGCCGCAGCGCGTTCTCCTCCCGCGCCTCCCGGCCCAGCAACTCGCCCGGCGCGGACAACGATCCCCGCCAGTGCGCGAGGAACTCCGGGTCCAGCGTCAGCAGGGCACCCACGCAGGGCCGGTTGTCCCCGACGACGACCGCCTGGTGGATCAGCGGATGCGTCCGCAGCTGCTCCTCCAGCGGCGCGGGGGCCACCCCCTTGCCCCCGCTGGTGATGATGATCTCCTTCTTGCGACCGGTGATCGACAGATAGCCCTCGGAGTCCAGCCGCCCGATGTCCCCCGTGGCCAGCCAGCCGTCCTGGAGCGCGGCCCGGGTGCCCGCCTCGTCGTTGACGTACCCCTGGAACACCGAGGGCCCGTTGACCAGGATCTCCCCGTCTCGCGCGACCCGGATCTCCGTGCCCGGCAGCGGACGGCCCACGGTGCCGAACTTCTCCCGGCCCACCGGCTGGGCGGTGATGCCCCCGGCGGTCTCGGTCAGGCCGTACCCGTCGTGCACGAGGATGCCGATACCCGCGTAGAACAGCGTCAGGTCGCGGTTGAGGGGGGAGCCGCCCGAACAGCCGCCGCGCACCCGGCCGCCCAGCGTCGCGCGCAGTTTGCGGTACACGGTCTTCTCGTAGAAGGCGTGTTGCAGCTTGAGATCCATCGCGGGCCCGGGACCGGTGCCCAGCCGCTGCCGCTCGACGGCGAAGGCGTAGTCCTGCGCCGTACGCACCGCGCGTTCGAACAGCGGCCCCCGGCCCGCCTGTTGGGCCTTGCGCAGGAAGTTCTTGTGGATCCGCTCGAAGAGGTACGGGACACCGTAGAGGAACGTCGGCCGGAACGAGCGCAGCGCGGCGGACAGCGCCTCCTCGTCGAACTCCGGCTCGTGCCCGAGGAGCAGCCCGCCGCGCAGACACATCCCCTGGATCATCAGGCCGTAGACGTGCGAGAACGGCAGGAAGGCCAGGATCGCGGGCTGTTCACCGGGCGCCGCCGCCGTGTGCCGCCAGCCGGCGAGCAGCGCGTCGCAGGGACTGGCGAGACTGCGGTGGGAGAGCGCGCAGCCCCGGGGCCGGCCGGTCGTGCCGGAGGTGTACGCGATGACGGCGGTGGAGTCCGGCATGACGATACGGCGCAGCGAGTCCACCGTCGCGTCCGGTACGTCCCGGCCCGCCTCGACCAACTGCGGCAGGGACTCGGCGTCCAGCTGCCAGACGTACCGCAGCAGCGGCAGCTTGGCGCACACCGAACCGACGGTCATCACGCCCAACTCGTCCTCGACGACCACGCCCACACAGGCCGCGTCCCGCAGGATCCACTCGATCTGGTCGCGCGACGACGTCGGACAGACCGGCACGATCTCGGCGCCCACGGCCCACAGCGCGACGGCGAGCACCGTCCACTCGTACCGGGTCCGCGCCATCACGGCCACCCGGTTGCCCGGCCGGATCCCGGACGCGATCAACCCCTTGGCCAGATCGGCCACTTCGTCCCGTGCCTCGGCCGCACTCACCCGTGTCCAGGTGTCGGGTGAGGCGCTGTCACGGCGCGCGAGCTGAGGCAGCGCGGGATCGCGGTGCGCCGTCTCGAACAGCGAATCGGCCAGCCCTCCGGTCATGACCGGGCCCGTCGACGGAGCGATGCCGAAGTTGCCCATGCGACGCTCAGAACCTTCCCTGCACGCGACCTCGCCGACGGTGCGCCAACCGGCGGTGATCGAACGTAGCGCACTGTGCCGGAGCCCGCTCGGGGAATCGGCAAGTCGGCCCCCGCGTATCCGCACAGTGAGCCGTGAACGTGATGTGCGGCACGTGGCGGACCTCCTTCGTGGCGCCCTCCCGGGAATCGTCGCTGCCCACGCCTTGATCACCTCTGACCGGCGATGATGCCCCGGATCCGGACGTCCGACGGGTGTGGCACTGTGGTGCGCGCGAACGCGGGAGGTGTCCCGCCGATGTGGAGAGGTGGACGGTGCGCGAGCCCAACGTGATCGGGGACTGGCAGGAGTACGACGGCGATCTGGCCGGCCTGCGTGTGCGCGTCCACGGAGTGGAGTGCGCGGAGCCCCCGCGGGGGCGCGACGACGCCGCCGAGGGCCTCACGTACTTCCGGTTCCGCGTGACCGTGGAGAACCGGGGCGGTGACCACGTCGGCCTGCACCTGGAGGACGGCCAGCTCGACATCCGGACCGGCCCCGACGGCGAGAGCGCCTTCCTCGACTGGCGCAACTCCCGGTTCATCGAGGGCTTCGACCTGTACCCGCTGCGCCGCGCCACCTCCGTCCTGTACGCGGCCGCCCCGGAGGCCCACCTCTCCCAGTTCGACATCCAGGTCCAGCTGCGCGCGGACGAGGAGTGGACCGAGCGGTACCTGTGGTCCGGTGGCATCGGCGTCGACGAGGACCTCCTCGACCCGGCGGGCGGCCCGGGCCGGGCGGACCTCGCGGGCCAGATCAGCGCCTTCCTGCACGAGGAGGCGGAGCGGGGCGCGAGCTGAGCGCCCGGCCGCCGGTCACCCGGCCTCGGCATCGCGCCTCCGCGTGACCAGCCGCTTCAGCAGCGGCCAGGCCAGCAGGAGCGCGATGATCACGTACACGGTCACCGAGAACGGCGTGTTCACCAGGCCGGTGACGCTGCCGTCGCTGATCTGCAGGGCCCGGCGCAGCTGCTGCTCGGCGCCCGGGCCGAGGATCACGCCGATGACGGCGGGCAGCACCGGCAGACCGTAACGGCGCATGCCGAATCCGATCAGACCGATGACCAGCAGGATCACCAGGTCGATCACCTCACCGCCGACCGCGTACGCGCCGACCGCCGCGAAGAACAGGATCCCCGCGTAGAGGTAGGGCCGCGGGATGCGCAGCAGCTTCGCCCACAGCGGGGCCAGCGGCAGGTTGAGCGCCAGCAGCAGGACCATGCCGACGAAGAGCGAGGCGATCAGGCCCCACACCAGGTCCGGCTCCCGTTCGAACAGCAGCGGGCCCGGCTGGATGCCGTACTGCTGGAACGCCGCCAGCATGACCGCCGCGACCGCCGTGGTCGGCAGGCCGAGGGTCAGCATGGAGACGAGGGTGCCCGCCGCCGAGGCCGACGCCGCCGACTCCGGGCCGGCGACGCCCTCGATGGCGCCCTTGCCCCACTCGTCCTGGTGCTTCGACAGCCGTTTCTCGGTGACGTACGACAGGAAGGGGGGGATCTCCGCGCCGCCCGCAGGGATCGCGCCGAACGGGAAGCCGATGAACGGGCCCCGCACCCAGGACTTCCAGGTCCGCCGCACATCGGAGCGGCCGAGCCACGGCCGGCCCACCGGGATGGGCTGCGGCGGACTGCGCCGCAGATGCGCCGCCACCCACAGGGCCTCCCCGATGGCGAACAGACCCACCGCGACGATCACCACGTCCACACCGTCGGCGAGCTGGAGCGAGCCGAAGGTCAGACGTTGCTGGCCGGTCATCTGGTCCAGGCCCACCAGACCGATCGTGAGGCCGATCAGCAGGGAGGCGAGGCCCCGGATGCGGGACGAGCCCAGCACGGACGTCACCGCGATGAACGCCAGCACCATGATCGCGAAGTAGTCCGGGGCGCCGATGTCCACGGCCAGCTCGGCGACCTTCGGCGCCAGGGCCACCAGCAGGACCGTGCCGACCATGCCGCCCGCGAAGTGCCCGATGGCGGCCGCCGCCAGCGCCTGCGCGCCGCGCCCGGACTTGGCCATGGGGTTGCCTTCCATGGCGGCGACCACGGCCGCGCTCTCCCCGGGCGTGTTGAGGAGGATCGACGTGGTGGAACCGCCGAACATCGCCCCGTAGTAGATGCCCGCGAACATGATGAACGCGCCGACCGGGTTCAGCCCGTACGTCACCGGCAGCAGCAGCGCCACCGCCATGGCGGGCCCGATCCCCGGCAGCACCCCGATCGCGGTGCCCAGCAGGACGCCGATCGCGGCCCACAGCAGGTTGACCGGTGTCAGGGCCGTACCGAAGCCGTCGAGGAGGGAGCTGAAGGCGTCCATGTCACAGCACTCCCATCAGCGGGCCACCGGGCAGCGGCACTCCGAGCAGCTTGTCGAACACGGCGTACGTGACCAGGGAGATGACGGCCGCGATGAGCGGGTCACGGTCCAGGCGGCGACTGCCGAGGGCGTACGCCGCGCCCCAGAACAGCAGGGCGCCGGATATGGGGAAGCCCAGCGGCTCGATCAGGACCGCCGTGCCGAGGAACACCCCGGCCAGCAGCAGCACCGTGCGCCAGTCGGCCGGCTCGGACAGATCGATGTCCTCGCCGGCCTCGGCCTGGCCCCGGCCGCCGCGCAGCACGTCCACCGCGAGCAGCGCGGCGATCAGCAGCAGACCGGCGCCGACCACGATCGGCACGGTCCGCGGCCCGACGGGACCGCGCTGGGCGATGTCGACGTCCATGGTGAGCGCGTCGGTCAGGACGAGGACGCCGAGCGCCAGCAGCAGGACGCAGACGCCGAGCTCGGAGTGGTCGCGCAGCCAGGAGCGTCGCTCGTCGGCGGGTGTCGGGGGAGTGCCGGTGGAGTCCGTCCGCGTCGTCACAGTCCCAGCTCCTTCAGCACCGACACCACGCGCCTGTCCTGGGCGTCCAGGAAGTCGCCGAACGCGTCGCCGGTGAGGAACGCGTCGTCCCAGCCGTTCTGTTTCAGGGACTGCCGCCACTCCGGCGAATCGTGCAACTCCTCGATCAGCCGGGTGAGCTTGTCGCGCTCGGCGTCGGTGAGGCCGGGCGGGGCGACGATGCCGCGCCAGTTGGTGAAGTTCACGTCGTAGCCGGCCTCCTGGAGGGTCGGCGCGTCCAGCCCGCGCACGCGTTCGGGGCCGGTCACCGCGAGCAGCCGCAGCTCGCCCGCCTTGATCTGGTCCAGGTACTCACCGACTCCGGACACGCCGAAGGCGACCTTGTCGCCCAGGATCGAGGCGAGCAGCTCA
The DNA here is from genome assembly GCF_032598905.1 of Streptomyces sp. 11x1. Taxonomy (NCBI): domain Bacteria; kingdom Bacillati; phylum Actinomycetota; class Actinomycetes; order Kitasatosporales; family Streptomycetaceae; genus Streptomyces; species Streptomyces sp. 11x1. Next base: position 824,900 of record NZ_CP122458.1, on the reverse strand, counting down.
CCGCCGCCGTCGAAGGGGATGTAGTTGACGTCCTTCGGCGCGATCCCGGCGGCCTGTGCCATCAGCATCGGCGCCAGGTGGTCGGGGCCGCCCGGTGCCGAACCGCCGCCCACCGGCAGTTTGCCCGGGTCGTCCTTCCAGGCCCCGACGAGGTCGTCGATCGTCTTGTACGGGGAGTCCTTGGCCACCACCACGACGTCCTGTTCCTCGGTGAGGCGGGCGATCGGGGTGGTGTCGGCGAGGGTCTTCGGCGCGTCGTTGGAGCGGACGGCGCCGACGACACCGAGCCCCATCGACATCGCGAGCCGGCCGTTGCCGTGCTCGCTCACCAGCCGGCTCAGGCCGACCGTGCCACCGGCACCCGGCAGGTTGAACACCTCGATGTTGTGGGTGAGCCCGGCGTCCTCCGCGTTCTTCGCGGCCGTCCGTGCCGTGATGTCGTAGCCGCCGCCCGGTGTGTTCGGCACCATGAAGCGCAGGCCGGGGATCTGGGTGCCGGAGCCGGTGCCGGTGTCGTCGCCGGTGGACAGCAGCGGCGGTCCCACGAGCACGAGCACGGCCGCCCCGAGCAGGGCGAGCGGGGTGCGCAGTTGCACGAATGCCACCACCTGTCGGTCGGGTCGATGAGGGGGGAGGTGACCTGGGCCACATCGTGCCCGCGTGGGAGGGCCCTGACGCCCTTGCGGAAGCAACGAAGGTTGTGGTCGTAGTGGTCACGGCCCCTGTCACCTTATGGGCACGTCCCCCGCACCTCCCTTTCCCGGATCGCACCCGGGCGCCATGATTGTGCGACCCACCGCACAGGGCGGCACCCGAGCCGCGGACCGCCCGGCGTGGTGCCGGACCGGGAAGAGTGAAACGCCGGACGTGGCGTCGACGCAGACAGGAGCGGGACGCCCGACTCGGCTTCCGGTACAGACAGGAGCTGGACGCCCGACTCGGCGTCCGGCACGAACAGGAGTCAGACGCCCCGCGCGGCGTCCGGTACAGATCAGGAGCGGCGCCCGGGACGGCGTCGGCAGAGAGAAGAGTCCGTCGTGGTGTTCCGTCGCCATACCCTCGCAGGCGAGATGCTGGTCCTCCAGCTCGCCATCGTCGTGGTGGTGCTGCTGGCGGTCGCGGCGGTCTCGCTCACGCAGTCGGCGGCGACCTTCAACCGGGTCGAGGGCCGCCGGGTCACCGCGCTCGCCGAGCAGCTCGCCGCCAACCCGCTGGTCCGCGACCGCCTCGCACGGCCCGTCGCGCACGAGGCGCTGGCGCCCCTGGTGAACTCCACCCAGACCCAGTCCGGGGTCACCTCGGTCACCGTCGCCGACGCCGACGGCCGGATCGTCAGCTCCACCGACCCCACCGCGATCGGCGACCCGCTGCCGGTGGGCGAGGGCGCCCTCGCGGGCCGCGGCTGGTCCGGCTCACTGACCCTGGACGGCAGCCGCGAGCTCGTGGCCCAGGTCCCCGTGCTCGGCGCGACGACCAACGACAACCTCGGCCTGCTGCTGGGCACGGTCATGATCGGCGAGGCTTCCCCGACCGTGTGGCAGCGTCTCAGCGGCGCCTCCTCCTACCTCCTCGCCTACCTCGGCATCGCCAGCGGCCTCGGCCTCGTCGGCTCCTGGCTGCTCGCCCGCCGCGTCAAACGGCAGACCCTCGGCCTGGAGCCGCAGGAGATCGCCGGCCTCGCCGAACACCGCGAGGCCATGCTCTACGGCATCGCCGAGGGCGTGATCGCCCTCGACCCCCACCACCGGCTCACCCTCGTCAACGAGATGGGCCGGCGCCTGCTGGACCTGCCGGAGGACTGCGTCGGCAAGAGCCTCGCCGACCTCGGGGTGGAGGGACGGCTGCGGGACGTCCTGGCCGGGGCCCAGGCGGAGGCACCCCACCAGCGCGACGAGGTCGTGATCCGCCGGGGCCGGGTCCTGGTGATGAACCGGATGACCGTCACCAAGGACGGCCGCCACCTCGGCTCCGTCACCACGCTCCGGGACCGCACCGAGCTGGCCCGCCTCGAACGCGAGATCGGCTCCTTCCGCAGCTCCTCCGAGCTGCTGCGCGCCCAGGCCCACGAGTTCGCCAACCAACTGCACACCATCTCCGGGCTCATCCAGATCGGCGAGCAGGACGAGGTCGTGCACTACATCCGGGCGCTGAGCCGGCACCGCCACTCCCTCGACGTCACCCTCAGCCGCCGCGTCCGCGACACCGCCGTCGCCGCCCTGCTCACGGCGAAGACCTCGCTGGCCGCCGAACGCCGGGTCACCCTGCGGATCTCGGACGCCACCAACCTCGACCGGCTGGCCCCCGAGGACGCCGCCGACGTGGCGACCGTCGTCGGCAACCTCGTCGACAACGCCGTGGACGCGGCCGCCACTCCTACCGCGCCCGACGACCCCGACCGCTGGGCCGGCGCCCACGCGCGCGAGGCCTGGGTCGAGGTGGAACTGCGCCAGGACGCCTCCAGCGTGGAGATCGTCGTCCGCGACTCGGGCCCCGGGGTGGCCCCCGAACTCGCCCGTGAGGTCTTCTCCCACGGTTTCACCACCAAGGCCGCGCGGGAAGGCGAACGCGGTATCGGCCTGGCCCTCACCCGCCTGGTCTGCGAACGACACGGCGGTGAGGTCTCGGTGACCAACACCCCCGACGGGGCCATGTTCACCGCCCGCATGACCGTCAGCCACCTCGCCGACGCGGTGGCGGAAGGAGCGACACCATGACCGGCACGAGCAGACCGTCCGGTACGAGCAGCCCGCCCGGCACCATCGACGTGCTCGTGGTCGACGACGACTTCATGGTGGCCCGGGTCCACCGCACCTTCGTCGAACGCGTCGAGCCGTTCCACGTGGTCGGCGTCGCCAGCACCGGCGAACAGGCCGTCGCCGCCGTCGACGAACTCCGCCCCGACCTGGTCCTCCTCGACCTCTACCTCCCCGACGGCTTCGGCCTCGACGTCATACCCCGGCTGCGCACCGCCGGACACGACTGCGACGTCATGGTCATCAGCGCCGCCCGGGAGGCCGACAGCGTGCGCGGCGCGGTCCGCCACGGCGTCGTCGACTACCTCCTCAAGCCCTTCGAGTTCGAAGAGCTGCGCTCCCGGCTCCAGCGGTACGCCGCCCAGCGCGGCCGGCTGCTCACCACCGTCGTCCGGGGCCAGGCCGACGTCGACCGGGTCCTCGCCGGAGCCACCGTGCCGGCGTCGACGGCCGGTGCCCTGCCCAAGGGCATGAGCGTGGAGACCGCCGAGCTGATCGAGGCCACCCTGCGCGCCGCCGACGGCACCCTCTCCGCCACCGAGTGCGCCACCCTCACCGGCATCTCCCGGGTCAGCGCCCGCCGCTACCTGGAGTACTTCCACGGCACCGGCAGCGCGGACGTCTCCCTGCGCTACGGCGTGGCCGGACGCCCGGAACGGCGCTACAGCTGGCGGGTGTGAGGGCTCGCCCCGCCACCCCCGGCCTACAGCCCCAGATGGCGGCGTACGACGTCGACGACCTCCCGCGGCCGGTCGTTGAGGTAGAAGTGGCCGCCGGGGAACACACACAGCTCGGTCGGTCCGTCGGTGTGGCCGCTCCAGGCCCGCGCGTCCGCCACCGGAGTCACCGGGTCGGCGTCGCCGGTGAGGACGGTGACCGGGCAGGACAGCCGGTCGCCGGGGCGCGGCTCGTACGTCTCCAGCGCCTTGTGGTCGCCGCGCAGCGCGGGCAGCACCAGCCGCACCAGCTCCTCGTCCTCGAAGACCTGCCCGTCGGTGCCGCCCAACCGGCGCACCGCCCGGAGCAGTTCGGCGTCGCTGCCGAGGTGCAGCGCGCGACCCGGCCGACGTACGGAGGGTGCGCGCCGCCCAGAGACGAACAGTCGCACCGGGACCCGGCCGGCCGCCTCCAGGGCCAGCGCCGCCTCGTGGGCGACCACCGCACCCATGCTGTGCCCGAAGAGGGCGAGCGGCCGGTCGTCGTCGCCGGTGACGGCCTCGACGATCCGCTCGGCCAGCTCCCGGACACTCTCCGACGGCGGCTCGGCGTAGCGGTCCTGACGCCCCGGGTACTGCGCGGCCAGCACATCGGCCGCCGGGGCGAGCGCCAGCGCCATGGGGTGGTAGGCGCTCGCCGAGCCACCCGCGTGCGGCAGACACAGCAGCCGTACGGCCGCCTCGGGCGCGGGCCGGTAACGCCGCAGCCACGGACCACTGTTGACCGCTGAGGTCATGGGCTCACTCGCTTTCGGACTCCGGGCCGCGCCGCCGGCGTCGGTACGCGCTCCAGGACGCCGCCCGCGAACACGTCGTACAGGGGGAGCGTTTCGAGGTGGACGTAGCCGATGTGGCAGTCGCAGACGGACAACGGGCAGGGGCGGGGCGCCAACGCGGCGCGGAAGGAGCCGTCGTAGAGATTGCCCAGCTCGGTCTTCACGAAGTGGCAGCGCCGGACCGTCCCCTCCCCGTCCACCGACACCACCGTGGAACCGGTGCGGCAGGCGCGGCCCGCCGAGCGGTGCGGGTGGCGGCTGAACGGGAACAGGGGGTCCAACTCGGTCCAGAGCGCCGCCTCCTCGTCGGTGTAGGTGTGTCCCTCGGCGGCGTTCACCCACAGATACACCTGCTCCGGCAGCTCCCCGCGCAACCGCCTGGCGTGCTCCAGATGCTCCGGCAGGCCGACGATCCCCACGCTGAAGCGGATCCCCGCCCCGGCCAGCCGGAGGGCCTTGCCGAGGAACCTCTCGTACGGTGTCTGTCCGGGGTGGTAGGTGCACCACAGGGCCACCGTGTCCGGGTCGGCCTCCGTCAGCCATTCCGTGCGGCAGCTCAGGTTCGTCTGGATCGCCACCCGGTCGATGTGCGGCTCGTGGGAGAGCTCGACCAGGGCCCTGCGGTACCAGGACCGCACCAGCCCCTCGCCCCACGGTGTGAACAGCACCGAGAGCCGGTCGCCGGTCTGTTCCCGGGCCCAGGCGGTGAAACGCTCCAGGGCCGCGCGGTCGGCCCGCAGCCGGTCCGTCGAGTCACGCCGCTTGGCGAACGGGCAGTAGGGGCAGTCGTAGTCGCAGGAGGCGAGCGGGCCCCGGTAGAGGATCGTCAGGTCCACGGGTGTCGTCACTTCGGCTCGTACGCGGCCATCGCCGCCCGGACGGCGGGGGAGAAGAACTCGGGGCCGATGGCGTCCGAGTGCGCCAGCCCCTCGGCGGAGAGCTTCAGCAGACCGGGGCCCGTCTCCGCGAGCCAGCCGCGCGCGGCCAGCAGGTCCAGCTCCACGGGGAAGTCCGCGTACGGCTCCGACCCGAACCGCCGCCGGTAGTCCGCCACCGGCAGTCCTCGCGCCTGGAGCAGGGACTGCAGCAGATGGCGACGCCGGGCCTCGTCCTCGTCGACCACCCGACCGTGCACGGCCCGGCCGAAGTCCTCGGTGGCGGTGTAGTCGTCGATGATCGTGCGGATCTCGCTCATGTGCACCGCGTAGTCGAAGGAGTAGTGCACCTGCGACGTGTACGAACGGGCTCCGCAGCCCAGGCCGATCATGCCGTCCGTCTGGCAGGCGTGGTCGTCCGGGCCCTGCGGCGGAGCGTCCGCGCGACGGAACATCCGCATGGAGACCTGCTCGTAGCCGTGGGCGAGCAGATGGTCGCGGCCCTCGCGGTAGCGCCGCAGCCGGGCCTCGTCCCAGTCGCGGTCCGCGAGCACCGGGTCCGCGTTCCGGCCGAGCCCGGTGAGCGGCCGGACGTACAGCGGATAGAGGTAGATCTCCTCCGGCCGCCAGGCGAGGGCCGCGTCCAGCGACAGCCGCCAACTGGCCGCCGTCTGCCCGTCGATGCCGTAGATCAGGTCGATGTTGAGGATCGGTATCGCGGCGTCCCGGATCCGGGACAGGGCCGCCTCCACGTCGGACCGCCGCTGCGGTCGTACGGCCGCACGCGCCTCCTCCGGTACGAAGCTCTGCACGCCGAGGCTCAGCCGTGTGGTGCCCCGCTCGGCGAGCACCGAGAGCCGGTCGGCGGTCGCCGTGGCCGGGGAGGCCTCCACCGACAGCGGGATCGCCCGCAGGTCCGCGCCCATGTGCTGCTCGGCGATGTCGCACAGCCGCTCCAACTCCGCGGCCTCCAGATAGGTCGGGGTGCCACCGCCGAACGCGGCGTTCGCGAACCGCACCGGCTCCGCGTCCCCGAGCGCCTCCCGCACCGCGATCGCCTGCCGTTCGAGGGCGTCGAGATAGCGGCCGGTCAGCCCGTCGGGAGCGCCGATCCGCGTGAAGAGGTTGCAGAAGCCGCAGCGCACCTCGCAGAACGGTATGTGCGCGTACAGCGACAGTGCCTGCCGGGACTCGCCGGCCCACAGGTCCGCGAGCAGCGGATCGTCGGGCAGTTTCCGGTATGCCGTCTTGTGCGGGTAGGCGTAGACGTAGTGCTGGTAAGGACGGACCAGCGGCGCGGTCACGGTCATGCGGACGGCTCCAGGAAGAAGTGGCTGTAGGGGACGGTCCACACGGCCTCGTGGCCGAGGCGGTGTCCGGTGTACCCGTCCTCGCCGTAGGTGGTCCCGTGGTCGGAGCAGACGATGGCGAAGCAGCGGCGCCGTGAACTCATCGCGGCGAAGAGCCGGCCGATGTGCCGGTCGACGTACTCCAGGGCCGCCGCGTGCGTGGCGAGGCTGTCGCCCGCCTCGCGGGTGGCGCCCGGCAGATGGAACCAGTTGGGCTGGTGCAGCGCGGAGACGTTGAGGAAGAGGAACAGCCGCCGGTCGGCGGGGAGTTCGGCCACGACCTGTTCGGCGCGGGCCACCTGGGACTCGAACGACGTGGGTGAGGCCACGGAGAACTCCGGCTCCCAGTGGCTCTCCTGGAACAGGTCCGGCAGGACACTGCCGAGCGCCCCCTGCTTGTTGAAGAAGCCGACACCGCCCACACACACCGTGCGGTAGCCGCGCTCGGCGAGCCCCGAGACCAGGTCGGGACCGTCGAACACGAAGGTGCGCTCCTCGGTGGTCTCGCTGCCGGCGAACCGGCCCGCGAAGAGCCGCGGATGCGGTCCGGGCCTCGCCGGGGTGGGCAGGAACCCCGCGAACATCGCCTGGTGCGAGGCGTACGTGAAACTGCCGGGCGCGTGCCGTTTCTCCCAGGTGCCGCCCGGCAGACGGGCGGCCAGATTCGGTAGCCGGCCCTCCGCCGCGAGCTTCACGGCCACGTCGTGGCGCAGGGTGTCGAGAGTGAGCAGCAGCAGGTCGTCGCGGCCCACCACCTCGTTCATGTCCGGCTCGGCCGTGGTGGTGCCGGCCGGGTCAGAAGCGTGCATGGTCTTTCCTTGCCTGGGGGAGGTGCGCGGGCGCCGGGAGCATCGCGTTCCGCACCGCCGCGAGTTGTGCCGTGTACGTGTCGAGGCCCTCCGCCGGGCCGCCCGGGAGTCCGGTCAGCCGGGGCAGCAGATCGCCGAACGCGTTGACCTCGCCCACCGTGAACCGGCGCCAGCCGATCGCCGGGAGCAGGTCCACGCCGACGCACAGCGTGTCCGGGAAGCAGGCGGCGGCCTGCTCGCAGATGTCCAGCGCCTGCCGCCAGCGGTCGCCGGCCGCGTCCACGACCGAGGTCAGATCGCCCCGTGCCCCGCCGAGATGGAGGTTCGTCATCGGGAATCGGCTGGTGCGGACGACCGCGTGCGTGGCCCGGCCCGCCACGACCAGCACCCGCAGATCGGCGGACCGCCCCTGCGCGGATGCCTTTGGCAGCCACCGCTCGATGTGCAGCCCGTCGGCCGCGAGGGCGTCGACGATGCCGGCGATCTCCCGCTCGTCCGCGTAGCGCCGCACCCGCAGGGAGTTGTGCAGCCGCGGCGGGGTGTGCGGCCCGCCGTCCGCGGACACCTCCACCGAGGTGGTGGCCCGCAGCCGTCCGCTCGCCGACGACTCGACGGCCAGCACACCGGACGCGGAGGAGCCGTGGGCCGGTTTCACGAAGACGCGCGGCATGCCGTGCTCCCGCATCACCGCCCGCACGTCGTCCCAGCCGCCCACCGCGAGCGTGCGGCCCGAGGTCGGCGACGGCGGCACCGGGACCCCGGCCGCGTCGAGCCGGGCGTGGCACAGCCGCTTGTCGAACAGCACCGCCAGATCCGCCGGACCGTCCAGCCGCAGCCCGCCCCGCAGTGAGCCCACGGCGGCCAGGAAACGGGCGTACCAGGTGGCTGAGCCCTCCACCCGTGTCGGGTCCCCGACATCGCGCAACAGCCGGTCCACCTCGGCGTTCTCACCCGGCGACTCCAGCCGGACGATCTCGTCGTCGGCGAACTCGTGGCCGCCGTCGCGCAGCACGTCCCGCCACTCGACGACGCGGGGTCTCCCGGCGCCGGCCGTCTCGGCCGCCGCGACGAACAGCCCGACCCGCCGGTTCTCCCCGTTCCCGACGACCACCCACCTGTACGGGCCGGGTCCCACCCCCGCCGCACCGCTCCAACCGGACACTTGGCCCCCCTTCGTCCGCGGATCCCTACGCGCTCACTCGCCCACCGCGACGAACCGCCACACCGTGCCGTCCTCCTCCTCGTCCGACTCGGCGTCGTCGGCGTCGACGTCGACCTGGACCCCCTCGGCCTCCAGGGAGTCCCGCAGGCGGTCGCGTATCTCCGCGCTGAGGTAGTTGTGGTGCAGGTCCAGCGTCTTGAGGTGGGTGAGCGGCTGACCGGTCAGGAGCGCGGTCGCGCCGTCGTCGGTGAGGACGCCCATCGACAGGTCCAGCACGTCGAGGCGGGCCACCACCGGGGCGGCGGCCAGGGCCGCGCAGATGTCGTCCTGCATCTCGCTGTTGCGCAGCCCCAGATACTTGAGGGCGGGGAGCCGGGTGCCCGCGAGGATCGGCGCCAGGTCGGCCACCTCGCTGTCGCCGCCGTACTCGGAGGTGCCGAGCCACAGGTCCAGCTCGACGAGGGCCGGCAGGTCGCTGCCCGCGACACCCCGGACGGCCTCGGCGGGCATGCCGCCGGTCTCCACCGTCAGCGAGCGCAGCCGCTCGTGCCGCAACGGCGGGAAGACGAGTCCCTGGCCGCCGCGCACCCCGAACTCCTCCAGTTCCGGGAAGGCTTCCAGAAGCGGGCCCACGTTCCCCTGGTTGATCCAGGAGATCTCGCACTCCTCCATCACGATGTCCCCGAGGAACAGCGCGCGCAGCGAGGGCAGCCGGTCCTTCGCCGCCACCAGGGCCTGGACGATCTTCTCGGGGCCGTTGTCGTAGACCTCGTTCCAGGCGCCCACCACCAGCGCCCGCACCTTCTCGGTGTCGACCGAGGCCAGGAACCGGCCGAACGCCTCCTCCCAGCCCTCCTCGGTGTCGTACGAGTCCACGGTGATGTTCCAGGCCACCGACTCGGGCGCGGGTAGACCGGCGGCGCCCGGCCGGTCCTTCACCGACTTGGGGAAGCGGTGGACCGGCAGGTCGTGGAACTCCTCAAGATGGCTCCCGATGGTCATGTGCGCCCCGCCCCTTCGTTCCATGTCCATGGGCGGAGGCCGGGTCCCCGCCCGGTCCGCCCGTCGCGCACCCGGGGCACACAGCGCCGCCGGGTAGGGGAGTTCTACCAAGTCCCACTGACACCGCGTGCGGCGGACCCCTGTCCTGTGGACGAACACCCGCGCTCGCCCCGGCGAACGGCCGTGCGGGGGCCGATTGTCAGTGGCCGCCCCTACGGTCGTCTCGTGGCACGGGAAGTGCCCGACGGGAGGGAGACCCATGTACCGGCAAGGAGACGTCCTCATCGTGCCGTTGGCGGAGAGCGCGGTGCCCGGAAGTGCGCTCGATGCCACGTCGGAGCCGCGCGACGGGCGCGGCCGGCTCGTCCTCGCCCTCGGCGAGGTCACCGGTCACGCGCACGCCGTGGTCGGTCCCGGCCGTCTGATCCGCGAGGCGAGCGTCTTCGGGCCGATGCTGCTGCATGTGCCGGAGGGCGCCCGCGTCGTCCACGAGGAGCACGCGGCGATCTCCCTGCCCAAGGGCTGGTACCGCGTGATCCGCCAACGCGAGTACGTACCGGGGTCGGTGCGGATCGTCGCCGACTGAATCCGTGGGAAGAGAGGGCGGCCGTGATGTGCGGCGGCCGTGTGTACAGGCATCGACATCCAGGAGGAACGGCGTGACGGAACAGGCGAGTTGGCGGGCGGTCGCGGCGGCCACCGGGGCGGGCGACCGGACGCGCACCGAGGCGGGCGTGCGTCTGGCGTACCGGCGGGCGGGGCTGGCGGAGCCCGAGCGGATCGTGTGGGCCCGCTCGCCCCTGGCGGCGCTGCGCCTGCTCTCGGGAGCGGCCGCGGAGGACGGCGAGGCGCTCCCGGCGACCGGGGCGAGCGTCCGTGACGCCGTCCGCGACCGACCGGTCGCCGCCGCCCGCGCCCGGCTGCACACCCGGCTGGGCCCCACCGGCTGGGGCGACCACTGGCGGGCGTCCGGCGCCGACCTCTGGGAGACCACCCGGCCCCTCGTCGACCGCGTCCGCACCGGAATCGTCGAGGCCCTGGCCTCCGCCGACCGCAAGCAGGAAACGGGTGTCCGGCTGCTGCTCCTGGACGCGGTCCTGGGCCAGCACGACGCGGCCTGGCTGGCCGCCTTCGACGCCGCTCCCGAGCTGGACGGACTCGCCGAGGTGGCCCGCACGGCCGGATGGTGGTGGCCGTACGAGCATGTCGCCGTCGTCGCCGAACGGCCTGTGGAACTGCACCGGGACGAGGCGGGCCGCCTGGACCGCGGGGACGGGCCCGCGCTCGCCTTCTCCGACGGGTTCGCCCTGCACGCCTGGCGCGGACTGCCCGTGCCGGCTGAATTCCTCGACCGGTTGGGCGGGTTGACCCCGCAGGAGATCCGGGCGGAGGAGAACGCCGAGCTGCGCCGCGTGATGCTGGAGTACTACGGCTACGACCGCTACCTGGAGGAGTCCGGGGCGAAGCCGGTGCACCGCGACGAGACGGGCGTGCTCTGGCGGATAGCCCTGCCGGGCGACGAGGACGTGGTGATGGTGGAGGTCGTCAACTCCACACCGGAGCCGGACGGCACCAGCCGCACCTACTGGCTGCGGGTGCCGCCCACCACGACCACGGCCCGGGAGGGCGTGGCCTGGACGTTCGGCCTGCGACCCGAGGTGTACGAGCCGCTGCGGCAGACCTGAGCCCCGACTGGGGCCCGGACCTCACTCGAACCGTGAGGTGTCGCCCGCGCCCTTGCGGATGATCTCGGCCTCGCCGCTGGAGAAGTCGATGACGGTCGTCGGTTCCGTGCCGCAGTCGCCGGAGTCCACCACCGCGTCGACCAGGTAGTCCAGGCGCTCCTTGATCTCCCAGCCCTGCGTCAGCGGCTCCTCCTCGTCGGGCAGCAGCAGCGTGCTGGAGACGAGCGGCTCGCCGAGCTCCGCGAGCAGAGCCTGGGCAACCCGGTGGTCGGGGATGCGCACCCCGACGGTCTTCTTCTTGGGGTGCAGAAGCTTGCGGGGCACCTCCCTCGTGGCGGGGAGGATGAAGGTGTAACTGCCGGGCGTCGACGCCTTCACGGCACGGAACACGTCGTTGTCGACGTGCACGAACTGGCCCAGCTGCGCGAAGTTCTCGCACACCAGGGTGAAGTGGTGACGGTCGTCGAGCTGCCGGATCGTACGGATCCGCTCGATGCCGTCACGACTGCCCAGTTGGCACCCCAGCGCGAAGCAGGAGTCCGTCGGATACGCGATCAGCCCACCCTGACGAATGCTGTCGGCCACCTGCCCGATGGCACGCGGCTGAGGATTGTCGGGGTGGACGTCGTAGTACTTGGCCATTGTCCGAGCTTATGCCTCAGGGGCCCGCGCACCCGTCGATGGGGCCGCAGGCCCCTGAAAGGGGCGCGGGGAACTGCGCGACCAGCCACGAACGACCCGCAGCTCGATCACGGCCCGCAGTTCCCCCAGCCCGTCGGCGGAGCACTACGCGCCACTCGCGCGCAGCATGTCCTCCCGCTCGACGATCTTCACTCGCTCACGGCCCTGCGGCTCACCGAGCGCCTTCTCCGCCGCGTCGAGCTTGTACCAGCCCTCCCACGTGGTGAAGCGCACGTTCCGCTCCGCGAGGAACGCGTCGACGGCCTCCGGCGCGGGCGCCGACGGCTCGTGCAGCCGGCCGTTCGCGAAGTCGTCCAGGAGGTTGGCGACGGTCTCGTTGGCGTCGCCCTTGGTGTGCCCGATGAGGCCCACCGGACCGCGTCGGATCCAGCCGGTGACGTACGTCGACTGCAGGTGCGCGCCGGTCTCCTCGATGACCCGGCCGCCCTCGTCGGGGACGGTGCCCGAGTCGACGTCCCAGGGCAGCTTGGGCAGCTTGTCCGAGAGGTAGCCGACCGCGCGGTAGACGCCGGTGACGTCCCAGTCCTTGAACTCGCCGGTGCCCTTGACGTTGCCGGTGCCGTCCAGGGCGGTGCGCTCGGTGCGCAGGCCGACGACCTTGCCGTCCTCGCCGAGGATCTCGGTGGGCGACTCGAAGAAGTGCAGGTACAGCTTGTGCGGGCGGTCGCCGGTGTCGCGGATCGCCCAGTTCTCCAGGGTCTTGGCGACCATGTCGGCCTGCTTGTTGCCGCGCCGGGTCGCGATGGAGCCCTCGTCGTAGTCGATGTCCTCGGGGTCGACGATGACCTCGATGGTGGGGGAGTGGTCCAGCTCCCGCAGCTCCATCGGGGAGAACTTCGCCTGCGCCGGGCCGCGGCGGCCGAAGACGTGGATCTCCAGGGCCTTGTTGGCCTTGAGACCCTCGTAGACGTTCGTGGGGATCTCGGTCGGGAGCAGCTCGTCCGCCGTCTTGGCGAGGACCCGGGCCACGTCGAGCGCCACGTTGCCGACACCGAGGACGGCGACCTTCTCGGCCTCCAGGGGCCAGGTGCGCGGGACGTCGGGGTGGCCGTCGTACCAGGAGACGAAGTCGGCCGCGCCGTAGGAGCCGTCGAGGCCGATACCGGGGATGTCCAGCGCCCGGTCGGCCGTCGCGCCCGTGGAGAAGATCACGGCGTCGTAGAACGCGCGCAGATCGTCCAGGTTGATGTCCGACGGGTAGTCGACGTTGCCGAAGAGACGGATCTGCGGCTTGTCGAGCACCTGGTGCAGGGCGGTGATGATGCCCTTGATGCGGGGGTGGTCGGGGGCCACGCCGTAACGGATCAGTCCGAACGGGGCGGGCATCCGCTCGTAGAGGTCGATGGACACACCGGGCTCGGTGGCGACGTCGGACTTCAGCAGCGCGTCGGCGGCGTAGATCCCGGCGGGTCCGGCTCCGACAATGGCTACCCGCAGAGGGCGGGGCATGTTCAGGTTCCCTTCGAGCGGAAGAAAAGCGTCTCGTCGGGAACCCTAAACTAAGGTGACCCTAACCAGGTACGCGGGTCGGGTCTATGACCTCATAAAGCGATCTTATGCCATGCGGGGGAATGGCCGGACGGCGGGGAAGGCCCCGGCAAAGGGCCGGCAAAGGGCCGGTGGAGACCTTCGCGGCCCTTCTGTGGCCCCTCTGTGGCCGCTCCCCGGCCTCTCTGCCTGACATGACGTGTTTGCCGCGGCGGTGAACGGCAACGCGGTTTCCATGACTCGACCGAACAAAGACCCGAACGAGAACTCCGCGTCCGCCGAGACGGCCGCGGCCAAGGCCCGTCGCACCACCGGCAAGGCGACCGCACCCGCCACCGCGTCCGCGAAGGCGGCCGCGATCAAGGTGGACGACGCGACGTCGTCCACCAAGGCCGGGGCGGGACGCGCGGCCGACGCGGCCAAGCGCGCAGCCGACAGCACGAACGGTGCCGTGCACAGCGCCGTGAAGGGGGTCGAGGCGGGGCGCCAGGCGGTGGTGCAGGCCTCCGGCCAGGTGGCCGCCACCGCGAAGACCGCCACGACGGTGATCGCCCACCGCAAGCTCGTCGCCGCCGGCGTGGGCGCGGGCCTCACCGTCCTGACCGCCGCCTCCTACGCGGCGGGCCGCCGCTCCGGCCGCCACGTCCACGGCCCGATCACCCGGCTCACCGGCGGCCGTATCTGACGTGCCCGCGGGGGTCGTCCGGCGTGCCGCGCCGGACAACCCCCGCACGCCGTCCTACCAGCGGCTTTCCACCTGCTCCTTGATCCGGCGGTCGTACAGTTCCCGGATCGCCGTGAGCGTCTCGCCGGACAGCTCAGGCAGTGCGGCGGCCGACGCGTTGGCGCGGGCCTGCTCGGGCGTGCGGGCGCCCGGGATGACCGTCGTGACGCCCGGCAGCTGGATGATCCAGCGCAGCGCCAGCTGGGCCGGGGTGAAGCCCTCGGGAGCGAGCGCGGCGAACTCGACGGCCGCCTCCACGCCCGTGCCGTAGTCCACGCCGGAGAAGGTCTCGCCCTGGTCGAAGGACTCGCCGTGCCGGTTGTAGGTGCGGTGGTCGTTCTCCGCGAAGACCGTGTCCTTGGTGTACTTGCCGGACAGCAGCCCCGAGGCCAGCGGAACGCGCGCGATGATCGCGACCCCCGCCTCCTCGGCCGCCGGGAGGACGTCGAGGAGCGGCTTCATCCGGAACGGGTTGAGGATGATCTGCACGCTCGCCACGCCGGGCCGGGCGATGGCCGTCAGCGCCTCCGCGCAGGTCTCCACGCTGACCCCGTACGCGGCGATGCGTTCCTCCGCGACCAGGGTGTCGAGCGCGTCGAACACCTCGTCGGAGGAGTAGACCGGCGTGGGCGGGCAGTGCAGCTGGACCAGGTCGAGGCGGTCCACGCCGAGGTTGCGGCGGGAGCGGTCGTTCCAGGCCCGGAAGTTGTCGAGGACGTAGTTCTCGGGGATCTGCTCCACACGGCGGCCCATCTTCGTCGCGACGAAGACATGCAGGTCGGGCCTGCTCCGCAGGAACGTGGCGATGGTCTGCTCGCTGCGTCCGTCACCGTAGACGTCGGCCGTGTCGAAGAAGGTCACCCCCGACTCGGCCGCGGCCTCCAGCACCGCGAGGGCTTCCTTGTCGTCGACGTCTCCCCAGTCGGCGCCCAGCTGCCACGTGCCGAGACCGACCACGGACGCGTGCTGACCCGACCTACCGAATGCGCGTTCTTCCATGGCGCCAGTCTGTCACCTGTTTCCCGTGGTCAGTGTGTGGTCAGTGCGGGAGAACGCGCGGCGGACGCTGCCGGGCACGCCTTGAGGTGGTCGGCAGGCGCTCAGGATTTACGCGGGCCGGGCCAACGGTTACCGTACCGGCCAGTAACCGGATCGACCGGACCGGACCGGACCGCATCGCAGGAGGCCCCCATGCCGCAGCTCGAAGTCGACGGCGCCGTGCTGACGTACGACGACGAGGGCCCCCGCGAAGGCGACGGCGTGCCCCTGGTGTTCGTCCACGGCTGGACCGCGGACCGGCACCGCTGGGACCACCAGGTCGCGCACTTCGCCGCGAAGCGGCGCGTGATCCGCCTCGACCTGCGCGGGCACGGCGAGAGCGGCGGCGCCGGGGTGCGCACGATCGAGGAGCTGGCCAGAGACGTGCTCGCCCTCCTCGATCACCTGGAGGTCGAGCGCTTCGTCCTGATCGGCCACTCCATGGGCGGCATGATCTCCCAGACCATCACCCTCGCCCACCCGGAGCGGGTGGAGCGCCTGGTGCTGGTCAACTCCATCGCCCGCATGACCTACAGCCGTGGCCGCGGCCTGCTGATGGCGGTCTCCACCCGCGTCCCGTTCAAGCTGTTCGTCGCCGCCAACATCCAGCGCGCCTTCGCGCCCGGCTACCCCCGCGAGGAGATCCGGGAGTACATCCGCGCCTCCGCCGCCACTCCGCGCGAGGTCGTGCGGACCCTGTACGGCGCCATGCGCGCCTTCGACGTCCTCGACCGCCTCGGCGAGATCAGCACCCCCGTCCTCCTCGTCCACGGCTACCACGACATCCAACTGCCCGTCGCCCAGATGCTCCGCATGGCCAAGGCCTGCCAGGACGCCGAGGTGCGGATCCTGGACGCCGGCCACGAACTGCCCGTGGAGAAGCCGGCGGAGCTGACCGCCACCCTGGACCGCTTCCTCACCGGCTCCCGGGTCTGAGCCCGCCGCCGACCGAGGAGCCGAGGCCACCGAGGGAGCGGAGCCACCCGGCCACCGCGTCGACCACCGCCCGGGTCCGCGACAGCCGGTCGATGTCCGCGGCGAGGGACAGCGCCGCCCCCGTCCACGCGAAGCCGAAGGACCACACCGACAGCCACTCGCACAGGTACAGAGGTGTGACCGTCCAGTCGTCGCCCACCTCGGTGGCCGCCGCCACGGCGGCCAGCGCCATGAAGACGAGGATCAGTACACCGGCCACCAGATAGGGACGCCGCGCGTACGGCCGGTCCTTGAAGCCGCGCGCCCGGTACATGGAGATGCAGAAGGCCGCCATCGCCGTCAACAGGGCGACCGCGAAGACCTGGTGGAACACCGAGACCGTCCGCTGTCCCGTGTCGCCCCCGGACCCCGGCGCGGTGGGAAAGAGGGCGACGCCCAGGGCACAGGCGCCGGCGACGGTGCCCAGGATGTCGTTGAACGGTCGAACCGGTAGACGATCAGGAAGATCCCGAGCGCGCACAGGGCGCCGACGAAGACGTCACGGGTGCTCGTGTAGTACGCCCCGCTCATGGAACCGGGCCAGGAGTCCTCACCGGTCCGCCCGTCGATCCGCGCCGCGATCCAGTTGCCGGCCGGCAGCGCCAGGGGGAGCAGGACACCGATGACCCCGACCCCCAGGCGCAGCCGCATGACCGTCCGCGCGTCCTGGTCCTTCTTCCGGGCCGCCGCCCCGCGCCGCGGGGGCTCGGCGCCGTCCCCGTCCGTCACACTCACGGGCGCCTCCTCACCGAAACGCGCGAGGCGAAGGCGTGCCCGCCACCGGACGATGTCCGGTACACGTCGAACGCAAACTCGAACGCGGGGCCCCGAGTCGGGCTCGTCAGCCGGTCAACTGCCCTTCCGCGGCAGCCAGTAGCTCCGTCACGCGCAGCGCGAACGCGGCGTCGCACGGATGCGGACGACCACTACGGACCGCCGCCAGCAGCGCGTCCCCCGCCCGCACCAGAGCCGGTACGACCTCTTCGTCGGTCGTGGGCAGTACGGCCGTCCCGGCCCGGCCGCGCAGCTCGACCGTGGCACCGGCGGCCGCGGGCGGGGCGGTGAGGCTGAGGGTGAGCGTGCTGGACGCCCCGCCGGTGTGCAGGAGCACCAGATGGACCGTGTCCCGGGGCCCCCGCACGGCGGCGGCCACGTTCACCACGTCCCCGAGGACCGGCAGCAGCACGGACAGGGCGTGCGGGCCCACGTCCCACAGTCCGCCTTTCTCCCGCCGCCACGGCGAGTTGGCGAACGGACTGTCGCTCTCCCCGTCGAACAGCGACCCGAACCACTCCGCGCGACCCGTGAACCAGCCCTCCCGGGCGGCCTGTTCGGTGATCCACGCGTCGATCGCGGTCTGGAACCGGGCGGTGAAGAAGACGACCGAGGCGACCCCGCTCTCCTCGACCGCCGCGACGACGGCCCGCCCCTGCTCGACGTCGATCGACAGCGGCTTGTCGAGCAGCAGATGACAGCCCGCCCGCGCAGCGCGCACCGCGAGCGGTGCCTGCACGGAGGGCGGCAGGGCCACGGCGACCGCGTCCACGTCCGCGAACAGGGCGTCGACGTCCTCGTACACCGGCAGCCCGCCGTGCCGGTCGGCCAGTTCCTTGGCCGCCTCCGGGCGCCTGCCCCACACCCCCGCGAACTCCAGCTCCTGGTGGGCGCTCAGCGCGGGGGCGTAGGCCATCTCGGCCCACGGTCCGGTTCCGAGCAGTCCTATGCGCATGCTCCGGTCTCTCCTTGTGCGTTGGGTGCCGGGTCCTTCCGGACGCGGCTGTCCGACGGCCGTCAGGGCAGCGCCTGTTCGGTCCAGATCGTCTTGCCGGTGGGGGAGTAGCGCGTGCCCCAGCGCTGGGTGAGCTGGGCGATGAGGTACAGGCCCCGGCCGCCCTCGTCGGTCGTGGCGGCGTACCGCAGATGGGGCGAGGTGTGACTGCTGTCGGTGACCTCGCAGATCAGCTGCCGGTCGTGGATGAGCCGGACCCGGATCGGCCCGCCGCCGTACCGGATGGCGTTGGTGACCAGCTCGCTGAGGATCAGCTCGGTGGTGAACTCCAGCTCCTCCAGGCCCCAGACGGCCAGCTGCCGGGTGGCCTCCGAGCGCGCCCGGCGGACCGCGGCGGGGTCGCCCGGCACCTCCCACTCGACGACACGGCCCGAGTCCAGCGCCCGGGTGCGGGCGACGATCAGCGCGATGTCGTCGCTCGCCCGGCTCGGCGGCAGCGCGTCGAGAACGGCCTCACAGGTGCCCTGAGGCGAGCCGTCGGCCCCCGCCAGGGCGGCGCGCAGCAGTTCGAGCCCGTCGTCGATGTCCCGCTCCCGGTCCTCGACGAGACCGTCGGTGTACAGCACGATGCGGCTGCCCTCGGCGAGGTCCAGCTCGGCCGTCTCGAAGGGCAGCCCGCCCAGACCGAGCGGCGGGCCGGCCGGCACGTCGGGGAAGTCGACCGTGCCGTCGGGCCGGGCCACCGCGAGCGGCGGATGACCGGCGCGGGCGACGGTGCAATGCCGTGAGACCGGGTCGTAGATCGCGTACAGGCAGGTGGCCCCGGTGATCGGGGCGTTGCCGTCGAGCACCGCCTCGTCCTGGTCGATCCGGCTGACCATCTCGTCCAGCAGCCCCAGGATCTCGTCGGGCGGCAGGTCCAGCGCGGTGAAGTTGTGGACCGCCGTGCGCAGCCGTCCCATCGTGGCCGCCGCGTGCAGACCATGACCGACCACGTCGCCCACGACGACGGCGACCCGGGTACCGGACAGCGGCAGTACGTCGAACCAGTCGCCGCCCACCCCGGCCTGGGCGGGCAGATAGCGGTAGGCGACCTCCAGGGCGCTCTGCTCGGGCAGGTTGCGCGGCAGGAGGCTGCGCTGCAGGGTCTCGGCCATCGTGTGCTCGCGGGTGTAGCGGCGCGCGTTGTCGATGGAGACCGCCGCGCGCGCCACGAGCTCCTCGGCGAGCGCCAGCTCCTCCTGGTCGAACGGCTCGGGTTTCTCCGAGCGCCAGAAGGTGGCGACGCCCAGCACCAGCTGGCCCACCCGCAACGGCACGGCGATCAGTGAGTGGATGCCGTACTCGACGACCTGCGCGGACCGTTCGAGGTCCTGGGCCTGCCAGCCGGTCGCCCGGCTGAGGTCGGCCACGAGGGTCGAGCTGCCGCCGTCGATGCTGCGGGCCTGCGGCGAGGAGGGGACCAGGTCGATCCGCTCGCCCACCTTGTACAGCGGCGCGTCCTTGCGGATCCCGGTGCACGCCGTACGGCGCAGCGTGGTGGCCGTCTCGGGCTCCTCGCCGCTGAGCGCGGCCGGGGCCAGGTCCACGGTGACGAAGTCCGCGAACCGGGGGACCGCGACCTCCGCCAGTTCTTCGGCGGTACGGGTCACGTCCAGGCCGGTGCCGACGCCCACCCCGGCGTCGTAGAGCAGCTTCAGCCGCTCCCGCGCCGCCTCCGCGCGGCCGGAGAGGGCACGCAGCTCGGTGGAGTCGCGGAGCGTGGCGACGCTGCCGGAGGGCTCGCCCTGGAGATCGGTGGGCCGCTGGTTGACCGCCAGCAGCCGGTCGCCCACCAGGTGCACCTCGTCGTTGGCGAGCCGCCCGGAGGTCAGCAGGTCCGCCACGTGCGCCTCGAGGCCCAGGGAGTGGACGTCCCGGCCCTCAGCGTCCGCGGGGAGGTCCAGCAACCGGTGCGCCTCGTCGTTGGCGAGCAGCAGCCGGCCCCCGCCGCCGACGATGATCACGCCCTCCCGTACGGCGTGCAGCACCGCGTCGTGGTGCTCATACATGCGAGTCATCTCGGACGGGCCGAGCCCGTGGGTCTGCCGCAGCAGGCGCTTGCTGACGAGCGCCGTGCCCGCCGTCGCCAGGGCGAGGGCCGCCGCGGCGGCGGCCAGCACGAGGGGCAGCTGCTGCTCGGCCACCCCGCCCACGTTCTCGGTGGTGATGCCGGCCGACACCAGGCCCACCACCTTGCCGTCGGGATCCTTGACCGGCACCACGGCCTGGACCAGCGGGCCCAGGGTGCCGTTCACCTCCTCGGTGAAGGACTCGCCCTTCAGCGCGGGCTCGACGGTGCCGACGAACTGCTTGCCGATGCGGTCGGTCTTCGGATGGGTGTACCGGATCCCGTCGGTGTTCATCACGACGATGAAGTCCACCTTGGACTGGACCCGGGCGGCCTCGGCGCGTGGCTGGAGCACCGCCGTCGGATCGGGGGCGTTCAGCGCCTCCCGGGTGCCCGGCGCGTTGGCGAACGTCTCCGCCACGGCGAGCGAACGGTTGTGCGCCTCCTTGGAGCTGTCGTGCCGCACCTGGAGGACCAGTGCCACCACGGCCGACACCACCAGTACCAGCACGATCACGACCTGCAGCAGGAACACCTGCCCGGCGACACTGCGCCCGCTCAGCGCCGACCGCAACCCCGAGAGCGGGCCCCGGCCGTGTTCCGGCTCCCGGCTCGCGCCGCCGTCCGATCCATGCGGTACCCGCCGGGCGCGGTCGTCCCGGCCCTGCGCAGGCCGACCCTGGGGACGGCGGGTCGATTGAGAGCGAGATCGACCCAGGAGACGGACCATGTGCCCATGTCTACACTGCCCCGCGCCCGGAGGCGAGAGGGGGTCGTGCGCTGCCCCGGACGAGACCTTCGACAGCTCGGTCGCGAGAGCGCTTGCTACCCCTTTGACCATGTGTGATGCCCTGCCGCCTATGGGATTTCTGTGAATCTGCGAGGCGTTTGAACACATCGACGCCCGGCTCCGTATAAGGCTGGGGTTTTTTATGCCCGGACCCGACCACGACGTTGTAGGAGCTATCCGTGGGACGCACCACCAGGCGCAGACGCCCATCCGGAGCACGGCGCGCGACCTCTGCCGCGATCGCGTTGATCTTGGGCGGAGGTGGTCTCGTGGCCGTCAACGTCTACGCGTCGGCCACCGAGGACGGTGCGCCCGACGACTGGGTCGAGCGGGTCGCCTCCGCCGCCGGCACGATCGACTGCCCGGACGTCGGCAGCGAGCTGACGGAGGTGCCCGAGGGGGCACGGGAAGGCGTCGACAAGGAACTCGCCGCCCTGGACCAGCAGATAGCCGAGGCATACCAGCGGCTGCAGAACTCCGTCCAGGCCCAGCAGCAGGACAGCGGGTTCGCCGACAACGCGATCATGAACCCGCTGAAGGAGAAGCGGGCGGCGACGATCGAGCGGATCGCGATCGCCATCGACCGCGTCGGGGACCGCCCCGACGGACTCGACTCCCTCGCCGCCTGCGAACTGCGCCCCGCCGAGAACCAGGACGCCGGTCAGGACGGCGGTGAGCAGAACGGCGACGGCCAGAACCAGGGCGGCCAGGGAGATCAGAACCAGGGCGGGCAGCAGGGCGGCCAGGGACAGCAGGGCAACGGGGGCCAGGCCGGCAACGGGCCGGTGGCCGCGGACTACGCCGACATCAGGTCCGTCCAGCCGAACGCCGGGAACCGCGGCGGACAGAACGGCTCCACCGGCTCCTTCAGCACCGACTGCGGGGTGAACGCCAACGGCGTGTTCAACTCGGACAACGTGATCGTCGCCCCCGGTGTCTCCAACGGTGCGCACCACTTCCACGACTACATCGGCAACCAGGGCAACAACGCCTTCGCCGGCGACGAGGACCTCGCAGCCGCCGACACCAGCTGTGAGAACCAGGGCGACAGGTCGTCGTACTTCTGGCCCGTGATCCGTCTGCAGAACGGCACCGCCGAGCAGGACGCCAACTCGCCCGGCGGCGGCATCGAGGGCAACGCCGGTGAGATCGTGACGCCCAAGGAGGTCACCATGACCTTCGTCGGCAGCCCGCGGGGCGAGGTCGTGGAGATGCCGCGGCTGCTGCGCATCATCACCGGCGACGCCAAGGCCTTCGTCAACGGCCCGGCCAACGCCAATGCGTCCTGGAGCTGCACCGGCTTCGAGGACCGGCAGCTGAAGGACAAGTACCCGCTCTGCCCCTCCGGCAGCGACGTGGTCCGCACCTTCAAGTTCCAGAGCTGCTGGGACGGGCGCAACATCGACAGCGCCAACCACCGCACCCACGTGGCCTTCGCCGCCGCGGACGGCAGCTGCGCGGCCGGCTTCAAGGCCATCCCGCAGCTGGTCCAGCGCATCGTCTACGACGTCGACGCCCCGAGCCTCCAGGACGGCGGCCGTACGACGCCGCTGTTCGCCGTGGACACCTTCCCCGAGCAGCTCCACAAGGCCGTCACCGACCACGGTGACTTCATCAACGTCTTCGACGAGGACCTGATGCGGGCGATGGTGGACTGCATCAACGACGGCCGCGAGTGCGACGCGGCCGACCTCGGCGGCGGCCAGGGCGACGGCGACGGTGACCAGGGCAACGGTGGCGGCCAGGGTGACGGTGGCGACCAAGGCAACGGTGGCGACCAAGGCAACGGTGGTGACCAGGGCGGCGACGCCGGCCAGGACGACGACCAGGGTCAGGACCCGGGCCAGGGCCAGGACGGCGGTCAGGACCAGGGTGAGGAGCAGGACCAGGGTCAGCAGAAGCCGGGCGACGGGCAGGACGAGGGTGCTGACCAGGGCAAGGACGAGAATGCGGCCGAGCCCTCCGAGACCGCCCAGGCACCCGGCGGCGCGGACGACCAGGCGAACCAGGGCGGCGACAAGGAGCCCCAGGTCCTCGGCTCGGTGAAGGCGACCCAGCGCGGCAACCCCGCGGGCGGCGACCAGCCGGACCAGGGTGACCAGGGCGGCGACGGCGCGGGCGACGCCGGGGACGGTGGCGACGCGGTCGCGGCCCCCGAGCAGACGCCCGCGGCGAACGTGCCGTCGGCCGCCGGGCAGCCCGGCGCGCAGGGGTCCGGGTCGGCGTCGGGCAGCCTCGCCGAGACCGGTTCGCAGCTGTGGCCCGCGATGATCGGCGGTGTGGCGGTGCTGGCCGGTGTCGTCCTGCTGCGCCGGGTCAGGCGCGGAAGCTACTGATCCCTGTACTGCCCCCTGGATGCGATCCCCATGCTTCGCCAACCTTGTTGGTTTGAGCGGGACTTGATCCTGCATCAGCTGACGGGGCGGGGCGGAGCATGGCGGAGGGCCGGGCCCGGCGGCGGCGGTTGCCACCGGGCGACGTGGCGGCCGCCGCCGTGCTGTTCGTGGCCATGACCGTCGTACGGCTCGGCGCAGGGGAGGGCCCCGACGCCTCCCCGCCCCTCGTCCTGGCCCTCGGCGCGATGATCGCCGGGGGCCTGGCGGTCCGGCGCCGCGCCCCGCTCGCCGGGTACGCGGTGGGCACGGCGGGGCTCGTCGTGGAGACCCTGTGGGTGGGGCCCGGCCAGTTGACGCCGGTCGCGAACCTCATCGGCGTCCACTCGCTGGGCCTGTACGCCAGTCCGCGCAGGGCCGTGCTCGGCGCGCTCCTCGTACCGCCCGGTGTGCTGGCCCACTTCGCCCCGAAGGACGACCAGTGGGTGACCCGGGCCGCGGTCGTCCTCGTCTGGCTGCTGGTGTGGGCGGCGGGCTGCGCCACGGCCCGCCGCCGCAGGGAGACGGAGGAGCTGCGGCGGTTGCTGCGCCGCGAGACGGTCGTCGCCGAACGGGTGTGCATCGCCCGGGAATTGCACGACATCGTCGGACACTCGGTGAACGCCATGCTGGTCCAGGCCGGTGCGGGACGCATGGTGCTCGACACCGACCCCGAACGCACCGCACCCGTGACCTCCTGATGAGCGTCGAGCGCACCGGCCGTGACGCCCTCGCCGAACTCGACCGGCTCCTGGGCGTCCTGCGCGCCGACGACGACGCCACCGACATCACCGGCGCCCCCGTCATGACCTTCCCGGAGGACACGGCACGCGGGCCGCGTCCCGTACGACCCGACCGCCCCTACGCACTCCTGCTGTTGGCGGGTGTCTTCACGACCGGTGCGGCCGTCGTCGTCCTCGCCCAGGCGTCCCCCGCCCGCCGCGCGCCCGTGCCTGCTCCGGTCGAGGAGAACCTGTCGCCCGCCGGGCGAACCGGAACGTGACCCGGAGGCGTCAACCAGCTGTGGGGCCTGTGGTTCCCACGCACCGACCAGCGATGCGGCCGATGTTTTCGCGCCATTTCTCGGGCAGTGGTCACGAAGTGAAATCGATCTCCGTCCGCGCCCGAGAATCACCTGTCGCGGCATCGAGTTTCGGCCGTACACTGACAATTCGTAAGCATGCGGGTGGAGTTGACGGGGGGATCCGAGATGTCCGGGGATCAGTACGGGGTAAGAGACCAGGACGGCTGGAGTCACAGTTATGTGGTGCCGCCGATGCCCTCGGCACCGCCCCCCGGCCCCGCGGACGGCTGGCGGGCCGTCGGGGTGGGCCTGCTGAACCTCAGCGGGCTGGGGCTCGGCTACGCGCTGATGCGCCGCCCGCTCCTGACCCTGGTGTGCTGGGCGGCCACCGGACTGCTGCTCTTCTCGGTGCTGCCGGCCGACCCTGACGGCGTCTCGGGCACCACCCTCACCGTCTACGGCCTCTTCCTTCTGCTCGTGGCGGCCCACGGCGCCTTCCTGGGCCTGCGCAACCGCCTGGTGTGGCCGGCGAAGTCCCCGCTCGCCATCGCGCTCGGTGTCCTCCTGCTCGGTGTCCCCGTCGCGAGCGGCCTGCTGTACGAGACCGCGCGGAAGGAAGCCGTCGAGGAGATGCTCCTGGACCGGCTGGAGAAGGCCGACGAGCTCGTGGACAAGGCCTCCGGTGAGTCCTTCTCGACCACCCAGTCCGAGTACCGCAGGGCTCTGGCCGCCTACGACGACCTGAGCACCGACCACCCCGACTCCCGCGCCGCCGAGAAGGTGCCCGACCGGTTGAAGACCTTCTACACGACCGTCGGCGCCCCTTACGAGGACAAGGAGTACTGCGAGGCGGTCGCTCCCCTCGAATACCTGCGTACGGTGCCCCGGACCGTGAGCAAGCAGGACCTCGGCTCGCTGGCGGCCTGGCCCGACGACCGGCTCGCCACCTCGCTGTACGAGTGCGCCTCCGAGAGCCTGGCGGCCGACACCGCCGGCTGGCAGGACCAGTTCAGCGACCTTCTCACCACCTTCCCCGACTCCGATCAGGCGGCGAAGGTCCAACCCGACGTCGAGCGGGCCGTCGACAAGGCGGTCAAGGCCGTCGGCGGCGACGACCCGTGCGCCGCCGTGGACCGGCTGGAGACGCTCGGCTCCCAGGTCAAGGCGTTGCCGGGGGAGAAGGCAGGGGTGGCCGACGGGCTCGCCGCCGCCGCCGGAAAGGCCGAGAAGTCCGCCTCCGCCGGTGTCTACACCTGCGGCGTCGACCAGTACAAGGACGGCGACTTCGCCGAGGCGGTGACGTCGATGAACGACTTCGTCGACGCCAACAAGAACCACAAGAACGCGTCGCGCGCCAAGAAGATAGCGATCGCCGCCGAGATCGCGCAGGAGGTCCCGGAGGCGGGCAAGAAGCTGCCCACCACACGGACCGGCGGCAGCATCTCCGTGACGGTGAAGAACGACAGCCCCGACGAGATCCAGGTCATGTACACCGGCCCGGTGACCGGCACGTTCACCCTGAAGGGCTGCTCCACCTGCACCAGCTACGACTGGAGCAGCACCCTGGTCTCCAGCTTCAAGCCGTGCAGCGGCAACGACAAGTACCCGCAGCGCACGATCAGCCTGCCCGTCGGCACCACGTACTTCCTCCACAAGCCGAAGGGCGACAACGCCTCCAGCGCCGCCTCCGACACGGCCAAGCTGGAGTCCGGCTACATCTACACGGAGTGCGCCTATGTGACCTCGGGCTACGGCCTGAACTCCTGACGCGCACCCGGGCCCGGTGACCGAGGGCCGCGCGGCTCAGCCCCTGCGGCCCTCCACCCACCCGGCGACGTCGTCCAGGTCCTTCGCGATCGCCTTGCGGACGGCACGGGCGCCCAGGGGGCCCATGATCCTGGCGAGCAGACCCGCGACGGTGCCGGTCGGTCGGGCGGAGAAGGTCGTCACGATCGTCGTCGCCCCCGGTCCGTCGGCCCGCAGCACCCACTCCGAGACATAGCGGGAGCCGTGCGATTCGGCCTCCACCACATAGCGCTCGGGTGGCTCGCTGACGGTCACCCACATCTCCTCGGTGGCGTCCGTGCCGAACATACGACGGGTCTCCCGCCACCGAGTGCCCACCCCGAAGCCCCCGTCCGTGAGGACCTCGACCCTCATGACACCACTGAGCATCCGATCCATACCGCCGAGGTCCGTCACGGCCTCCCACACCCGGCCCTGGGAAGCGGCCACCCGTCGCTCGACGACGACACTTCTGCTGGTCATGCCTCCCATGAAAGCACCGGGCGCGGACGGCCGCCCCAGGACGGCCGCCGTGCCGGGGCGTGCCCGGGCCGGCGCGCCAGGTTCCGTAACCAGGGTGCGTAGTTCTACGGACGACCGTGCGGCAGGCGTTCTGGAAGCCTCGGATCCGCAGGTGCGTCCGGGGGCGGTGGGGCCGCATGGAAGGGATCCGGCCGTGGGTATTCCTCCTCCACGTGTTCGACCACGACACCCCGCCGCCCCGTCCCGCGGCCCCGCGGGGCGACCCGGCTCCGCCGCAGCACCCCGTCCACCACGACCGAGGAGAACCCGATGACCGAACGCCCCGAGGGTGCACCGGCACAGCCACAGCCGCAGGACCAGCCGTCCGCGTCCCCGTCGGCACCCCCGCCGCAGACACCCACCCAGGCCGAGATACCGGCCCAGCCCGCGCAGGCGCAGGCCCCGACGCAGGCGGCCGTCCCCAGCGCCTACCCCTACCCCGATCCGCAGTCCCCGGCGGCGAGCCCCCAGCCCCCAGCCGGCTACGGCCCTCCGGTCGCCCCCGTGGCCGCCCAGGCGAACCCGTACGGCCAGCCGCCGGGTGGCTACCCGCCGAGCGGTTACCCGCCGGGTGGCTACCCGCCCCTCGGCGCACCGCCCGCCACGGGTGCCGGCGGGCGGGCCGTGCTGTGGGCGCTGGTCGGCGCGGCGGTGGCCTCGGCGGCCTGGGCCGGCGGGGTGTTCCTGCTCGGCAAGGACGAGACGGAGGCCGACCTGCGCGGCTACCGGGCCAAGTCGGACATCTGCCCGTCCGTGGACTACTCGTCCTTCAAGAACGAGTACCCGGAGGAGGACGACGCCCCGGTCAACAACTCCCTGGAGCACGCGGCCCTCGACCAGAGCTACTGCAGCATCTCCCTGAAGGAGTCCTCGACCTCCACGCTCTCCGACGCGTACTTCTCGGTCCAGATCGACCTGCACAAGAAGACCGACCCCGGTCCCGAGTTCACCGCCATGTGGTCCGAGTACGACCAGCGCTACGAGGACTACGAGGTCGAGAAGGTCGACGGCTTCGGGGACGAGGCCTACGTCATCACCGAGGACACCACCTCGGGCGACGACACCAGCGGCAGCCGGTCGGCCACCCTCGCGGTGCGCGACGGCTGGATGACGTACGAGATGCGGTGGAGCGCCTACGGTTCCAGCTACGACGACGTGACCATGCCGGACGTGGACGACGTCGTCGACTGGCTCAAGAACGACACGAACGCGACCCTGGGCAACCTGCGGGGGGCCGACGGCATCTAGGCCCTGTCGTCACATTCCCGTCTGCCCCGCGACGCCCTGCACGTGCTCTCGGCTGCGCTCGACCGGGAGGTACCCCCACGACGCCGCGGGGCCGCCCTTCGGGCGACGACGGGAATGCGACGACAGGGCCTAGGGCGCCGGACGCGGGACGCGGGAGCGTGCGCGGAGGTCGTGGGAGTGCGGGCCGTTGTGGGTGTGGCGGCGTGGATGGAGGCGGGGTGTGTGGTGCCCCGCCTCCACTCCCTCTCGCACCCGGACTGTCGGCTCAGTCCCCCTTCGCCTTCGCGTAGTCCTGGGCCATCTGGCCGGCGAAGTCGTACAGCAGGCACTGCTCGTCACCCACGACCCACGCGTCGTGCCCCGGCGGACACACGAAGGTGTCGCCCGGTCCGACCTCGCCCTCACCGCCGTCGTCCATGCGGATGTGCATGCGCCCCTGGACCACGTAGCCGTTGTGGTGGACCTGGCAGCTCTCCGTGCCCGCGAGAGGGGCGACGGACTCCGACCAGCGCCAGCCCGGCTCGAAGGTGGCCACGGCGAAGTCGAGCCCGGTGAGGTGCACGGCCTCGAGGTGACCCCGAGGGAAGTCGCGCCGCTCGTCCGGCTTCTCGACCGATTTGATCTCCAGCATGACGGCTCCTTCCGTTCCGTCCCACCCCCCCTCATCGTCCGCCTGTCAAGCCGGGGCCGCCAACCGGGGGACCGTGATCTCCCGAGGTGCCGGGGCACCGGGAGTGTCGTGTAATGAGGGCCGGAGACCGCTGCCGTGGGAGAGACGATGCGCTCAGGTCGTTCCGGTGGGAAACGTCCCGGCGGGGAAGAGGGGTCCGAGGTTGCCGGGGGCGTGCTGCGGCGGCTCGGCGAATGGTGCGCCCGGCACTTCGTGATCGTCATCGTCTCCTGGCTGGTCGCCCTCGCGGCCGTCCAGGTGCTGAACCGGTCCTACGGCGGCGACTACTCGGACGACTTCACCCTTCCGGGAGTGCAGTCCGAGAAGGGCCTGGACGTGCTGAAGGAGCACGATCCGGCGGCCGGCGGCTACGGCAGCCAGATCGTCGTGCACGACGAGGACAAGGCCCTCACCTCGCTCGGCTCCCAGATGTCCGAGACGGTCGACGACCTGCAGAAGCTGCCGCACGTGCTGTCGGTCCAGAACCCGCTGACCGCGCCCGCCACCCAGCCCTCGCAGTCGTCGGACCAGTCGCAGCAGCCGAACGTCGGTCCTCTGTCCTCCGACCAGAAGACGGCGTACATCACGATCCGCTTCGACGTACAGCCCTCGACCCTCGGGGACGGCTATCTCGACGGCGTGGACGACTCGGTCCAGCCGCTGCGGTCCGCGGGCGCCGAGGTCGAGTACGGCGGACCGCTCGGCGAACTGGCCCGTCCCGCCGCCGACGACCGGGTGAGCGAGCTGATCGGATTCGCGGTCGCGATCGTCGTCCTGCTGATCGGATTCGGTAGCGTCATCGCCGCCGGACTACCCCTGGTGACCGCGTTGCTGAGCGTCATCGGCGGCCTCGCCTGCCTCGGTCTGCTGGCCGCCGCGTTCACGTTCGCGACCGTCTCCCCGACCCTGGCGACGATGATCGGGCTCGGCGTCGGCATCGACTACGCGCTGTTCCTGACCACCCGTCACCGGCAGAACCTCATGGACGGCGACGACCCGGTACGGGCGGCCGGCCGGGCCGCCTCGACCAGCGGCCACGCCGTCCTCGTCTCCGGCTGCACGGTGATCGTCGCCCTCACCGGGCTGTACACGTCCGGCGTGAACTTCATCGGCAACCTGGGGCTCGCCGCCGCCGTGACCGTCGTCTCCGCGATCATCGGCTCCCTCACCCTGGTCCCGGCGCTGCTCGGCCTCATCGGCAGACGCATCGACCGCTACCACGTCCGCAAGCCGGTCGCCGAGACCGGCGCGGAGGCGGGCGAGGAGATCACCGGCACCTGGCACCGGTACGCCCAGCGCGTGGAGCACCATCCGTGGCGCTTCCTCGCGGCCGGTGTCACGACGGTGGCGGTCCTCGCCATCCCCGTCTTCTCCATCCAGCTCGGTCACATCGGCGACGGCGCCGACCCCACCTCCTTCACCGACCGCCGCGCCTACGACCTGATGACCGACGCCTTCGGGCCGGGCTCCAACGGTCCGCTCACGGTCGTCATCGACCAGACCTCGGTGCCCTCGTCGGACCGCCAGAGCCTGCAGAGCACCGCGCAGAAGAACCTGGACGCGGTCGAGGGGGCGTACGTGGTCACCCCGCTGACCCCCACCCAGGACGGGGACGTGCTGGTCGGCACGGTCTACTCCAAGGAGTCCCCGCAGAACGCCGACACCACGGACCTGACGAACCGCCTCGTCGACGACACGCTCCCCGCCTCGGTCTCCGGCACCAAGGCGAAGGGCTATGTCACCGGGACCACGGCCTCCCAGGTCGACTTCCGTGACATCGTGGCGAGCCGGCTGCCCATCATCATCGCCGTGGTCGTCGCCCTCGCCTTCCTGATCATCCTCGCCGTCTTCCGGGGTCTCCTGGTCGCGGTGAAGGCGGCGGTCCTCAACGTGCTGTCCATCGCGGCCTCGTACGGCGTCGTCGTCGCCGTCTTCCAGTGGGGCTGGGGCGGGCCCGCCCTGGGCGTCAACGGCACGGTGCCCATCGAGAGCTATGTGCCGATGATGATGTTCGCCATCATCTTCGGCCTCAGCATGGACTACGAGATCTTCCTGCTCTCCCGCGTCCACGAGGCATGGACACGCACCGGCGACGCCCGGGCCTCGGTGGCCCACGCGCTGGAGATCACGGCCCGGGTCATCACCTGCGCGGCCCTGATCATGGTCAGTGTCTTCGCCGCGTTCATCGTCAGCGACAACGTCGTGGTCAAGATGCTGGGGCTGGGGCTCGCCGTCAGCGTTCTCGTCGACGCCACGGTCGTCCGGCTGCTCATGGTCCCCGCGGTGATGACCCTCCTGGGCCGCCACGCCTGGTGGATCCCGCACTGGCTGGACCGGATCATGCCGCACATCGACGCGGAGGGGGACACGGCGAAGCGGCCGGTCCCGACGGGTCGGGACCGGCCGCTCGGTGACTGACCGGCCTCAGGCGCCAGTCAGTTGACGAACTATCAGTTGACGATTCGTCAGAACGTCAGCTTCCAGCTGTTGATGTAGCCGGTGTCGAGGCTGGCCACGTCCTGCACCCGCAGCTTCCAGGTGCCGGCGGCCGTCTCCGAGGAGGCGTCCACCGTGTACGTGGCGATCACGTCGTCCGCCGAGTCGGACGCCGAGGAGTTCTTCAGCCGGTACGCCGTGCCGTCCGGGGCCACGAGGTCGACGACCAGGTCACCGCGCCAGGTGTGGACGATGTTCACGTCCACGGTGAGCGTGCTGGGCGCCGCTCCGGCCCGGTTGACGTTGATCGGCGACTCCACGGTGGAGTTGTCGGGGATCTGGTAGTCGGCGGTGTTCTCGAACACCGACTGGTTCCCCTCCTCGTCCACGCGCCAGGCGAAGCTCGCCGTGCCGGTCTCGCCGGCCGCGTCCGTCACGGTGACCGTCGGCGTCGAGTTGCCCGCCGTGGTCGGGGAGCCGGAGATCCGGCCCGTGACGGCGTCGATCGACAGCCCGTCCGGCAGTCCGGTGGCCGCGTACGACAGGGCGCCTGCGTTGGTGGAGGACGCCTGGACGTCCAGCGTGACCGCCTGACCGACCAGGGAGTACTG
Organism: Streptomyces sp. 11x1; assembly: GCF_032598905.1. Lineage (NCBI taxonomy): Bacteria > Bacillati > Actinomycetota > Actinomycetes > Kitasatosporales > Streptomycetaceae > Streptomyces > Streptomyces sp. 11x1. The sequence goes on along the minus strand of NZ_CP122458.1, from coordinate 793,549 downwards.
GGCGGCCGGCGGGACGACCGTCACACCGTCGAGGATCCGGGAACCGACGTTGATCGCGGCCCAGGCGTTGGCGGTGTTGTTGTAGGTCACCGAGCCGAGCCCGTACAGGTCGGCGGCGGCCTGGAGGGTGGCGGTGCGGGCGGCCGCGTAGTTGGTCGTGGACGTCATGTACGTGGTGAGCGCCCGGAACCAGATCTTCTCGGCCGCGTCCCGGCCTATCGGGGTCACCGGCAGCCCGTCGAAGGTCGGCGAGTCGTAGGAGACGCCGTTGACGACCTTCGCGCCGCTGCCCTCGGAGGCCAGGTAGTACCAGTGGTTGGCCGGGCCCGAGGAGTAGTGGACGTCGATGTTGCCGAGCGTGGAGGACCAGTAGTCGCGCGAGGAGCCGTCCTTGCTGGGCCGGTCCATGTAACGCAGCGGCGTGCCGTCGCCGTTGATGTCGATCTTCTCGCCGACCAGGTAGTCCCCGACATCGTTGGTGTTGCCCGCGGCGAACTCCACGGCGGCGGCGAAGATGTCGGAGGTCGCCTCGTTCAACCCGCCCGACTCACCGCTGTAGACGAGGTTCGCGGTGACCGAGGTCAGACCGTGGGTCATCTCGTGAGCGGCCACGTCGATCGAGGTGAGCGGGTTGGCGTTGCCGGAGCCGTCGCCGTACGTCATGCAGAAGCAGGAGTCCTGCCAGAACGCGTTGACGTAGTTGTTGCCGTAGTGCACCCGGCTGTAGGGCGCGACACCGTCGTTGCGCAGCCCGTTCCTGCCGTGCACGTTCTTGTAGTAGTCCCAGGTCAGCGCGGCGCCGTAGTGGGCGTCCGCGCCCGCCGTCTCCAGGTTGCCGGTGGTCCCGTCGCCCCAGATGTCGTCGGGGCCGCTGAACAGCGTCCCGGTGCCGGAGGAGCCCCTGTTCAGGTTGTACGTGCGGTGGTTGCCCCGGTCCGCGTCGGTCAGCGTGTACGACGAGCCGGACTGGCTGGTGCCGAGCGTGACCGTGCCGCTGTAGCGGGTGTTGCCCGTGCCGGTGTGCACGGCCTCGTACTCGAACAGCTTCTTCCCGGTCTGCGCGTCGGTGATGACGTGCAGTTCGCTGGGCGTGTCGTCGTGCTGGAAGCCGCTGACGACGGTCTCGTATGCGAGGGTCGGCTTGCCCTTCGCGGCCCAGACGACCTTGCGGCTGCTGTCCGGAGCGGTCTTGGTGGACCCCTCCTCCTTCGCCGCCGCGAGCGCCTGCTTCTCCGCGGTGGCCCTGCTGACCTCGGGGCTGAGGTCCGACACCTTCAACTCGGGCTTGTAGGCCCGGGTGACGCTCTCGACCGCGCCGGACTTGGCGGCGTGGACGACCAGGTCGCCGCCGAGCACGGGCAGCCCGGCGTAGGTGCGCTCGTAGCGGGTGTGCGTGGTGCCGTCGGCGTCCTTGACGACGTCGCGGACCCGCAACTCCTCCTGGCTGCCGAGGTCCAGGCGGTCGGCGGTCCGGTCCGTGGCCTTCTCGGCCTGTCGGACGAGGGTCGCGCGCTGTGCGGGGGTGAGCTGCGCGGGCAGTGACCCGCGGTCCGCCTTGGCCGCCGCGGGACGGGCGGTGCCTTCGCCGCCGTCGCCGCGAGCGATCGCGGGGGCGCCCGGGACGGCGACGGCGAGTACCGCCGCCGCCACCACGAGGGCGGCTGTGGCCGTGGTGCGTCTGTGGGGGGTGGATCTCACGCGAACTCCTTTGCTGCGGCCGACGTTGGACGAGCGGCCGTACGAAGGACCCGGTGCACGGGTCGAGGCACCGGGTGGTGCAGGGAGTGCTGCGATGCGGGTGCGCGTGCGCCGTCGTGAGACGGAGTGCGCACAGAGTGACAGATGTGGAGCTGTTGTGTCAGGAGCACAACAAGTGTTTGGCCGGAAAGTGATCGATCATCGACCGCCAACCGGCCATGCGCGGGCATGTCCACCGGCGCCCGGGGAACTTCTCGGCCCCGGTCGCGCGTCTTCGGGGTGAGGCCGGACGTATCCGGTGCGCCACGGAGGGGGTTGCCATGACGACGAACGACCCGGGCACGATCGAGACCACGCTGGCCGACGGCCGGCGCATGACCCTGTCGCTGCCTCGGACGGACGCCTGGTGGGCCGTCGGCGGGATCGAGGCACTGCGTGCCGTCCCACCCACCCACACCGGACGCGGCGAGAATCCCCCCGCCCTCCCCGAGCGCCCCGCCCTCCCGCTGGAGGTCGCGCTGCTGGGCTTCGGGGCCTGAGGTCCTTCCGCGGCCGCTGGTCGGGGCGCGGCGGAGAGGAACTTTTCTACCCCCCACCAGTACTGTTCCGCGAGAGGCGGACGGAGAAGAAGGGAAGCGGAGGCGGCGTGCCGGACGGATGGCAGTGGGATCCCACCCTCTTCCGGGGCAGCGCGGCGTACTACGAGCGGGGCAGGCTCCCCTACGCCACCGGATTCGCCGAGGCCCTCGCCGGGCCCCTCGGCCTGGACGGAGGTGGCCGACTCCTCGACGTCGGCTGCGGACCCGGGATCGTGCTGGTGCCGCTGGCGCGGTACTTCGAGGAGGTCGTCGGCGTCGATCCCGACGAGGACATGCTGACGGAGGCCGAGCGCCGGGCCACGCGCTCGGGGGTGACCAACGCGCGCTGGGTGGCCGCGCGCGCCGAGGATCTACCGGCCGGGCTGGGGACTTTCCGGGCCGTGGTGTTCGCCCAGTCCTTCCACTGGACGGACCGTGACCGGGTCGCGGCCACCGTGCGGGGGATGCTGGAGCCCGGCGGTGCCTTCGTCCACATCAGCGACCTCAAGGACTCGCCATCCGACCCGACACCGCTGCCATCGCCGGCGCCGCCGTACGACCGGATCGGCGACCTGGTACGCCACTTCCTGGGACCGGTGCGCCGCGCGGGGCGGGGACGGCTCGTGCACGGCACGCCCGGCGGTGAGGAACTCGTCATCGCGCGCGCCGGTTTCGAGGGCTACGCACGGCAGGTCGTGCCCGCCGGGGAAGTGGTCACCCGCACCGTCGACGACCTCGTGGCGTGGACGTTCTCCAACTCCTTCTCCGCCCCGCACCTGTTCGGCGACCGGCTGCGGGAGTTCGAGCGGGACCTGCGGGCGCTTCTGGAGCGGGAGGTCCCCGACGGCCGGTTCGCGGAACGGCTTCCGGCCACCGAGATCAGGACCTGGCGGAAGCCACGCGTCTGAGACGCGAGCCGACGCCCCACTGCGCTCCCCTGTGCACGGGGCCGCCCGGTCAGGGTTACCGGAGGCACAGGTACGCTCTCCAGGTCGCCCGGGGCGACGACCGGCAGTCGCGAGGGAGGCGGTTCGATGACCGGCGGGCAGGAACCCGTGCTGCTGCACACCGTCGGGCGGGCCGCCCACATCACCCTCAACCGGCCGAAGGCCCTCAACGCGCTCAACCACGCCATGGTGCGGCGCGTCGACGAGGCGCTCACCGCCTGGGAACACGACCCGGCCGTGGAGACCGTCGTCGTCACCGGCGCGGGGGAGCGGGGACTGTGCGCGGGCGGCGACATCCGGGTCGTCCACGACGACGCCCGCGACGGGGACGGCACCGTCTCGGCGGCGTTCTGGCGCGACGAGTACCACCTCAACGCCCGTATCGCCCACTACCCCAAGCCGTACGTCGCCGTCATGGACGGCATCGTGATGGGCGGCGGCGTCGGCATCTCCGCGCACGGCGGCATCCGCGTCGTCACCGAACGCTCGCGGATCGCCATGCCCGAGACCGGCATCGGCTTCGTCCCCGACGTCGGCGGCACGCATCTCCTGGCCCGCGCCCCGGGCGAACTCGGCACCCTCCTCGCCCTCACCGGCACGGCGATCGGCGCCGGCGACGCCCTGCTGTGCGGGCTCGCCGACCACTACGTACCGTCCGCGTCACTCGGCGCGCTCCTCGACGACCTCGCCGAACTGCCCGCCCGGGACGCCGTCGCCCGGCACGTACGGCAGCCGCCATCGGCCCAGTTGCGGGAGAGGCGGGCATGGATCGACGCCTGCTTCGCCGCCGACACGGCCGAGGAGATCGTCCGGCGACTGCTCGCCTACGGCGACCCGGCCGCGAAGGAGACCGCCGAGACCCTGCTGGCCAAGTCCCCGACCGCCGTCAAGGTCACCCTCACCGCCGTGCGGCGGGCCCGAGGCTTCGGCTCCCTGGAACAGGCACTGGACCAGGAGTACCGCGTCTCCTGCGCCGCCCTGGCCACCGCCGACCTCGTCGAGGGCATCCGCGCCCAGGTCGTCGACAAGGACCGCCGCCCCCGCTGGAACCCGCCGACGCTCACCGACGTCACCGAGGCCGACGTGCACCGCTTCTTCAGCCCGCTCGGCGACCGTGAGCTGGGCCTCGGCTCCGGCCGCACCGATCACGACAACACCTAGAAGCGTCCTGAAGATCTTGAAAATGCGCCCGGCTTGCCCTACTTGATGGCGATTGACATTTACCGGCAATCCAGGGTGAGTCGGGCGGCCAGAGCAAGATCTTCAGCGGTCTCCTAGGCTGCCACCGTGACCCCCCACGTCCCCCACACCACCCAGGCCCTCCGCATCCGACCCGGCGGCCCGGCCGACGTCCCGGCCATCCTCCGTATGCTCGACGCGGCGGTGGCCTGGATGAACGCGCGCGGCAACACCGAGCAGTGGGGCACGATCCCGTACTCGCGGCGACCCGACGGGCCGTCACGCGTCGAGCGCTACACGACCGAGAACACCCCGTACATCGCGGAGTGGGACGGCACACCCGTCGGAGCCATGGTCCTGGACTCCGGCCCCAGCCCGCAGATGCAGATCCCCGCGGCCGACGAGCCCGAGCGGTACGTCCGCCTTCTCGTCTCCGACCGCCACCGAGCCGGCCATGGCATCGGCGCGGCTCTCCTGTCCCACGCCGTCGACGAGACCCGCCGCGCCGGCGTGGGACTCCTGCGCGTCGACTGCTGGGCGGGCGACGGCGGCCGTCTCGTCGCGTTCTACGAACGCAACGGCTTCACCCCGACCACGCCCTTCCGCTCCGGCACCTGGCCGGGCCAGGTACTGGCCCGCAGACTCGACTGACCGCCGGGCCGGGCGCCGGCGCGGATCAGTGCGGGATGCCGTCGATGAGGTCGCGGGCGCCCTGGCGGAGCAGTGCCACCGCTACGGAGGTACCGAGGGTCGCGGGGTCGAGACGGCCCGCCCACTCGTGGGCGTTGAGGACCGTCTTGCCGTCGGGTGTGAACACCGAGGCCCGCAGGGAGAGTTCGCCGTTGCGCTCGGTGCGGGCGAAGCCGGCGATGGGGCTGTTGCAGTGGCCCTGCAGCACGTGCAGGAACATCCGCTCGGCGAGCGTCTCGCGGTGGGCGTCCGGATCGCCGAGCCCGCTGACCGTGTCGATGGTGTCGGTGTCGTCCTCCCGGCACTGCAGCGCCAGGACGCCCGCGCCGATCGGCGGCATCATGGTCTCGACGGAAAGGATCTCGCTGATCACGTCCGCACGGCCGATCCGCTCCAGCCCTGAGACGGCCAGCAGCAGCGCGTCCGCCTCGCCCGCGGCCAGCTTCTCCAGCCGCCGGTTGGCGTTCCCTCGGAAGGGAACACAGTCCAAGTGCGGGTGGGAGGCCGCGAGTTGCGCGGCACGCCGTACGGAGGAGGTGCCGATACGGGTTCCGGCGGGCAGCTCGTCCAGGGTGCGTCCGGCGGGGTCCACGAGCGCGTCCCGGATGTCGTCCCGCTTCAGGAACGCCGCGAACATCGTGCCGGCCGGGAGGGGCCGGTCGGCGGGGATGTCCTTCACACAGTGCACGGCGAGATCGGCCTCGCCCGCGACGAGCGCGGCGTCGACCTCCTTGGTGAAGGCCCCCTTGCCCTCGACCTTGGAGAGATCACCCATCCACTTGTCCCCGGTCGTCTTCACGGGGACCACCTCGGTGCGCAGCGCCGGGTGGAGCACGGCGAGTTCGGCGCGTACGCGCTCCACCTGTGCCAGAGCCATGGGCGAGTCTCGGGAGACGATACGAATCAGGTCCTGCGACATGAAGGCACGATAGCCCCTCGGGACGGGCCCGCATCACCACAACGGCCCCGGGTCCGGCCCGACCGCCGCCGTCGCACATCCGTGTCATACATCCGCCTGCTGGTACTGCCCGCGAAAGTCGAACTTCCCTTCGGTCACGCGGTACAGGAACAGCGCGTCGTGGTTGTATCCGCTGTCCGCGGTGTACGCGACGGTCCGGCTGATGCCGGTGTACGACACCTCCCGCATACGCCGCACGATCGCGCCCCGCTCCCGCAGGGCCGTGCCTCCGCTCGCACACGCCTGGGCCAGGAACAGCACCGCGTCGTACGCCTCCGCCGCGTACGGGCCCGGCCGCTTCCCGTACCGGGCCTCGTACGCCTCGGTGAAGGAGCGGGCCGCCGGGACGGCCGTCGGATCGATGAAGGCGGTGGCGAGGACCCAGCCGTCGGCCGCCCGGCCCGCGCGCTCCAGGAACCGTGTGCCGAAGGCCCGTTGGGTGGCGACCCGGGCCCCGGAGAACCCGGCCTCGCGCAGGGCCGCGGCGAACGCGCCCGCCCGTTCCTGCCCTCCGCTGAACACGACCGCGTCCGACCCGGACGCGACCACCCGCCGGGCGAGCGCGGTGTGGTCGAGCTTCCCGGCGGCGACACTCGTGACGCTGGTGTCCCTGCCGTCGCGGCCGAGCGCCCGCTGGATGTAGTTGCAGAGCGTCCAGGCGAAGTCGCCCTCGGCCCGGTCCTCGACCAGGAACACCTCGCGGGCGTCGGCCTCGCCCGTCAGATACGCGTTGCACGGGGCGGCGAGCAACTCGTCGCTCGGCGAGAGCTGCGCGTGCGAACGAAGCGTGGACAGACCGGTGTCCCTGACCTGGGAGGTCACCCCCACCGACACGGAGACGACGGGCAGCACGGCCTGCGTGTACACGGTCTCCGCGGCGAGGAAACAGGCGTCCGTGGTCGGTCCCAGCACCGCTAGGACCCGCCGCCGGTCCTTCGCCAGCCGCGTCGCCCGGTCCAGGGCCCGGTCGGGCTCGCCGCCGTCGTCGTACGCGCGCAGCGTCAGCCGCAGCGGACGGTCGTCATCGGCGTTCACGTGTGCGACGGCCAGCCGGGCGCCGTCGAGCTGGGCCCGCCCGGTCTCCCCGGTCGCCCCGGACAGGTCGCCCTGGAAGGCCACGACGAGTTCGGCGCGCGGGCCGGACGAGGGGGAGCCTCCCGCGCCGGCCTGCCGTCCGCCCCGGTTGCGCCACCACCACGCCCCGCCGCCGGCCGCGAGGAGCCCGGCAGCCGCCCCCGTGGAGCCGAGCGCCAGGAAACCGCGGCGACTCGTGCCCCGAGCCCGCGCCTGTTCCCGCGTCGGGGCCTCGTCCTCCGGCCCCTTGAGCGACGTGACCGTCACCACGTCCGGGTCCGACGACGCCGGCGTGGATGCCGGTGCCGAACCGGGAGACGCCGAAGAGGGGGACGTCGGCGCGGTCACCCGGGTCGGCTCAATCGCCCCCATCGCCAGCACCGTCGCCGAACGCTCCGCGATCAGCCGGGTCACCGGCTCCGGCAGCCACCGCTCCCGGTCGGCCGGAACGGCCGCGTCGAGCGCCGCGCCGACCTCGGCGGCGGTCGGCCGGCGTGCCGGGTCCTTGTCCAGACACGCCCGGACGACCGGCTCCAGCGCCTGCGGGATCCCGGAGAGTTCCGGCTCGTCGTAGACCGTGCGCAGCAGCACCCCGGCGGCCGCGCCGGTGCCGAACGGCCGGACGCCGGTCGCGGCGAACGCCAGGACGCAGCCCAGCGAGAAGACATCGCTGGGCGGGCCGATCCCGGCGCCGCGCGCCCGCGCCTGTTCGGGCGACAGGAAACCGGGGGAGCCCACGATGACGCCGGTGGACGTGAGCGCCATGCCCTCCGGTGCGCGCGCGATTCCGAAGTCGATCAGTCGCGGACCGTCCGGGGCCAGCAGCACGTTGCCCGGCTTGACGTCGCGGTGCACCAGCCCCGCCCGGTGGACCGCGTCGAGCGCCTCGGCGAGCCGCGACCCCAACACGGACACCGCCCCGGGGGACCACGGCCCGTGCTCCTCCAGCGTCTCGGAGAGCGACGGGCCCGGGACGAACGGAGTCGCGAGCCACGGATCTTCTGCGTCGGCGTCCGCGTCCAGCAGGGGGACCACCCAGGGGCTCTCCACCTGCCGGGCCACCTCGATCTCCCGGCGGAACCGGGCCCGGAATCCCGCGTCGTCGGCGTGGGAGGCCCGCACGACCTTGACCGCGGCGAAAGCCCCGCCGGGGGCACGGGCCAGGAAGACGACGCCCATGCCGCCGGCGCCGAGCCGCCGCAGCAGGCGGTAGTCGCCCAGCCGCGACGGATCGGCGGTGCGCAGCGGCTCCATCAGGCGGTCAGCGGCGCGGGGCCGCCGTACACGAACGCCCCGTCCGCCACGCGCCAGAGGTAGCCGCCGGTGCCGTCGATGACGGGCAGACCGTTCTTCTGGAAGCCGTACGTCCGGGTGACGCCCTGGTACTCGGCGGCCCGCAGCGCGGCGAGCAGTTCCTCGCGGCTACGGCTCTTTGCCGGGAGTTCCGCGAGGGAGGTGAGCACCATCGACGTCACGTCGTAGGCCTCCGCCGCGTACCGGGGCGGCGCCTTCTTCCACCGCTTGCGGTAGGCGGCCACGAACTTCTTCGCCTCGGGGACGTCCGACGGGTCGACGACCGGTGCGACGATCGTCCACCCGTCGGCGGCCTCCTCGGCCGCCGTGAGGAATCGGGGGTCGAGCAGAGCCGGTCCGGCGGCGCGGGCGCCGGTGAATCCGCGCTCGCGCAGCGTCCGGGCGAACGAGGCGGCCCGGTCGGACAGTCCGGCGAAGGCGAACGAGTCGATGTCGGCGGCCAGCAGGTCGTCCACCGTGTCCCCGAAACCGGACCGCATGGTGCTCACCACGCGGGGTACGTACGGCTGACCGGCCAGCCGCAGCTGCTTGCTCAGATTGGCGCTGACCTCCCAGCCGTAGTTGTCGGCCGCCCGGTCGACGACCACACCGACCCTGCGGGGCCGGGTGCTCCGCAGGAAGGCGTCCATGTAGAACGGCAGCAGGGAGTCGGGCAGGCGGGCGTGCAGGAACGAACGGAAGCCCTGCACGGACAGGGAGATGGCGCCGGGGGACACCGCGACGACGGGCAGCAGGGCGGCGTCGTAGGCCGCCAGCGCGGACTGGGCGGCCGCGTCCGTGGTCGGGCCGACCACGGCGAGGACGGCGGGATCGTCGGCGAGCCGCTTCGCCACCCGGGCGGACTCGGCCGGGTCGCCGGCGTCGTCCTCGGCCCGCACCTCCACCCGGAAGGGCGCGTCGCGTCGGGCGTTGAACTCCGCGACGGCGAGCCGCAGTCCGTTCTCCTGGGCTCTTCCGGTGTCCCGCGCGTCGCCGCTGAGGTCGCCGTGCAGGGCGACGGTGTAGGCGGGTCGCTTCGAGGGGGCGGACGCGGACGGCTTCCCGTCCCCCGAACCGTCGTCCCGGCCCAGGGCCCACCAGGTCGCGCCGCCGCCCGCGGTGAGCAGCGCGCCCGCGCCGCCGAGGAGGACACGACGCCTCGCGGGGGCCGCCCGGGTGCCGGTGGCCGCGACGGGCACGGTGTCGGCGGCTCCGGATCCGGCTCCGGGCGTCGCGGGATCGCGGGGGCCGGGGAGGCCGTTGTCCGGCATGGTGGTGGACAACACGGAGGCGGGTGCGGCCTGCGAGGCGGCGTCCGGGCCGGAGGGGGCGGTGGAGATCTCGGTGCGGTCGATGTCCGGCAGCGCGAGCGCCTCGGTCGAGCGCCGGGCGATCAGCCGGACCACCTCGTCGGGCAGCCAGGACCCCAGGGGGGCGCCGCTCGCGTCGGCGGGGGCAGCGGCGGGCTCGGCCGAGGCTTCGTCGGTGTCGGTGTCGGTGTCGGTGTCGGCGACGGTTTCGACGGCCCCCGCGGGCAGCAGCTCCCGTATCAGCACCGTCACCTCGGGGCGGGCGGCCGGATCCTTCTCCAGGCACCGGGACAGCAGTTCGCCGAGCGGTGCCGGTACGCCGTCGAGGTCGGCCGGATCGTGCACGGCCCGGTAGAGGAGGGCGTCGAGCGCCCCCGTGCCGAACGGCGGCCGGCCCGTCGCCGCGAACGCCAGGACACAGCCGAGGGAGAACACGTCGCTGGGAGCGCCGACGGCCAGGCCGCCACGCCCCTCGGCCTGCTCCGGGGAGAGGTAGCCGGGCGTACCGACGACGAGCCCCGTCGCGGTGAGTCCGCTGTCCTCGGGCGCCCTGGCTATGCCGAAGTCGATGAGCCGGGGCCCGTCCGCCGCCAGCAGGACGTTGCCGGGCTTGAGGTCCCGGTGGACCAGCCCCGCCCGGTGCACCTCGCCCAGGGCCTGCGCCAGCCGGCCGCCGAGGACCCGCAGCCCGTGCTCGCCGAGCGGTCCGTACGCGGCCACGGCCTCGGCCAGGGAGGGGCCGGGCACGAACGCCGTCGCCAGCCACGGCGCCTCCGCGTCCGCGTCGGCGTCGATCAGCGGGACCGCCCAGGGACTGCTGACGCGCCGGGCCACCTCCACCTCGCGCCGGAACCGCTCCCGGAAGCCCGTGTCCTCGGCGTACTCCGCCGCCAGCACCTTCAGCGCCACCAGCGAACCGGCCGACGTACGGGCGAGGTACACCACGCCCATGCCGCCGGCGCCGAGCCGGCCGAGCAGCCGGTGGTCGGCGATCCGCGCCGGGTCGGACGAACGCAGCCGTTCCATCAGCCCTCACCCCCGCCCAGTTCGTACCTCACCCGGTCGAGCATGGTGGTGGTGCCGCGCGTCATGAACTGCTCCAGTTCGGCGACGGTGTAGCCCTCGGCGCCCTTGATCGACACCGTCATGGTGACCGGCCCGAGCCGGGTCACCATCCACCGGTAGAACGCCTTGCCGGTGCCGGTGCCGGTGCCGGTGCCGGTGAGATAGACGCCCGTCTCCAGGACCGAGTCGTCGGCGTAGTTGTTGCCGCGCATCCCGAGAGGGGTGCCCACGGACATCAGTTCCGCGATCCGCTCGTCGGCGCGCACCTGCTGCTCGGGGCAGCGCAGCGCCTCCTCCAAGGTCGCGGACACATGGTCGTCGGCATCGAGCACCGCCGTGTGCACCGTCACCGTCGCGGTCACCCGGACCGTGCCGCGCTTTCCGGCGCCGGGCAGTTGGCTGTACAGGGAGAGGGAGGCCAGTACGTCGTCGGGGAGCGCCGTGCGCTGCCACCGGCACTGGTCGTCGAGCAGCGCGATGGTTCCCTCGGCACTGCGGGCGAGCGGCTGGGCCTCGAAGCCCGTGCCCCAGTCCTTCGGCCGCATCGCGACCGCCTCCGCCAGCGCGGCGCCGTCCTGCCTGGCGCGCGGCACGCGATCCGGGGCCGCCTCGAACGGTGTGGCGGACGCCGACGCCGTCGGCTCCGCGCCCTCCGCCGAGACCTCCCCGGACGCGGAAGCGGAAGGCGTCGCCGACCCGGACGCCGTGGGTTCGGACGTGTCCGCCCGCTCCGTCGCCCCCGCGCTGCACCCGCCGAGGAACACCGCCGCGACGGCCCCCGACGCGGCGGCCCTCAGCCGCCAACGACCTCTTCGCCCAGCCCTTTTGTCGTCCAACACCCGCCCCCTCCACCGCAGTACCTCGTGCGTGACCGGTGATCGTACAGAGGTACGCATTCCCGGCGTGAGCGGTTCCCGCGAGTCTCTTCGCACACGCCCGAACCATTGACGCGGAGACTGAACTACCTCACCCTGAACGGATGTTCAGAACAGGTGTTCAGAACGCGCGCCGGACGGTGGTCGATCGTGGCGACGGTCGTCAACGCGCCCACGCCGATGTGGTGGTGATCGGCGGAGGAATGGCGGGCATGGCCACGGCGCTGCGCCTGCAACGGGCCGGTCTGTCCACGATCGTGCTGGAGGCGCACGGCCACGCGGGCGGCTGCGCCGGCTACTACCGCAAACGCGGGTTCTCCTTCGATGTCGGCGCGACGGCGCTGGTCGACTTCGGCTCAGGAGGCGTCGGCGGCGAACTCCTCGCCGCCGTCGGAATACCACCCTTGGACGCCGAGGAACTCCCCGGCTACCGCGCCCATCTGCCGGACCGTCAGGTCGTGCTCCACCGAGACCGGGCCGCCAGGCACGCCGAACGGCTGCGCCGGCTCGGTGACAGTGCACGGCACCGCGCGTTCTGGGACCTGCTCGACGGCCTCGCCGACACGTTCTGGCGGGCCAGCCGGGCCGGCGTACGGCTGCCGATCCGGGGTCCCGCCGACGCCCTCCACGACCTCCGGGCGGTCGGCTGGTCCGGGCTCCCGTACGCCCGTCATCTGAACCGGACGCTGGGTGACGCGCTGCGCGACCATGGCCTGCGCGCGGACGCCGCCCTGGTCGGACTGCTCGCCATGCTGGTCGAGGACACCGTCCACACCGAGGTCGACGACGCGCCCCTCATCAACGCGGCGCTCGGGGTGACCATCCGGGGTGCGGGCCTCAGCAGACACCACGGCGGCATGCACGGGTTCTGGCGGGTGCTGGTGACCCGCTACCGGGAGCTGGGCGGCACACTGCGGACCGCCTGCCGTGTCTCGCGGGTCCGGGGCGCGCCCGGCGCCTTTGAGGTGACGACCCGTCAAGAACGTTTCCACGCAAGGCGGATCGTCTGCGCGGTACCGGCGGCCACCACCGCGACGATCTGCGCGGAGCTGCCGGTGGCCCGCCGGCTCCGTGGCTACCTGGCGCGCGACGCGGACTCCCTCGGCGGCGCGGTCGTCGCCTTCCTCGGGGTCCGCGAATCCGAGTTCGCTGAGCAGGAGTTGACGCATCATCAGCTGCTGGACTCGTACGACCGTCCCCTGGGCGACGGCAACAACATGTTCGTCTCCGTGTCCGCACCCGGGGACACCCTGAGCGCACCGTCCGGCCATCGCGCCGTGATGCTCTCGACCCACACCGACCTCGCCGACTGGCGCGACCTCGACGCGGCGGAGTACGGGCAGCGCAAGAAGGAGGCCGGGGAACGGCTCCTCTCCCTCGCACGGCGCGCGTACCCACGACTCGGCGAGCGCGCCGTCTTCGCCGAGACGGGGACACCCCGCAGCTACGAGCGGTTCGCCTTCCGCCCGGAGGGCGCGGTCGGCGGCGTACGCCAGCGCCTCTCCAACACCAACCAGCACGCCGTACCGCACGACCTCGGGGGCCCCGGCCTGTGGCTGGTCGGCGACACGACCTGGCCCGGCCTCGGCACGGTCGCCTGCGTGCTGGGCAGCCGGATCGTCGCCGAGGGACTGCTGAAGGAGAGGAGACGCGCGGGATGACCACATCCGACAGCCCTGATGTGAGCGGCTCGAACGACTCGAACGACTGCAATGGCGCGAACGGCTCGGCCGGTTCGGCCAGTTCAGCCGGTTCGCGTGGCCGCCTTGAGAACCCCCCGGCCCCGGGCCTCCCCACCCTCGCCGAACTCGGCGACGACCTGCTCGTCACCACGCGGCGGCAGCGGATCGTCGCGCTGGTCCGGCCGGGTCTCGGCGTCCTGCTGTTCGCGGGCGCGGTGTGGCTCGGCTGGTGGTGGCTGACGCCCCTGATCGTGTTCGGGATCTTCGTCGCGGTCGTGACCGTCACCCACGACGTCGTGCACCGCACGATCGGCCTGTCCCCACGGGCGACCGACTGGGCGCTGTTCGCGATGGGGCTGGCCCTGCTGGAGAGCGGGCACGCCTACCGGGCCACGCACACCCAGCACCACCGTCTCTTCCCGCACCCGGACGGCCCGGAAGGTCACCCCGCCGAACTGTCCCTCCTGGGCGCGATCTGCTACGGCCCCGTCTTCCTCGTACGCCTCTGGCTCTGGTCCTACCGGAGGGGCCGTGACCGCCGCTGGCTGCTGGCGGAGGCGACGGCCCCGTTCGCCGCGTTCACCGGGGGTGTGCTGCTCCTGCCGTACACCCCGGGACTCCTGGTCTATACGGTGATGGCGATCGTCGGGAGCTGGGTGTACCCGCTCCTGACGGTGTATCTGCCGCACCACGACTACGGAGACACCCCATTGACGCAGACCCGCACCCTGCGCGGGAGGATCATCCCCGCCGTCTTCCTGGAACTCACGTACCACCTGGAGCACCACCTGTACCCGAGGGTGCCCAGTCACCAGTTGCCGGAGCTGGCCCGCAGGCTCGAAGGCCACTTCGCCGCGCACGGGGTACGGCCGGTGCGCGTTGTCTGATCAGCGAGGTCCCCGGGGAGCGCAGGACGGGCGCGGCACCCGTGACCGTGTCCTGGAGGCCGCCCTGTCCTGTATGGTCCGCCACGGTCACGGCGGGACCACCGCCCGGGCGATCGCCCAGGTCGGCGGCTTCGCGCCCGGGGTGATCTACTACCACTTCGCGGACCTGGACGACCTGTTGGTGGCGGCGCTGGAACGGACCAGCGGGGAGTGCATCGACCGCTACCGTGCCGAACTGTCCGGCCTCGACCGTGCCGTGCCCGTGATCGCGCGGCTGCGCGAGCTGTACGACGAGGACAGCGGCACCGGGCACATCGCCGCCGTCCAGGAGCTGTACGCCGGGGCGCGGCCGGGGACGCGGCTGGCAGCCCAACTGGCCCTGGAGACCCGCAAATGGGAGGACCTGGCCGAGGAACTGCTGACGGTCCTGCTGCGCGGCAAGCCTCTGGCGTCCGTGGTCCGGGTACGGGTCCTGGCCGGCGCGGCCGTGGCCTTCTACCTCGGGATGGAGACCCTCACCCACCTCGACGGCGACCGCTCCCGTCCGGAGACCCTGTTCGCCCAAGGGGCCCGCCTCGCCGCGCTCTTCGACCGCGTGCCCCGTATGAGGCGACGTGCACGAGGGGCGAGATGAGCGGACGGGGCTCCTGCCGCGTGCCCGAGTCGTCGGAGCCCCCGCCGTTCCTGCGGATCAGCACCAATCCCGGCACGGCGGTCCAGTGGTCACCTATGTGAACTCGCTGTGGCGGTGGGGTGGATGAGGAGCAGGGCGATGTCGTCGCTGCGCGGAGCCGAGCGGCGGGCGTGCCGGACGAGGGAATCCGCTACAGCGTCCATGGCGTGCGGGCCGGAGAGGTCGGAGCGCGCGAGGGCGCGGGCCAGGTCGTCGACCGCGTCCTCGATGTCGGTGCCGGGGGCCTCGACGAGCCCGTCCGTGTAGAGGGCCAGGACGGACCCGGGCGGCAGCGGGACCTCGGTGGACGCGTAGTCGGCGTCGGCGTCGATGCCGAGGAGGAGCCCCGGGGGCAGGGGGAGGGGTTGGGTGCGGCCGTCGGGGTGGCGCAGCAGCGGGGGCGGGTGGCCGGCGCTCGCGAGGCAGGCGGTGTGCCCGCCCAGGTCGAGGTGGACGTAGAGGCAGCTGGTGAAGAGGTCGGGGTCGAGGTCGGTCACGAGCCGGTTCGTCCGGGCGAGCACATCGTCGGGGGCCGCGCCGGCGGTCGCGTGGACGGCGGTGCGGACCTGCCCCATCAGCGCGGCGGCGTTGACGTTGTGCCCCTGCACGTCCCCGATGGCCGCGGCGGCCGTGGTGGGGCCGAGCCGGATGAGGTCGTAGAAGTCGCCGCCCACGTCCATGCCGCGGGTGGCCGGGAGATAGCGCGCGGCCACGTCCAGCCCGGCGACCCGGGGCAGGGTGTGCGGCAGCAGCCCCGCCTGGAGGTTGTGGGCGAGCTGGTGCTTGGTGTCGTACAGCCGTGCCCGGTCCAGGGCCTGGGCGATCAGCCCGGCGGTGGAGGTGAGGACGGCGCGCTCCTCCGGTGTGAAGTGATGGGGCTGTTCGTAGGCCAGGACGAGGGAGCCGACCGGCCGCCCCGAGGCGATCAGCGGGAGGAACGCCCAGGCGCCCATCGCGTCCTGGAGGACGGCCGGGGGATAGGCCCGCTTCAGCTCGGCGAACGTGGCGAAGAAGGCGGGGACACCCGTGGTCAGGGCGTACACGGCGGGGGTGTCCGAGGTGAGCGGGGCGGCGTCCAGGCGTTCCATCAGCTCGGTGGTGTAGCCGCGGTAGCCGGTGATCCGCAGCCGGCCGTCCTCCGCCGTCATCAGGGCCAGGGCGGCCGCGCCGAACGCCGGCAGGATCTGGTCGGCGACCTGGTCGACCACGTCGCGCACGCCGACGGCCTCGGTGAGCGTCGCGGCCAGGTGCATCAGGTGGTACAGGTTCGCGGCCCGCCCCGCGGCGGGAACGGCGGGCGGACCCGACCCGGTGGACGGGGAGGGCGGTGCGTGGGCGTGCGCCGAGTGGGTGGGCGCGATGCGCACGCTGATGCCGGAGGCGTCCGGCTCCAGGCGGAAGGACAGCCACCGGTCCGGTGGGCGCAGGGCGATGAACGACACCGTCTCGCGGCTGAACATGGCCGCCCGGTAGCTGTCCTCGGCGATCGGGTCGGCGCCGAGCCAGGGCAGCGCCTCCCACGGTTTGGCGCCGAGCAGCTCGGGGATGCCGACACCGAGCAGCTCGGCGGCCTCGGTGTTGAGAAAGGAGATCCGCCCGTCCACGTCCAGCGAGCCACTGCCACCGGGGAGGCGCTCGGCGAAGTCGACCGCCGCCTGCGCCTCGGCCGGTCCCGCGAGCCTGCGCCGCAGCGGGGGCAGCATCACCGGCTCGGCGGCGGGCCGTACCGGGTGACCGTCGTCCGCCGCCTTCCGCAGGAGCAGTCCCAGCGTGTGACAGGCGCCGGCGATCTCCTTCCGCTCCCGGGGGCTCGGCCGGGGCGGGTGCGAGGCCGGCCAATGCAGCACCAGACCGCCCCAGATGTCGTCCCCCGTGGTGATGGGGGCGGCGGCCAGTGTGAAGCGGTAGGGCACGACCAGCGCCAGCCGTGGATAGCGGCGCGCCAGGTCCTCCTGGCCGCTCACCCACACCAGCCGCCGCTCCCGTACGGCATCGGACACCGGGGAAGAAGTTTTCACCGGCACCCGTGCCCACGGCATGGAGATCTCCCACGGGACACCGCCCAGCACGGCCAGCTGCAGCACGGGCTCGTCCGGCCGCAGCAGATAGACCGCCGCCACCGAGGTGCCGCTCCCCCGGGCGACCTCGATCAGGGCGGACTGCAGCGGCTCCGGACCGACGGTGGTGGGACCAGGCACGACCTCACCCGCCCCGGACCGGCCCGACGGAGCGGACAGGCAGCCGTCGAACGTCACCCATATGCGGACCATACGCCCACGCCGGGGCGACGGCACACGGATGGGGCCCCGCTCGGCCGTGGCTCCGGGGCACGGTTCTGCAGGGCGCCGCGCCACGCAGAACGCCGACGCGCGTTACCGCGCGGCCCGCCGATGCGAGTGGCCGTGCGGCCCGCCGACGTGGCGACCGCCGACCAGTCGGCCCGACCGCCCTGCCCGTCGGCCCGCCGGTGCTGTCCGCCGCCCCGTCGCCCGGTCGGTCCCCGCGCCCTGTCCGCCGGCCCTGTCCTCCGGCGGGTCGTTCCGGTCGGTCGGTCCGGCATCCGGTTGGCCCGCATGCCCGGTGCCCCTGCCCGCCGCCTCTGACCGTCGGCCAGTCGTTCCGCCGGGTCGGTCGTTCCGGCGGCCGGTTGGCCCGTCTGCCCTGTCCGCCGCCCCGCCGCCCTGACCGTCGGCCAGTCGACCAACCAGCCGGTCCGCCTGCCCGGTCCGCCTGCCCGGTGCCCCTGCCCGCCGGCCATGTCCTCCGCCCCGTCGACCCGCCAGCCCTGCCCGCCGACCAGTCGGTGCCGACCAGTCGGTTCGGCAGCCAGTCAGCCCGTCTGCCCCGCTTGCCCGGTGCCCTGGGCGCCCCTTCGCGCGCTCAGCTCACCTCGGTGGGTGGGTGTTCCGTCGGCTCCGTGCCCCGGTCGCGTACGGCCAGCAGGGCCGTGCCGATGTGTGCCACCACGCGTGGGTCGGACAGGGACCGGGACGTCAGCTCCTCGACGCGGCGCAGCCGGTACCGCACGGTGTTGGGGTGCACGAACAGGCTCCGGGCGGCGTCCGTGGCCGAACCCGCGGCGGCGAACCAGTGCTCCAGGGTCCGCAGCAGACGCGCCCGCTCCGCGACCGGGAGGTCGAGCACGGGTCGCAGGACCACCTCCACCAGGTGCGCCGCCTCGGCCGGCGCGGCGGCGACCACCATGGCCAGCGGGTCGTCGTCGAACCGCGCCACACCAGGGCCGCCGTCCCGCAGCCCGGCCAGCGCGAGCCGGGCGAAACGCAGAGCCCGCGGGGTGTCGCGCAGGGAGTGGAAGCTCGGGCTGACACCCACCCGGGCGCGGGTGCGGCGCAGGACGCCCAGGAAGGTGCCCTCGGCCGCCGCTGTGGGCAGGGCGATCAGACCGATCTGCTGGTCGGGCAACAACCGCCAGGCAGAGGGGAGTTGAGCCTGACGCAGCCCGGTCTCGACGCCCGCCAGCGGCTCCTCGCCCGGCGCGCCGGCCGCCGCCGCGGCGACCGCGTAGGGCCCCCGCTCGGGCAGCCCCAGCTCGCGGGCGGCCTCCCACAGCGTGGTCCGATCGGCGATGACACCCGTGAACAGCGCCTCCACCAGAGCCGACCGCCGGGCCTGACCCCGTGCGGTCAGCTCGGCCGCCGTCTCCCGGTAGGCCGCCGCGACCGCCTCCGCGTACAGACCGAACAGCGCCCAGATCTCCGCGGACTTCGCCACCAGCTGGTCGTCGGACACCTCCGGATGGGTACGCGCCTCCGCCACGATCTCCGTCCACAGCAGTTCGAAGCCGACCCGGTACGCGTGCAGGGTGTCCGCCAGCGGCACACCCTGCACGGCACGGACGCGCCCCGTCTCCCGCGCCGGGCTCGGGTCCGCGGTGGCACCCGCGAGGAGGTGGTTGAGGATCAGGTCCGCGTTGGCCGTGCACGAGCGGCGCAGCGAGTCGAAAGGGATCAGCGACTCGTCGTCGTAGGCGTCGACGTCCGACCGGATGCGCCCCGCGATCCGCTCACCCAGTTGCGGCAGTCTGGAATGCAGCGCCGCCGCCACGCCCGAGATGTCCATCTCCGCAGCCTAACCGCCCTGTTTTGTTCCCCCGGACAACATGGGGCGGCAGGCGCTGTCGTACGGCCCATAGGCCGCCGCTGCGCGTGGCAGCACGATGTCGGGCAGGTGAACGGCGGATTTCGACGGCGACTTTCGTGGAGGCGGGGCATGGCCAATCTGGCGGAGTACCTGGTGGAGACGGCACAGCGACAGCCGGGGCGTCCCGCGCTGCGCCTGGGCGACCAGGTGACCGGCTACGCGGAGCTGGACGAGCGCAGTGCCCGCGCCGCCGCGCTGCTGAGGGCCGAGGGCGTACGGCCGGGGGACCGCGTCGCCCTGATGCTGCCGAACGTGCCCGAGTTCGTCGTCCTGTACTACGGCGTGCTGCGCGCCGGAGGCGTCGTCGTCCCCATGAACCCGCTGCTGAAGACGCGGGAGACCGCGTACCACCTGACCGATTCCGGGGCGGTGCTGCTGTTCGAATGGCATCAGGCGCCGGGCGAGGGCGCGCGGGGCGCGGCCGACGCCGGTGTACGGCACTCCGCCGTCGAGCCCGCGGCGTTCGCACGGGCGCTGGCCGGACACGAGCCGCTGCCCGGCGTGGCCGAGACGGCGGACGACGACATGGCCGTGCTGCTGTACACCTCCGGCACCACCGGCCGCCCCAAGGGCGCCACGCTCACCCACGGCGGACTGCGGCACAACACCGAGGTCAACACGGTCCATGTGCAGCGGATGACACCGCGGGACGTGGTGGTGGGCTGTCTGCCGCTGTTCCACATCTTCGGCCAGATCTGCACCATGAGCGTGGCCGTGCGGGCCGGCGCCTCGCTCACCCTCATCCCCCGCTTCGAGCCGCAGGCCGTGCTGGAGGCCATCGCGCGGGACGGGGCCACGGTCTTCGAGGGTGTGCCGACGATGTACGCGGCGCTGCTCCAGCACCCGGCGCGGACCGACGTGTCGACGCTGCGGATGTGCGTCTCCGGTGGAGCCTCGCTGCCGGTGGAGATCCTGCACGGCTTCGAACGGCGCTTCGGTTGCGCGGTGCTGGAGGGCTTCGGCATGTCCGAGACCAGTCCGGTGGTCACGTTCAACCACCCCGACCGCCCCCGCAAGGCCGGCTCCATCGGCACCCCGATCCAGGACGTGGAGGTGCGACTGCTGGACGACAAGGGCCAGGACGTCACGCCCGGCGAGGTCGGTGAACTGGCCGTACGAGGGCCGAACGTGATGAAGGGGTACTGGAACCGGCCCGAGGAGACGGCGGCCGCGATCCCGGACGGCTGGCTGCGCAGCGGCGACCTCGCGCGGCAGGACGAGGACGGCTATCTGTACATCGTCGACCGCAAGAAGGACATGATCATCCGCGGGGGCTACAACGTCTACCCGCGTGAGATCGAGGAGGCCCTGCACGAGCACCCGGCCGTCGCCCTGGCCGCCGTCGTCGGGGTGCCGCACGACCATCTGGGCGAGGAGATCGGTGCCGCGGTCGTCCTGCGGCCCGGCGCCCATGCCACCCCCGACGAGCTGAGGGAGTTCGTCAAGGGCCGGGTCGCCGCGTACAAGTACCCGCGCGAGGTGTGGCTCATGGACACCCTGCCGACCGGCCCCAGCGGCAAGATCCTCAAGCGGGAGATCACCGCACCGATCGGATGACCCGACACCTCATTGCCGCAGGGCCGGACCGCCGCCGAGCCCGATCTCGTTCCCGTCCGGGTCGTGGTAGGTGAACTTGCGGACGCCGTTGGCATAGGTTTCGCGGCTGCTGGGCTCCAGCCCCCGCCCGGTGATCCCGGCGACCCGGGCGTCGAGGTCGTCCACAAAGACGGTGTGCAGCGCGTGGCCGGCCCGTCCGGGCCGGTGCTCGATGTACACATAGCGGTGCTCCGCCAGCTCCCACACCGCCTCCGTGTCGTTCGGGAAGAACGTCGGCGGGGAGCCCAGCAGGCGCTCGTACCAGGAGAGCGCCGCTGTGTAGTTGTTCACCGGGATACCTGCGAAGAGGACGACGGCCATGCAGCCATCGTAGGGGGCGACGGCTCGGACAGGACGTACGTGATCATGCCGCGGCCCCGCCCGGTGGTGTCGACGGCGGGCGCGCCGAGCGGGTCCCGTACCGGTCACGGCCGGTGGAGAGCCCTGCGGTGAAGGAAGTTGGCTGCTTGCGCGCAGGCGCTCCTCGCGCTCAGCCCGCCGCTCTGCGGACGAGCTCGACGATCCGTGCCTCCGTCTCGTCCGTCAGCTCCGTCAGGGCGTATGTGGTCGGCCACAGGGTGCCCTCGTCGAGGTGCGCCTGGTCGCTGAAGCCGAGGGTGGCGTACCGGCTCTTGAACTTCTGCGCACTCTGGAAGAAGCAGACGACCTTGCCGTTCCTGGCGTAAGCGGGCATGCCGTACCAGAGCTTCGGCGCGAGGTCGGGCGCGGCCCCGGCGACGATCCGGTGGATCCCTTCGGCGAGAGCACGGTCCGCGTCGTCCATCGCGGCGATCTTGGCGAGCACGTCGCTCTCCCCGTCCGCCCGGGTGGCACGTGCTCCGCGACGGGCGGTCGTCTTCAGGTCCCGCGCATGCTCCTGCATCGCCTCGCGCTCCTCGGCGGTGAACCCGTCGAACTTCTTCTCGGCCGTGTCCCTGCTCGGGGTGGACTTCCGGGTGTTCGTCATGGCGGTCTGCCTTCCTCGTACCGTCTGCTTGTTGGTTCGTTCTCGGGTGGGCGTGGGTGTGGGTGTGGCTGGGGGAGCGTGGATGGGGGCGGCTCAGCCCAGCCAGCGGCCGTCGCGCATCAGCTCACGTCCCGTCAACTCGTCCGCTTCGCGCCAGGCCTGAACCCGAACCGGGGTGACGCGGAACCAGAGGTAGGACGTGGGGGAGACCCGGGGGTCGAAGCCGGCGCGCGCGGCGAAGCGGTCGGCCCGCTCCGCCGGCAGAGCGTCGACCGGGAGCACCTCCACCGCGCCCTCGATCATGGACACGTCGCGGGTGGGGCCCAGTCCGAGCCGGGTGGTCCGCGTCGCGGCCAGGTTCCTGCCGGTCGGACTGGCGCCCGGCGTCGCCATCAACAGCGTCTCGCCGTCCCAGTCGAAGGACAGCGGAACCAGATACGGCACACCGTCCGCCGAGGCGCTGGCCACCCAGACATCGGCGTCGTGGGCGAGCCGGTGCTCCGTGTCGCCGCGACGCACCGCGCGGGGGCGGGGGCCGGCGGTCGGGGCTGTGGGGGAACCGGTCATGACCACTCCTGTGTCGCTGAGGCTTGCGGGGACGGCGGCCGCGACCGGCCCGAGGTGTCCGCCGGGTGCGATCGCCGTGGTCACAGCCTCCCCCGAGGGGGCCACGGCCCGCCTCCGTGGTGAGCACGGAATCCACCACGGAGAGGCCACGGAGAGACCACGGAGCAGCGGATAATGACTCGGTGTCCACTCCAGTGATTTCGGCCCGGGAAGCCGACGTGCTCGCGCTGCTCGGGGAACACCTGAGCAACGCGGAGATCTCCGCGCGCCTGTTCATCTCCGTGCGCACGGTCGAGTCCCATGTCTCCGCCCTGCTGCGCAAGCTCGACGAACCGGACCGGCGGGCACTCTCGCGGCGCGCGGCCGAGTCGGCCCGTACGGACCGGCCCCGCCCGGTGCCCGTCCTCCCCGTACCGCTGACGGCGTTCGTCGGCCGGGTGCGCGAACGCGCCGAACTGGGCGAGGCGGTGAAGACACGTCGGCAGGTCACGGCGGTCGGTCCGGGCGGGGTGGGCAAGACCCGGCTCGCGCTGGCGGTGGCGGCGGACGCGGCCCGTGACTTCGCCGACGGGGTGTGGTTCGTCGATCTGGCCCCGGTCACCGATCCGGCGCGGGTCGGCGCGGCGGTCGCGGAGGCCGTCGGGCTGGGCGAACAACCCGGGCGCGGTGTCGAGGAGTCGGCGCTCGCCGCCCTGGCGGACCGTGAGGCGCTGCTGGTCCTGGACAACTGCGAGCAGATACGCGACGGGGTCGCGCCCTTCCTGGAACGGCTGTTGGTCGCCTGCCCGGGGCTACGGGTGCTCGCGACGAGCCGGGCCCGGATGATGGTGCCGTTCGAGTGGGTCTTCCCGGTGCCGCCGCTGTCGTCGGCCGGCGGCGGAGACTCGGAGGCCGTGACGCTGTTCCTGGACCGGGCGGCGGCGGTCGGCCGCCCACCCGAACCGGACCTGCACGACCGGATCGCGGCCATCTGCGAACGCCTCGACGGCATGGCGCTCGCGATCGAACTGGCGGCGGCACGCTGGCCCACGCTCGGACCGGACGGTCTGGCGGCCGGCCTTTCCGACCAGTTGCGGATCCTCGCGGGCGGCCCTCGCGCGGACGACCGGCACCGGTCGGTGCGGGCCGCGCTCGACTGGAGCCACGATCTGCTGGAACCGCCGGACCGGGCGCTGCTGCGGCGGGTCTCGGTGTTCGCCATGCCGTTCACCGCCGAGGCGGCTGGCGTCGTCGCCGGGTTCGCGCCGCTGGACCCGGCGGCGGTGGGCGACGGGCTCGGCCGACTCGCCGAACAGAGCCTGCTCACCGCGACACCGACCGCGACCGGCACCCGCTACCAGGCGCTGGAGACCATCCGCCAGTACGGGACCGAGCGGCTCGCCGACGCCGACGAGCTGACGGGGGTACGGTCGCGCCACGTCGCCTGGTGCCTGGCCGGGGCGGCTGCCCTCGCAGGGGCCGATGCCCCCGACTGGCGCGCACGCTTCGACGCCGTCGCCGACGACCTCCGCGCGGCCCTGTCCTGGGCGGCCGCCCGACCGGACCACCGCACCCCCGCCCACCACCTCGCCCTCGCCCTGGCGGGCCTGACCTTCACCCGTAACCTGCTCAGCGAAAGCCAACAACGATACGAACAGGCGGCGACGCTGGCTGGGGCGGCTGGGGCGGCTGGGGCGGCTGGGGCGGCTGGGGCGGCTGGGGCGGCCGGGGGCGCTGGGGGCAGCGGGTCGGCTCGGGATGTCGGGGATGCCGGGGATGCCTGGGGTGCTGGAGACAGCGGGGAAGCTCGGGATGCCGGGGACGGCGGATGGGCCGGGGACGGTGGGGACGCTCGCGAGGCTGGGGATACCGGGGACGTTCAGGATGCCGGGGATGCCTGGGGCGCTGGAGACAGCGGAGAAGCTCCGGGGGCCGGGGGCGGCGGGGACGCTCGGGAGGCCGGGAATGCCGGGGACCCCAGGGGTACCGGAGACGCCGGGCACAGTGGGGACGCTCGGGATGCCAGGGAGACCGGAGACGCCGGAGGCGCCCGGCAGGGCATGCGGACGGGGGACGCGGCCGGTGTCTTCGGCGGTGTGGCCGCGGCCGTAGGCCGGGTCGGCGTCGCCGCGCCGGCCGGTGGCGCCGGTGAGGCCCTGCGCGTTCTTGGGGCGGAGCCGGCCGCCGAGATCGTCGGTGTCGCTGGAGGGGGTGGTGACGGCGTCGGCGCGGACCACGGGGTCGCGGACACTGCCGGCGCCGCGGCGCGCGCGGCCGGTGCCGCCGCCGCTGCCGCAGCCCTGCGCGAGGCCGCCGGGGTCGCCGGATGCCGGCGGCACGGCGATGACATGTACCGCCTGCACCGCGCGGCCGCCGAGGCGGCCTGCCGGGCGGGCGATCGCATCGGCGCGGCCCGCGACCTGGCAGCCGCCGCCACCGTCGCGTACCGCTTCTCCAGCGAGTTCGCCCAGCTCCCCACACCGGACGAGGCGACCGCCCTGCTCACCGCGGCTCGCGAACTCTCCGGCGCCATGAAACTGCCGCCCGGCGCCGCCGGTCATGCGTCGCACGATCCGTCGGCCTCCCCGTCGCCCGGCCCGGCCGCCGAGCCGCCGGTCACGGGTGCGGCCGCTGCCATCGCTCTCGCCGAAGCCGCCGTGGTCGTGGACGCCTTCGGGGCCGTTCAGGGGGACGTGGACAACAGTGCGCGGGAGACCGTCCGTCATGCCGAGCGGGCCGTCCGGCTGGCTCGGTGCGCGGGGGACCCGGTCGCCGAGTCCGCCGCTCTCGACGCGCTTTCCGGGGCCCGGACCTGGGCCGGTGACCCGTTCGGCGCGGCGGAGGCCGCCCGGCGTCGGATCGACGTCCTGGCCCCCGCGCCACCCACCCCGGCCGCCACACAGGAACGGATGGACGCCCTCGCCATGGCCGCCGGCACCGCCCTCGGCGTCGGCGAGCTGGCGCAGGCCCGCCGATGGGGCGGGCAGCTCGCCGGCCACCCGCTGTTCGCCGAGGTGGCCCACCACGCCACGTCCTGGCTGATGGTCGCGGACGCGTTCGCGGGCCACGGCAGGGACGTGCTCAGGGGGAGCGAACGGTTCCTCGACTCCTGGCGCAGGAGCGGCCGTCAGCGGTCGTTCTCGCTCGGCCCCGCCGCCGCGGCCGTCGCGATGATCCACGGACTGCGCGGCGACCACAACGCACGGTCGGCCTGGCTGACGACCGTCGAGGAGGCCGGCACGGCGGCGGAGCACCACCACGGCTACGGCGCGGTCTTCGACGCCATGGTCCTGCTCCACCACGGCGACCCGGACGCGGCCCTGGCCCGGGTGGCACCGGAACCGGACGAGGTGTGGAAGTGGGTCTCCTGGATCTGGCACCACTGGTACGTGGGCCTGCGCGCCGAGGCCTCGGTCCTCTCCGGCCACCCGGAGGCCCGCGCGCGGGTCGCCGCCGCCCGGCGAACGGTCGCCGGCAACCCGGTCGTCACCGCCCAACTGGACCGGGCGCAGGCGCTCCTGGACGGCGACCTGCCCGGCCGGCTCGCCGCCGCGAAGGCGTTCGACGCGGCGGGCTGCCCCTATCAGTCGGCCCGCACCCTCCTCCTCGCCGGAGGCGACCACACCGCCACCGGCAGGGAAGCCCTCACCGCCCTCGGCCTCGCCCCCGGCTCCTGAGCGAGCCGGTCCGTCCACGGCCCGCTCACCTCGGCCGAGCGGTGCGCGGGTGTCAGCGCCCCTTGCGCACCCGGGCGGCCGCGCGGGCCTCCGCCGCCTTCCGGGCCTCGGCGGCCTTGCGCGACTCCTTCGCCGGGCGCCCCGGCCGGGTGCCGAGGCCCCGGAAGGGCGCGTTGCCGCCGTTGGACTTCGTCCCGGCCGGTGGCCGCTTCGCCCCGGTGATGGCGGTCAATCGCGCCTCGCCGGACCGCACTTGGGTGACCGTCGGCCGGATCTTGGCCTCGGACATCATCCGGTTGACGTCGCGC
The DNA here is from genome assembly GCF_032598905.1 of Streptomyces sp. 11x1. NCBI lineage: Bacteria > Bacillati > Actinomycetota > Actinomycetes > Kitasatosporales > Streptomycetaceae > Streptomyces > Streptomyces sp. 11x1. Next base: position 767,385 of record NZ_CP122458.1, on the reverse strand, counting down.
CGCTGGTTGGGGGTGACCAGGGTGACCACCTTCCCGGACTCCCCGGCGCGCGCGGTGCGTCCGCCGCGGTGCAGATAGTCCTTGGCGTCGGCGGGTGGGTCCACGTTGACGACGAGGTCGAGCGCGTCGATGTGAATGCCCCGGGCCGCCACGTTGGTGGCCACCAGCACGGTGACCGCGCCGTCCTTGAACTGCCCGAGCGTGTGCGTGCGTTGGGGCTGCGACTTGCCGCTGTGCAGGGCGGCGGCCCGTACGCCGCTGGCCCGCAGATGGCGGGTGAACTGGTCCACCCCGGCCTTGGTGTCGAGGAACATCAGCACCCGGCCGTCCCGGGCGGCGATCTCGGTCGCCGTCGCGTACTTGTCGGCGGGGTGGATGTTCAGCACATGGTGTTCCATCGTGGTGACCGAGCCGGCGACCCGGTCGACCGAGGCGAGCACCGGATCGTGCAGATGGCCGCGCACCAGCTGGTCGACGTCGCGGTCGAGGGTGGCGGAGAACAGCAGTCGCTGCCCGTCGGGCCGGACCTGGTCCAGGATCTCCGACACCTGCGGCAGGAACCCCAGGTCGCACATCTGGTCCGCCTCGTCCAGCACCGTGATCCGGACCCGGTCGAGGTGGCAGTCCCGACGGGACACCAGGTCGGCCAGCCGCCCCGGTGTCGCGAGGACCACCTCGGCACCGGACCGCAGCATCGCCTGCTGCTTGTTGATCGACAGCCCGCCGACCACCGTCGCCAGTCGCACCCCCAGGGTCCGCGCGTACGGCGTCAGCGCGTCGTCCACCTGCTGTGCGAGTTCCCGGGTCGGGACCAGAACGAGCGCCAGGGGCCGCTTCGACTCCGCCCGCAGCCCCGCCGTCCGGACCAGGAGCGCGAGCCCGAACGCCAGCGTCTTGCCCGAACCGGTGCGGGCCCGGCCGAGGACGTCACGGCCGGCCAGCGCGTTCGGCAGGGTCGCCGCCTGGATCGGGAAGGGCTCGCGCACCCCGAGCTCGGTCATGGTCCGCAGCAGCTCCGGCGGCAGCCCGAGCGTGTCGAAGGACTCGGCCGGCGGCAGGTCCCGGGACGCCGTCTCCGGCGTCGCGGACTCGCCCGCCGACTCGGTGGTGTGCAGGGGGGCGTCGGTGGCGGAGAGCCCGGGGGCCGAGGACGACGGCTGCGCGGTCAAAAGGGAACCCTTCCTGGTGTGGTCGCCCGGAACGCGCCGGGGCCCGTACCCCTCGGTACGGGCCCCGGCGGTGTCGAAGCGTGCTCCCATTTTACCAGCGGACGCCCACGGGCCGACCGGCCCGCTCACCCCCGCCCCGGCGGCCGGCGGCGCGGCCTAGAAGTTGCCGTAGTTGACCTGCCAGGTCGGCAGCCCCATCCGCCGCCACACGGCGACGACCCGGTCCCGGTCGTCGAGCGAAACCCGTACGGCGAAGCGGTGCCGCACATGCCGGTCGAACAGCTCCGCCTTCACCACGTCGTCGCGACGCCGGTCACCGGCCGCCCGCATCCACAGCTCGTCGTACGGCACCTCATGTGCGCGCAGCCACGCCTCCGTCCGGTCCCGGTGCTCCTCCCCGCGCCCGGAGAGCAGGACGATCACATCACCGTCGGCGCCGCGGAACGAACGCAGCGCGCCGCGCACCGACACGTTGAGCAGGTCCTCCTCGCAGCGCGTGAAGTCGTACGCGCCCCGGTCGCCGCGCAGGGCGAGCGTGCCGTCGATGTCGCGCATGACCGCCGAGGGCAGCGCCGGGTCGGCGGTGTACGGCTCGACGGCGGGCTCGTCGTTCAGCCACTCCGCCGTGAGCCGCCAGCCGCCTCTGCGGGACTTCTCGTGCTTGTCGGCGAGGATCCGGATGATCTCCTCACCGACCGGCCGCTCCCGCGCGGCGTCCCGCCGCAGGCACTCCTCCACCGGCACGTCGGTGAAGTCGTGCACGACGAACGTGGCCAGCCCCGCCACGGCCGCCTTCAGCCGCTTCGGGATGTGCGGCGTCATGTGCGTGTTGTCCACGACGACGTCGAAACCGCCGTCGACGGCCGCCCGTACCGCCGCGTCCTGGATCGCCAGCACGGTCTGCTCGTGCGCGTGCGACCGGCGCTCGGCGCCCTCGGGCTGCGGGATGTCGAGCATCTGCCGCAGATCGTCGAGGTTGACGCGGCGCATCCGGCCCCCGGACTCCGCCTGCAGCTCGCGCGCGGCCGTCGTCTTCCCCGAGGCGGGCAGCCCCGTCATGACGTGTACCACGGGCACGGTCAGTTCTCCTCGTCGTTCTTGAAGGGGTCGGACGCCTCCGGTCGGGTGGATCGGTACGTCACGAGGACGGTCGAACGCCCGTCCAGGCGCTGGAACATGGCGGGGCGCACTGCCGTGTCGGGCAGGTCCCGCACCGCGCGGGCGAACGCACCCCGGTCGCCCGCGAGATGCGCGAGCGACCGGAACGCCTCGTCGATCGCCCGCTCACGGTCCTCGACCTGCTTCTCGATGCCCGTGACGACACCGCGCACCCAGGCGTCGAACTCGTCGGGCACCTGCTCCAGCAGCGCGTCCAGGGGCCGGCCGCCGGACGCGACGACGTCCTCGGGGGAGCAGTTCAGCGCCTGCGCCACCTGCTTGGCGGGCAGGCCGGCGAACCGCTGGATGCCGTGACCGCGCCAGATGTCCCGCTCGGTCACCCCGGTCAGCACCTTGTGCAGCCGCACGTACTCCGCGAACTTGGCCTTGGCCCGTACACCCGAGGCGAAGCGCAGTACGAAGCCCTCCGCGTCGGTGCCCCTGGCCGGCAGGCCGCCCGGCAGCCGGTTGCCGTCCGTCATCGCCAGCAGCTCGGCGAGCGGCACGGCGGGGCGCACGGTGACGACCGAGCCGACGCCCCGCCACCCCACGGCGGCCTCCGCCAGGGCGACTTCGGTGCCGTCCTTGGCGAACGCGGCCAGCAGCACCACGTCCCGACGGTCGCCGTAGTCGACGACGATCCGGTTCTCCGGGTACAGGACCTCGGCCAGGTAGGTCACCCCGGGCACGAGGCCGGACGTGTCCTTCGCGTCCAGCAGTCGCTGCGCCCAGGTGGCCTGCACGCTCACGAACGACCCCTTGGACGCGACCCGCCACCGGCCGGCGTAGTGGAACACCACCGCCAGGCTGCCGTCGACCTTGTCGTACACCTCGAACGGCTCGTCCGGGAGGCTCGGGGCGTAGGGCTGACCGGCCTCGTGCTCACCGACGTTGAAGAACTTCGGCAGCGGCAGCGCGACGATCTCCCCGGTGGCGTCGTCGGCCACGAGGCCCCGGCACCGCGTGGTCACCCGGTTCCACACCCGCTCGTACTGGCATGTCCTCGTGTAGGTGTAGATGGACAGCGGCAGTTCCGGGTGCGACTTGCGCGTGACGTGCCCCGCTTCGAGCGCCGCCGCGAGCTCGTCCGGCGGCAGCAGCCCGTGAAGAGTCAGGTGGGCCTGGCTCATGTGTTCCTCCCCTTGATGGCCCCTGATTGTCACGTGGGGACAGGCCCCGGGCCCACCGAATTTCTCGACGCCCCGCAGCTCAGCCACCTGGCGCCACCGCCCGCGACACCCCCGCCAGGAGCGTCTCGACCTCCGCGTCCCAGCGGGAGCTGATCCCCGGTTCGCGCGCCGGGTCGACCCACAGCAGGTGGTTGCCGCCGTTGCCCGGGCACAGCGCCCGGAGGCGGGCGCCGAGGGCCAGACCGTGCGGTCGTCGTTGAGCCACCAGGACAGGCCGTAGTTCGTCTTGACCCGGCAGGGCGTCCACAACTCCTCGATCCACCGCCACGAGACGACCTGCCGCTCGCCCCACACCCCGTCCCGCAGGCAGAGTTGACCCAGGCGGGCCAGATCGAGGGCGCTGGCCGACGGAGAGCGTGGCGAGCGGGCGGGTCCGGTCGTCGACGGCGCCGAGCCCGGCGAGGACGACGTCGACCCGTCGGTCGGCGTCCCAGGCGTCCAGGACCGCGCCGCCTCCAGGGCGTAGGTGTAGGCGTCCTCGGCACCGGGCCGTCCCTCGGCCAACGCCGAGGTGGTCGCCTCCAGTCGCCGCGGCGCGGGCCCGGGCGTCGGCGAGGTGCTCCTCGACCACGTCGCCGACCGTACGCCCGCCCTCGGCCGGCATCTCCTGCTCGGCCGGACACGTTCATCTCCACGTCGTGCAGCACGGGACGCCCGCCGCGGTGGACGTGGACACCGGCGCAGGTCAACTGGGCCCGGTCGCGGGCAGGCAGGGCAGAAACAGTCATGTTCTCTTCCTCCGGCAGGAGGCACACGTCACCTCGGGAACGACCGGGGGAGCGCACCGGCTCTGACGAACGACCCGGCTCGACGGGGAGCGGGGGTCGTGGGCGAACTCGTGGCTTCCGGCTCGTCACATACGTGAGGAGCGGAGCCCGGGGCCCGGTCAGAGGTAGACGACGTGAATCATGCGACGACCGTAACAACGCGCGGAACCGGAGGGCCACCGACTGAACAGCCGTGCAGGCTGGGGTGGGGCGTCACGCGGCGAGCGCGGCCGGTTCGCCGAGGCGGGCCGCGGCCGTGCGCCAGGCGGCGGTCACCGCCGCGTGCGCCTGGCGGGTGTTCGCGGTGTGATCGGCGATGAGGGAGAGCGGCGCTCCGACGTGGACGTGGAGTGCGGGGCGGCGCAGGGGCGCGGTGAACAGCCCCGCCAGCTGCTTGGCCGTACCGCCGGAAGTGACCCGGCGGGCCCCGGCCTGCCCGACCGGGACGACGGGCGCCCCGGTGCGTGCCGCGAGCCGGGTCAGACCGCTGCGGAACTCCCCGGGCGCGGCTTCGGCGACGTCCTTGCGGACCGGGATCCCGCCCTCGGCGTAGATGAGGACCGTCCGGCCCCGCGCCAGAGCGTCGGCGGCGAGGTCGAGCGCGTCGGCGGCGCGCGGGTCCCTCCGGTACACCGGGATGTATCCCTCGCGGGTGAGCGCGCGGCCCAGCAGCGGGATCCGCCACAGACCCGCGGCACCCATGGCGACGGGCTCGACGCCGAGGCGGTGCAGCGCGGCGAGCACGATCGCGGGATCGGCGAGCGAGGTGTGGTTCGCGACGACGATGCTGCCCGGTGCGCAGACGGATCCGGCATCGGTGGTCACCGTGAGACGTCCGACGGCGGGCACCAGGACGTCGGCGAGGCGGCTGAACATGAGGTCTCTCCCGATCTCGACGAGGAAGACTCCCATCGTCGGGGCGGCCGCGGCACCGGATCTTGAGTGCGCGTACTCAACTTCGACGGCGCCGGTACCCATGCGACGGCGCCGCGTCCGAGATCACCTTGTGCACACCGAGATCGTCATGTCACGGCATGCGGCGAACCGCCGCCTGCGTACAGGGCATGGCAGGATCGCGGCCATGCCCATCAGCGTTCCCCGCCTCCGGATCGGTTCGACCGAGATCATCGCTCTGGCCGACGCCGAGGGCCCCTTCTTCTCCCCGCGCACCGAGGCCTTCCCCGGGGCAACGGCCGCTCAGTGGGCCGAGGCCGACCGCTACGACCCGGGCGCGGTCGACGCCGAGGGCCGCTGGTGGCTCCGGTTCCGCGCGTACGCGATCCGCAGCGACAGGGGCCTGACCGTCGTGGACGCCGGGATCGGTCCGGCGGACAGCCCGGCCGGTTCGTGGGCGCCCGTGCCCGGCGTGCTCCCCGAGTCGCTCACCGCCGCGGGCATCGACCCGGCCGACGTCGACACGGTGGTGCTCACGCATCTGCACACCGACCACGTCGGCTGGGCGGTCGTGACGGAAGCGGTCGTCCCCTCGGCGGGCGGCGCCGTGGGCGGCAACGCCTCGACCGGCGGCTCGGCCAGTGGCCGCCGCCCCTATTTCCCGAACGCCGAATACCTGCTTCAGCGGGCTGAGTTCGACGTCCTAGACGTGCTCAACCCGCACCTTCGCGATACCCTCACCGACCCGCTCCTGGCGACCGGTCAGCTCCGGCTCCTCGACGGGGACACGGCGCTGCGCGCCGGGCGCGTGGTCGCCACGCCCGGTCACACGCCCGGGCACCAGAGCGTGCTGGTCGCCGACGGGCGCGAACGGGCGCTCGTCACCGGCGATCTCCTGGTGCACGCACTCCAACTGCTCCATCCCGAGCTCGCCTACTCGCACGAGAGCGACCCTGAGGCGGCCCGGCACGCGAGGGAGCGCATGCTCGACCGTGGAACCGCCACCACGCTGCACCTGGCGACGCCGCATCTGACGGAGCCGTTCATCTCGGTGTGACGGCGTGAGCGGACGTCGGTGGAAGTACGTAGAGGCATACGTAACCCGCTGGACAGGCTCTCTCCGCTCCGCCCCGCTCGGTCAGCCTCACCGCATGCCTCTCACCGTCGATCAGTTGACCGGATATGTGGAGCGTGGGCTGGACGCCGATCTGGCGCGCTGGTTCCCCGGCGAGGAGCGCGTCGATGTTCCCGCGTCGACCCGCCCGATCACGCCGTTCCTCACCCGGCTCTCGCCCGCCGGCGACGGCGCTGGCCGCGTTCGACCGCAGGGTCCGCTCGGGAGCCATGGCGCGGTTCCTCGACATGTACGACTGGTCGTACGCCTTCGAGTTCGAGGAGAACGGCGAGGTGATCCTGGACTCCGACCACGGGACGGAGCTCTCCGACGACGACGTCTGGTCCATCGGCTGCGACGGCGGAGGCAACTACTACGTCGTCCTCACCAGCGGTCGCGTCGCGCTGTGGTTCCACGAGGAGCAGGTCATCGAGCCCGACACGCAGTACGACAACCTTGACGTCTTCCTGTGGTCGCTCGTCCGGTACGGCGCCGGGCGCGCCGGAGTGCTCGACCTGGCCGCTGTCGAGGACGACTTCCGCTCCCTCGGACAGCCCGGAGCCCTGGCCCCGGAGATCGGGCTCCTCGCCCTGATGTCCTGACCCCCGGAGATTTTCGCATCCGACCGGCCCTACGTACCGGCCCGCCGCAGGACGCGGTCGACGACGGCTCCGCCCTGTTCCGGATGGGTCTTCAGCCAGGTGCCCAGGTGCTCACGGACCGCTTGCGCGACGCCGGAACCTACGTCCGCCCTGCCGAGCAGTCCACGGACGGAACCGAGGAACCCGGGCCGGTCCAGCGTCACCGACACCACCGCCGTCTGGCCCTCGGCGATCCGGTCGGCGTCGAGATCGAGGCCCGACGCGGCGGGCATCCGCCCCTCGCGCCACCGCGACGTCGCCCGTCTCGATGTCCACGCCGTCCTGACGGCTCCGGCCGCCCGCGTGCAGCGGATCGAACGGGCCGACGGCAGGCGCTACGCACCGCGCATCGGGGCCGTCGGCTGAGACTGACGGAGAGCAGGAGATCCGCGACGACGGCTGCGGCAGCCTACTTCCTCTGTGGCGCCCTCGTGCGGAGGCGATGCTTCCGCGTGATCACGGAGCGCCGGGGGCGCCATGAGGCGGGGGACCCGTCTGCCGCCCGCTCCGGGCGTCGGGCGTCGGTGAGGCCGATTCCTCGCCCTGGCGCCGTACGGCGGTCCCCGGTTCGCTCTCGTGGGGCGTCGTGTCGCTCTCGACCGTTTCGTGGCTCAGCCCTGCGGGCCCAGCCGGGGGTACCGCGGGTTCGGTGCGCTGGTCACGGGGACGGTAGCCGCGCCGACCGGCCGCGCCCAGAGTGTCGGTCGGGCGGGAGACCGTCGGATCGGAGGCCACCGGCCCGAACACGGCCGGCTCGGCCCGCAGTATCCCGACATCGGTCAGGCAGTCACCGCCCAGCGCGACCGCGAGCGCTACATCCCGCAGGATCTTCCCGGGATCGTGCACCGCCCTCGGCTTCCGCCGCAGTGCCGGCGCCGCCGACATTGCCTGGCCCAGGCCGGTCTTGCGGATCCTCTCCACCAGCAGCACACCACCGGCCTGGGAGACCACCCCGCGACCACTGCCCTCGGTACGGGCACGCGGGGAGGACCCGATACGCTTCTTCACCTGGAGAGTGCTTCTTTCCTGTGACGACCTGGACTCTGGAAAAGTCCCGTCGTTGCAGTTCAGGAGCACTTTTCGCGTTCCTGATCACCCACCGGACACCATATGGGTCGCGAACTCTGCCGTCCCCGAGCGCCGCACCAGCAAGGGAGAATTCCCGCGATGACAGACGAACACGAACCTGACGGCGATCTCTACGTGCTGTGGCACGCGCGCCATCTCGCGGTGGAGCAGGACGAACGGGTCATCCATCTCGATGAGGACGGCACCATCCACCTGGACGAGGAGGAGTGGAGGATCATCGGCATCTACCCGGGCCAGGCAGTCGCGGAGAGGCAGCGGGAGATCTCCAGGAAGCTTCCAGGGTTCCGGGACGAACCTGATTGTTTCAAGATCGCACCCGTGACGGTGGACGAGAGTTTGTGGAACGAGGGGTTCGTCACGGTGCACTCCGACGGGCCCAGGCGTGACTCATGAACCGGACGCTCTACCTCCTGGTGCACAGGCATCACTTCGCGGACGGGCCGGGTGCTCCCACCACCGTCGACTTCATGGAAGACGGCGAACCGCTCTTCTGGGACGACAGCGAGGACAGCTTCACGTTCCTCGGCCTGTACTCGAGCCGGCAGCGGGCGGAACAGCGCATCGCGCAGGCCTGCACCCTGCCCGGATTCAGGGACCATCCCCACGGCTTCCACGTGCACGAGTACACCGTGGGTCAAACCCACTGGGCCGAAGGATTCCTCGTCGGCGAACAAAACGACGGCTGAGCAGGTACCACGCCTCCAGCCGCGATTCTCCTCGACGATCCGCCGACTCCACAGCAGGACCGAACCGGCCTGCGAGGCCATCCGGCGGCCGTCTCCCTGAACACGGACCCTCTCGGCCCTCGCGTCGCCCCGAATCTGCGTCATTTCGGCCGACACCCGCCACAGTGAGACTCCGCCAAGTTCGTTTCCGCAGTTCAGTGGGGCTGGTGTGATGCGCGGTGAGGTCCTCACGCTGACAGGTGGCGTGATCGTTAGCACGAGATCGTCCGGCGCGGGCGTTCTCGCGGGTTCTGGTGTGAGGTTCGGGGCTGCCGCGTAGGTTCCGCGTCGGGAGGGATGTTCATGACAGACGTGCTGACGTGGACGATCGGGCGGCGGCTTGAGCTGGCGAAACGTGCTGAGCTCCTGCGTAAGGAGCTGGGCGAACTCGAGCTGGAGGTGGCCCGGTTGGAGGCCGCCGAGGTGGTGTTCGGGCAGTGGGCCGAGGCCACCGACGGTGGACGGCGGCCGTCGGGCATCGTGTCGCCGGAGCCGGAGCCGGAGCCGGAGCCGGAGCCGGTCGCTGTGACGGTGGGCCCGGGCGCGGGCGGGATGCGGGTGGTCCCCGATCGTGTCGAGGGGATGGGGCTTCAGGCCCTGACCTCGGAATACCGTCGGATCATGGAGATCGTGGCCGGGTCGGACGGTCCGGTGATGGCCAAGGACGTTGCCGTCGGACTGGGCCGGGAGACGACGCCGGGGAAGATCGAGCCGGTCCGGGGTCAGCTGCGCAAACTCTCCGACCGGGGCTGGCTCGTCCGCACCGCATCGGGCCGCTACCGGCCATGCTGACCAGCGGTGTTGGCGGCCGGACGGGCCGATTCCGGCCGTAACGCGAGGGCCCCCGGCGGGAGTTGGTTGATGTGTGACGAAAAACCAGCCCGCCGAGGGCGCTCAGGATGTTGTCTACCAGGTCCGCCTCCCGCTGTCGAAGCGGACCATCGATCTCGTCGCCGGCCTGATACGCCGGCGCCGCAACCGGATGCGCTCTGTCTGGCGCAAGGCCGAACCCGGTAAGCAGGCCGTCATCGTGCTCGCCGTCCTGCGTCACGACCAGCGCCTGGCCGACATGGCCGGCGGCAACGGTGTCGGGGAGTCCACCGTCCGCCGCTGGGTGAAGGAAGTCGTCAAGCTGCTGGCCGCCCGCGCCCCACGCCTGGACCGCGCGCTGAAGAAGATCGCCCGCAGCGGCGGGGTCGTGGTCCTCCTCGACGGCACCCTGATCCGCACCCACCGCCGCACTGGGAAGGACGACAGGAAGAACTGTTGAGTCGGCACGGAGCGCGGTGCTGGTGTTGCCACCGGTCCGTTTCTCCGTGCCGCTCGCCGAACCCGGCGTGCGGCTCTCACCGCACCGGGCTCTCCACGGTCTCTGCCGTTCAAGCGTGGTTGAGTGTCCAGGGGCTGGGGATCGTGTTGCCCCGGTATCGGTAGCGGGTGACCGCAATCGAGACCATGGGGAACAGTTCGATCCCGTCCGCCGAGAGCTTGTGCCACCGGCCGTTGTGGTCGGTGAAGCGCCGACGGACGTCCTTCCACCTCCAGCGATGCAGCACCATCCACCAGCTGGTCACCCGTCGCCATACGAACTGGTCCAGGGCTTTCAGCGTGGTCTTGCATACCGCGTGCTTGAAGTAGTTGACCCAGCCGCGCAGAATCGAGTTGATCCTCTTCAGCACGGTCCCCGGGTCCTGCTGCGACGTTCTGTTCGTCAGGGCACGGATCTTGTCCTTCAGCTGCCGGATGGGCCTCTTGGCGATGAAGGTGTAGACGTACCACTTGTTCGATCCTCGCTTGCGGCGCCACTGGATGTGGAACCCAAGGAAGTCGAACCCGTCCGACATGTGCACGATCCGAGTCTTGGCCGGTGACAGCCTCAGCCCGAGAGGGTGCAGTACGTCGGCGATGTCCTCGCGCAGGCAGGCGACGTCGTCACGGCTGCCGTCGACCAGGACGACGAAGTCGTCCGCGTAGCGGACGATGCGCCAGTTCGCGCGGCCGTGAAGACGATGGTGCGCCCGCCTGCCTCTGGTGGACATCCTCCCGCCCGGCTCCCACGGCTCCATCACGTGCTCGTCGAGCGCGGACAGGGCAATGTTCGCCAGCAGCGGGGAGAGGATGCCGCCCTGCGGGGTGCCGGTGAAGGTCTCCTCGCGGCCGCCGCCCTCCGTGAGGACGCCGGCCTTGAGAAACGCCTTGACCAGCCGCAGCACGCGCTTGTCCTTGACTCTCGCGCGCACCCGGTCCATCAGGGCCGTGTGGTCGATGGAGTCGAAGCACGCCTCGATATCCGCATCCAGCACCCAGCGATAGCCGCTGGTGCCGTAGCGGTGGATCTCGGCGATCGCGTCGTGTGCGCGCCGCATGGGCCGGAAACCGTAGGAGACCGGCAGGAAGTCGGCCTCGAAGATCGGCTCGAACACCAGCTTGAGGGCTGCCTGGACCACCCGGTCGGAGACGGTCGGGATGCCGAGCTTGCGCACCTTCCCGCTTCCGCCGGGCTTGGGGATCTTGCGTTCGCGCACCGGCAGCGGGCGGAATTCACCCGTCTTCAGTACGCGTTGCAGGTCCTCAAGGTAGCCCGGGAGGCCGAGTTCCCGCTCGACGTTGACGACTGTGAGGCCGTCGACGCCCGGGGTGCGGGCTCCCTGGTTGCCCGCGACCCGTTCGAACGCCACGAGCAGCGTCGCCGGGTCGCATACGAGGTTGAACAGATCGTCGAACCTGCGGCCATGGTCAGCCGCCGCCCAACGGTGAAGCTTGGTCTGCATCCCCGATACTCGCTGGTGAGACCCCAACGGGGCCTCGGGAGCACCACTGTTCAGTGGTGCGTCTTTCGGCATTGCAGCCTCCTTCCCTTCTCGAAACCGCTGCCGCCCTTCCCCATGTGCCGGGCTCTCCCCGGCTCGGAGTACTACGGCGGCTCCGCCCCGTCCCGGCCCGATCGGCCGACGATGGACCCAGCCCTCCGCCCGAACTGGACGCGCGGCAGGAGGGCGGAACCGGGACGGTTCCCGTGTTCGCTCGCTGTTCGATCGTCGGAGTAGGAGCCCGGCTATACCCCCGCGGCCTCGCCACGGCTACCCCGCAGCACTTCACCGTGGCCTCCCCGCGCGACCGAAATAGACCACCCAGGAAGTTCCCCGCCAGCCGAATATCCAGCAGGGACGCACCGCATCCAGCCGTCATCCACCAGGTTCGAGCTGGCGTGCCTTAAGGAGGCGTAGACGCCGGTTCCTCGCGTACTCCTCTCCGTCTCGCTTGCCGGACCCGCACCATCTGGCAGTACTGGCACGTCCCGGCTTTGTCGGGGCTGCTTCCCGCCCTCCCCGGCACCTCCCGGTTCAGGCTGCCCCCAGCTTCAACCGCCCTGCTGCGACAGGGCGATGGTGGCGGTCTTTCACCTCCACTCGAACAACGAGCGCCTCACGGCGCACACTCGGGCAAGCACAAGGCCCATGGCCTGCTGTTTCTCGCACTGACCGACGAGAAGGGCAACCTGATCTGGATCTCCGCAGCCAAGCCCGGCCGGTCCAGCGAGATCACCACCGCCCGCCACAACAAGATCACCGAACACCTGCGGGAAGCCGGCCTCGGCGCCCTGGCCGACCTCGGCTTCGTCGGCCTCGACGACAAACCCGACGACGACCCGGTGATCATCACCGGCCGCAAGGCCACCCGCAACCACAAGCTGACCGCCGCCGAGAAGGAAGCGAACCGCCTGGTCAGCCGCGAACGCGCCGCCAACGAACACGGCTTCGCGAACCTCAAGAACTGGCGGATCCTGACCAAGCTCCGCACCGACACCCGGCAGGCCACCACGCTCCTGCGGGCCCTGCTCGTCCTGGCGAACAGCGAAGTACAGCGCTGACGGAGCGGGCGGATGATCTCGCCCCGACGATCATGCCACCTGTCAGCGTGAGGACCTCACCAACGCATCACACCAGCCCCACTGAACTGCGGAAACGAACTTGGCGGAGGCTCAGTGAACCCGGCCTTGTCTACCCTATCGAATCTCGATAGATTTCTATCGCTGGTCGAGTGAAGGGGGCTGTCATGGGGAAGCTGACGGTGCTGGCGTTGCGGGCCGTGATCGTGGGGTTGTTCGTCGGTGCGGTGTTCGTGCAGGCGGTGATGGTGCCGTTGCTGGCCGCCGATCTGAAGGGGCTCGACGCGGACGTGGCGCACATCCGCACGCCGACGCTGGTGATCGTTGTCCTCGGCGTGGTGACCGTCCAGGTCGTCCTCGTCTGTGTGTGGCGGCTGGTGACGATGGTCCGGCGCGACACGGTCTTCTCCCACGCGGCCTTCCGGTACGTGCACGGAGTGATCGGCGCGATGGTGGCGGCGGCGCTCCTGGTGTTCGCACTCGGTGTGGTCCTGGCCCCGGGCGAGGCGGTGGCCCCAGGCGTCGTCCTGTTGCTCGGCGGTGTCGGCCTGGCGGTGCTGGGGATGGCGCTCATCGTCCTCGTCCTGCGCATGCTGCTCGCGCAGGCCGTGAACCGTGACATCGAGGCGACCCGGATGCGGGCCGAGCTGGCCGAGGTGATCTGATGCCGATCGCCGTCGACATCGACGTGATGCTGGCCAGGCGGAAGATGTCCGTGGGCGAACTCGCGGAACGCGTCGGCATCACCCCCGCGAACCTGGCGGTGCTCAAGAACGGCCGCGCCAAGGCCGTCCGCTTCACCACCCTCGCCGCGCTCTGCGAGGTACTCGAATGCCAGCCGGGAGATTTGCTCCGCTGGGAGAGCGACCACCCCGCGGCCACCGGCGAGCCCGCCGACACCGACGGTCCCAGGGCCACGGACGACCGCACGGAGACCGACGGCTCCACGGCCGGGGTGCGGTCATGACCACGGACACGCACCGCCCGCTGCTCTTCCTGGACGTCGACGGCACCCTCCTGCCCTACGGCGGCGCACGGCTTCCCTCGGCCGCCGACGAGTGGGTCGCCTGGCAGCACACATCGAATCCGCAGCTGGCGCGGATCGACCGCGCGCACGGGCCGCGCCTGCTGGGGCTGACCTGCGAGCCGATGTGGGCCACGGCGTGGATGGACGACGCCAACGAGGTGATAGCCCCGCTGCTCGGCCTGCCCCGGTGGCCGGTCGTCGACCTGCCGGAGGCGCCGGAGGAGGACCGGGCGGACCTGCTGCACTGGAAGACCCGGGCCCTCGTCCGCGAGGCCGCCGGGCGCCCGTTCATCTGGGTCGACGACGAGATCACCGGCCTCGACCGCGCCTGGGTGGCGCGTCATCACCCGGGACGGGCCCTCCTGCACCGCGTCGAACCCCAAGTGGGCATGACCGCCGGGGACTTCACTGTGGTCCAGCGGTGGATGGGAGTCGGGTGACGAAGACCGCCGCCGGTGCTCGGCGGCGGCGTCGCGGTCATCGGATCACGCTGACCAGCCTCCGCCGAGACTCCGTCGAGGCTCCGGGGCCAGACTCCGGGCCCCGCCCCGGCGGCCCCTACTGGAGGAGCTTCCAGTCCTGTGAGCCGTCCGTGGACGCGTTCTGCAGGGTGAGCGGCGCTCCGGGTGAACCGCCGGTCAAGTCGTACCGACCGGCGCACGCCGGGGCGGCGGTCGTCGTACGTCGTTCGCTGTGGAACGTTTTACGTTTGAAACGACTCATCGGCGCGTGACGCGGTCAGCGGCGTGGTGGACCGCTGCTCCCGCGTGGTATCAGGTGGGGGGTGGACGCCATGACCACGGCCCGGTCGCGGCGTCCCTCGATGCGTTCCAGGAGCAGGCGGGCCGCGGTCTCGCCCATCATCGTGCCCGCCTGGTCGACGCTGGTCACGCTCACCGGGGCCAGCGCGGCGACCGAGGTGTTGTTGTAGCCGGCCAGCGACAGGTCCTCGGGGACGCGCAGGTCCAGCTCGGCGGCGGCCCGGAAGGCGCCCGTCGCGGCGACGTCCGCGCCCGCGAAGATCGCCGTGGGCGGGCGCGCGGAGGTGAGCAGCGCCATCGCGCCCCGGTAGCCGCCCTCCTCCGAGTAGCCGGAGCGCTCGATCCGGGCCAGGTCCGCCGGCCCGTGCCGGGTCATCGCCGCACGGTACGCGGCCCGGAGGTGGTCTGGGGGTCGTCGGCGCCGCGGAAGGCGGGAGCAGGCCGGGCCTCGGGTCCGATGAGCAAGCCGGTCTGTCCGTCGAGCGAGATATCGGTGGCGGCGAAGACCGACGACCGGGCGGCCGACGAGGCAGCTTGATCGGCGTCGCAATCGAAACGAGCCGCACCCCTCGTGCGGGAGTCGTTCATCATGGTCGACTCCCGTTCCGGGGAACCTCGTTCGTCGCGGTGTGAACCGTTGGGGGCACCTCGTCCGATGAGGGGGTGTGAGCGAATTGAAACGGGGGAGTCCGGGCGACGCCGAGCTGTTGCGGGCGGTCGCGGACGGGGATCGTCGCGCCTTCGAGGAGCTGTACCGCCGGTACGCGCCCTGGCTCGTGCTGCGGCTGCGCGGACGGTGCGCCGACCCGGTGCTGGTCGACGACGTCGTACAGGAGACGTTCCTCGACGTCTGGCGGGGAGCCGCCCGCTACCACCGTGAAGGCGACGTGGCCGGCTGGCTGTGGCGCATCGGGTCGCGGCGGCTGGTGGACGCGCTGCGGGGCGACGGGGCCCGGAGCCGACTGCGCCAGATACTCGCCCGGCTGCGGCAGCGTGATGAGGCGTCGGCCGAGGAACAGGTGCTGGCCCGGGTGCAGCACGGCGACCTCGCCGGCTCACTCGCAGGACTCTCCCCGGAACTGCGGGCGGTCCTCCAGGCCACCGTGATCGACGGCCTGACGACACGTGAGGCGGCGGTCCTGCTCGGCATTCCCCCGGGCACGGTCAAGACCCGGGCCATGCGCGCCCGGAAGCAACTGCGGGAGGGCCTCACATGAGCTGGCACGCCGACGACGAGGACCTGCGGGGCTACGCCCGCGGAACGCTCGCGGCCCCCCGGCTGTGGTCCGTCGAGACGCACCTCGCGGCCTGCGCCGACTGCCGGGCCGCCCTCTCGGCCCACGTCCCGCCCGCCGAGATCAGCGCGGGCTGGGCCCGGCTGGAAGCCGCGCTGGACGCCCCGAGGCCCGGACCCGTCGAGTCGTCGCTGATCCGGCTGGGGGTGGCCGACCACACCGCGCGGCTGCTCGCCGCCACTCCGGTGCTGCGCCGCTCCTGGCTCGGCGCCGTGGTGCTCACGCTGCTGCTCGCGGTCGGCGTGGGCCTGGCCGCGTCACCGCTGATGCTCCTGGCCACGGCGCCGCTGCTGCCACTCGCGGGGGTCGCGGTCTCCTTCGGGCCGGGGCTCGACCCGACGTACGAGACGGCCGTGGTCGCGCCGATGCACACCTTCCGCCTGCTGATGGTGCGGGCGGTCGCCGTGCTGGCGACGACGACGGCGCTCAGCGCGCTGGCGAGTCTGGCCCTGCCGTCGTACGGCCTGGCGGCGCTCGGCTGGCTGCTGCCGGCGCTCGCGCTGACCGCGACGGGCGTCGCGCTGACCGCCCGGCTCGGCCCCGTCCTCGCGCCCGTGCTGGTCGGGGCCGGCTGGACCGCCCTGGTGGTGCTGAGCCGACTGCTGGCGTCCGGGACGCCGCTGCCCTTCACCGCGCAGGGCCAGGGCGCGGCGGCCGGTATCGCGGTGCTGGCGTCGGTGCTGCTGGTGGCGGCACGGGACCGCTTCGACAGCGGCTGCGCCCAGGGCCCTTCCCTCCGCTCCCTCCGACGTTCTCGATCCCTCTGATCCACAGCCTGGAGGCTGTCATGACACGACCCACGGTCTCGGCCGCCGGGCTGACCCTGAGCTATCGCGGTACGAGAGCGGTGGACGACGTGACGCTGCGGTTCACCGAAGGGGTGACGGGACTGCTCGGCCCGAACGGCGCGGGCAAGACGACGCTGCTGCGAATCCTGGCGACGGCGACGCCCCCCGACCACGGCGCGTTCACCGTCCTCGGGCACGATCCGAGCACGGTCCACGGACGGCAGAACGCGCGCAGGACCCTGGGCTACCTGCCGCAGAACCCAGGATTTCACCCGGACTTCACCGCCTTCGAGTTCATCGACTACGTGGCCATCCTCAAGGAACTGACCGACCGTCGCGCCCGGCACACCGAGGCTCGCCGGGTCCTGGACGCGGTCGGACTCGCGAGCGAGCGCGGCAAGCGGATACGGCGGCTCTCCGGCGGCATGCGACAGCGCGTCGCCCTCGCGGCGGCCCTGGTCGGCGACCCCGGCTTCCTCGTCCTGGACGAGCCCACGGTCGGCCTGGACCCCGAACAGCGCATGCGGTTCCGGGAGTTGATCGCGGAGGCCGGCGAGGGCCGGACGGTGCTGCTGTCCACCCACCAGACCGAGGACGTGGCGATGCTGTGCCACCGGGTGGTGGTGATGGACAAGGGCCGCGTCCGGTTCGACGGTACGGCCGCCGAGCTGACGGCGGTGGCGGACGGCCGGGTGTGGCACAGCGGGCAACGGCAGCCGGGCGCCAGAGCCGGATGGCGCACCGGGACGGGCGAGTTCCGCAACGTAGGGGATCCGCCCGAGGGCGCCCGGCTCGTCGAACCGACGCTGGAGGACGGCTATCTGCTGACGCTCGGCGGCGACCCGGTGGCGGAGGTGACGGCATGACGGCCATCACCGGCAGCCGCGCGACCGCCCCGAAGCCGACGCCGCGACCGAAGCCGGATCCGGTACGGGTCCGGGGCGGCCGACGGGCCATGCTCGCGCTCGCCCGGGTCGAGGCACGGCGTCTGCTGCTCCACCCCCTCGTGCTGATCGCCCTGTTGGCGTATCTGACCCTCGTCCTGTGGCCCGGCGCCGAGCCGGAGGACGCCCATCCGGTCCTCCAGGACATCGACCGCGAGACCCAGTTCGGACAGCTGCTGCTCGGGCTGGCGGTGCTGATCGCGGTGAATCTGGCGCTGCTCCGCTCCCACCGGCGCGGCACGGACGCGTCCTTCTCGGTGCTGGTCCTGCAGCCGTGGCGGCGCACGGTCGCCCATGTGCTGTCCGTGCTGCCGACCGTCCTGGTGGGAGCGCTGATCGTGGCCGGACAGTTCACGGCGGCAGCGCTGAAACCCGGGGCGGTCGGCCGCGGTTCGGTGGCCGAGCTGGCGACCGGTCCGCTGCTGATCCTCCTGCCCGGCGCCGTGGGAGTGCTGCTCGCCCGGGTCGCCCGGTCGGCGTTCGTCGCCCCGCTGGCCGTGGTCGCCGTCCTGGCGCTCACCGTGGTCTTCGTCGCCGACTCCAGCAGCCCGGCCTGGCTGCGCGGACTGGCCCCCGTGGTGTTCGACGAGGGTGCCCGGCCGCTGCCGTCCGACCTGCTGGGCAGGCCGGCTGCGGGCCACGCGCTGTATCTGCTGGCGCTCGCGGTCCTGGTGACGGCGGGTGCGGTGCTGCTGAGCGGGGGCCGTACGCGCGCGGTTCGGGCCACCGCCCTGGGCGCACTCGGCGTGACCGTGCTGGCCGTCGTCCTCCAGGGCATGGCGCCCTCGGACGCGGTGCGCGCGGCCCGGGAGTTGGCGACCCGTGACCCGGCGAAGGTGCAGGACTGCGAGCGGCACGGGACCACGACGTACTGCGCCTTCCCCGAGTTCACCCCCTGGATCGACGAGTGGGCCCGGGTCACCGACCGGGTGCGAGCGCTGGCCGGCGCACCGGACGCGGAGCGGGCACTGACCGTACGGCAGCGGGTCGCCGCGCTCGACGGGCCGTCGGGCGTCAGGGAGCTCGCGCCCGCCGCGCCCGGTGAGGTGACGGCCACCACCGCGTGGGGCGGTGAACGGGAACTGGAGTTCGCGGCGGGCGTCGCCCGGGGCCTCGTCGTCGGGCACGAGCGCTACGAGGGAGCGTACTGCGACGCGCGGGGCGTTCTGGTGGTGTGGCTGGCGGTCCAGGCCACCCGGGACGGCGAGGCCGTGTTCGAGAGGACCGGCGACGACCACAACAGTCCCGGAGTGATCCACGCCCCCGCGACCGCCGTCCCCCTGCGGGGCCGCGAACTCGCTGTCGTCCAGGCTCTGTTCGCGCGGCCTCGGGGAGAGGTGGAGCGCGCGGTGAAGGCGTCCTGGGCGGAGCTGGCCGCTCCCGGTACGACCACCGACCGTGCCGCGGCCCTGCTCGGCGTCACCGCACCGGCCGAGACCGCCGACGACCGGGAGTACCAGTGCGCATGACGCGAGATTCCGTGCGCATGGCGAAGCCTCTGGTGCGCGACGGTCGGCGGCTTCCGGTGGTCGTGGCGCTGCTGCGGCCCACGGCGCGGTCGCTGCCGTGGAGGACGGCTGCCGCCGGCTGGGCACTGGGGCTGGTCATCGCCGCCGTACCGGCCCTGCTCTCCCTGGGCCTCCCCGCGGAGGTGCTGGTCGATGTGGTGCGGATGGCGGCGCTGTGCGGGGCGGTGGGGACCGCCTTCGTCCTGGACGATCCGGCCCGGCACACCACCGGCGTCCCGCCCGTGCCGCGTCCGCTGCGCCAGGCGCTGCGTGCGGCCGTCGTGTTCCCGGCGGTCGTGGTGTGGTGGACGGCGGTCCTGGCCGTCGCACGGGCCGGCGCCGATCCCGCGCGCCGGGCCGCGCTGCCGTCGGGTGCGGTGACCGTCGAGGCCGCCGCCCTGTGCGCCGCGGCGCTCGCCCTTGCCGCCGCGGCGGTGCGGTTCAGCCAGGTACGCGCACCGGGGCCCGCCGTGGCCGGCGCCGTACTGGCGCTCCCGATCATGGCGGGTGTCCTCCTGCCGCCCCGCTTCGCCCTCTTCGTGTCCCCGCTCGATCCCCGCTGGGACGACGCGCATGTGCGGTGGGCGGCCGTTCTCGCCACGGCCCTCACCGCCTGGCTGCTGTGCGCGCCGGAGCCCCGCCGCCGACATGGGCGCCCGCGCCGCCGCCGTCCCGGCTCGGGCGGTGGCGCTCAGGCCACCGCGTAGCTGCCGGAGGGCCGGTTCCAGCAGGCCGAACGCATCGGCGGTTTCGCTCGCGACGACTGCGGGGATGTCGTCGTTCGAGCGGCCGGCGAGGGGCAGCTCCTGGACGCGGTGGAATCAGGACGCGGCGCATCGCGGAGAGGAGGGCCGCGGCGGTGCGCGCGGTGATGTCCTCGGGGGAGGAGCCGGTGGCCTCGGCTGGTGCGATGGCGAGTGCGTCCTCGCGCCGGTCGTGCAGGGTGCGCAGGCAGGCCGAGAGGGTCGGACTCTCATGGACCGTCCGGGAGAAGCCCGGGCCGGCGAAACCGATGCCCGGGTCCTGGGTGGCGACCCCGGCCTCGAAGGCGCGGCGCAGCGCGCAGAGGGCGGACTCCCCGGCGGGACGGGCGCGCACGGCCTCGGCCAGGCCCGCGACGAACGCGTCCTGATGGTCGACGGCCATGTCCTCCTTGCGCGGGAAGTAGTTGCGGTGGAGGCATTGATCTGCACGCGGTTCCTTTCGAGGGGGAGCGCATGGCGGCAGACGGCTTCTCCTTCCTGGGCCGTTCCGACGCCGCCGCCGATATCGTCCTGCTGCGTCGCGGCACGGAGGTCCGGCCGGCCGATCAGCGCGACCAGCGCGCCGACGGGCTCGTCCTCGCGTTCACCCTCGACTCGGGCATCGATCTCGAAGAGGACAGGCCCCGGGCCGCGGGCGTCGACATCACCCTGCCGCTGCGGGAAGAGCCCTGGGGCGAGCGCCTCTTCCAGATCACCGACCCCAGCGGTGTGGTCGTCCAGTTCGTGGAATGGGCGGCGCCCGTTTCGTGACGCTCGTTCACCCGCCCGCGGCGGCCCGGGTGCGGGCATCGGCGGGACGGGGGACCCTGACCTCGGCCGGTGGCCGCAGGTACCCGCCGACACTGAGCCACGGAGGAGAACGCCCATGACCGGACCGGCCCACGAGTCCCCGCACGGGGCACGCCGGATCACCCTGGACGCGGCCGGACTGCCGCTCTCCGCGCTGCTCAGCGAGCCGCCCGGCGGCTCCCCGCGCGCCGTCGTGGTCGCGGTGCACGGCGGCGGCATGAACGCGGGCTACTTCGACTGCCGGGCCCATCCCCAGCAGTCGCTGCTCACCCTGGGGGCGAGCCTCGGCCACACCGTCCTGGCCGTCGACCGGCCGGGCTACCGGCACTCCGCCGCCCGGCTGCCCGAGGGCCAGGGCCTGGCGGAACAGGCTCTCTCGCTGCGCGCGGCGCTGCGCGACTTCACCTCCCGCCACGACACGGGCGCCGGCCTGTTCCTGCTCGCCCACTCCTACGGCGGCAAGGTGGCCCTCACCGCGGCCGCCGACCCCGGCTCGCCGCACCTGCTCGGGATCGACATCTCCGGCTGCGGCCATCTGTACGCCGTCGAGCCGCACGAACTGCCCACCGCCCACAACGGCGGGCAACTGCGGCGGAGTTGGGGGCCGCTGCGGCTCTATCCCTCGGGCACCTTCCGGGAGAGCGGCTCGATCGTCGAGCCCGTGCCCGCACTGGAGCGGGCCGAACTGGCCCGCTGGCCGCTGCTGTTCCGCTCCACGGCTCCCCGCGTCCGTGTGCCGGTACGGCTGACCTTCGCCGAGCACGAGAGCTGGTGGCGCCATGACGACGAGGCCCTCGACGATCTGGCCGCGCACTTCACGGCCGCCCCGCGGGTGAGCGTCGAGCGTCAGCCGGGGGCCGGACACAACATCAGCCTCGGACGGGCCGCCCGCGCCTACCATCTGCGCGCACTCGCGTTCCTCGAAGACTGCCTGGCGGCCCGTGAGACGACCCCCGCTTCCCCCGTCGTCCGTGAGACGACCCCCGCTCCTCCCGTCGTCCGTGAGACGGCCCCCGCTCCCCAGGCCGTCCACCCCCTCCCGTCCACCGTGGCCTCCTGACCGGCCTCGTACCTCCCGCGGGCGTAGGCTTCGCGCCCGCGTTGCGGCCGGCCGCCGGGTTCGGAACATGGGTCCGGGCCTCACCGGGTGCGTCGACCGACGCGGGTGAGCGGGAGGTCGGGGCTGACGGCCGGCGCGCCGACCGCCGGCACGGCCGTCGGCTCACCCCTCGCGCAGCCACGCCCGTGTCCCGAACGACGCGCACGCCCGCGAGGCCACCGCCGTCGCTTCGCGCAGGGCCTCGACGAAAGCGTCCGACGTCAACACGGTGTGCCCCGCGAGGCCGTGGACGAGGGCCCCGTGCAGGACGTCACCCGCGCCCAGCGTGTCCGCCACCCGTACCGCGGGGACGGCCACGGTGCCCCCGCCGTCGGGGCCCGCCCACATCAGGGACCGCCCGCCCCGGCTGACCGCCGACCGGGAGACCCCGTGGTCCCGCAGGAACCGCAGGATGTCGACGGGCGTGCTCCTCGGCGTGTCCGTGCCGGGCGGGCGGAAGTCCTCCGAGCAGACGGCCACGTCGATCGACGGCAACAGCCGCTCCGTCCCGGCCTTCCAGCTGCCGCCGTCCAGCACGGTCCGACGGCCGGCGGCCCGCGCCTCCCGGGCGGCGGCCAAGGCCAGTCCCATGTGGTGGCCGTCGAACTCCACGATGTCGCAGGCCGCCACCAGCGCGGCGAGGTCGTCCGGCGGGTCGACCCGGTGTCCCGTCGCATTGGTCGAGACGACGGCCCGGTCGCCGCTCGACGCGGTCACCAGCACGGACGACACGGCGGGCGGCTCGACCGAGTCGGCCGCCAGGTCCACCACGGTCACGCCCAGCCGGGCCAGGTCCGCGGTGACGGCAGCCCCCAGCGCATGGCGGCCGATCGCCGTGAGCAGGGTGGCCGAACCGCCCAGATGGGCGAACGCGACCGCCGCGTTCGCCGCGGGACCGCCCGCCGCCACCAACTGCTCGCGTGCCGTCAGTTTCTCGTTCGCCCCCGGCACCCGGTCGACGAGCTGCACGACGTCCAAGGTGCACAACCCGACGAACAGGCCGCGGCGCCGCCCCCGAGCCTCCGCCGCGCAGCCCTTCGACTCCACCAAGGTGTCCCCACTCTCCGCCGGGCCCGCCGAGCGGACGGCACTCGGGCGCCCGGTCGCGTCGATCCCCTCGATCCCCGCAGAGCGGACGGTACGCCCAGTGCGGAAGTACTGCCGCCGTTCGGCCCCCGGGGGGCCACCTCGCCCAGCAGCTCGGGCGCCTCCCGCCGGTGCTCCCGCCACTCCTCGGTGTCCCCGGCACCGGCACGGCAGCAGGCCGGTGTCACCGCCAGTGTGGGCAGCCGCCGTCCGGACACGGCGGAGGAGAGGGTCGAGATCGAGCAGTGCGCCTGGTCCGCCAGTCCCCGGTACGGCGGATTCCCGGCCTTGCGCCTCGACTGCCGCACGCCTGCGGTGAATTCGACCAACAGATTGTTCGTCGTCGTCCAGCGGTCGGAGCCGCCATGTCTCGAGTACCCGGCTCCACCACCCTCCTCGGCGAGACACGAGGCGAGCGCGGCCGCCGGACGACGTCGCAAGCGGGCATCCGGGAGGCACGGGACGTGGCAGGGTAGGAGCGCGGGTGCTCCGGGTGGTCGCGCGCCACGCCTGGCGCGTCCGGCGCACAATGAAGCTTGGAAGAGTGCCCCGCAGTCGATCTGTGAGCCTAGGGACCACGGCTCCGGTCGTACGGAGAGAAGGAACGATGGGCGAGCACGGTGTCGCCACGGCCGCGGTCGACGCCAGGGGGCTGGTGATCGCGTGGAGTGCCGGCGCGCGACGGGTGCTCGGCTACGAGCACGGCGAGGTGCTCGGCCGCCGCGCGGCCGACCTGCTGGCCCGGGCGCTGCCCGCGGCGGCGCGCAGCCGTCTCAGCGAACCGGCCGACTGGCGCGGCCCCGTGCACGCACGGCACCGGGACGGTCACGACGTGGAGCTGGAGCTTCAGGCGCATCCCCTGCTGGACTCCGCGGGCCGGACGCAGTGGTTCCTGACGGCCACGGTGCCGGAGCCCGCCGCCCGGCTGCGCCGGTGGGCCCTGGACCAGCTCCCCGTCCCGATCGCGCTCTTCGACCAGGACGGGCTCGCGGTGACGGCGAACTCGGCCATGGAGCGGGTGATGGGCAGGCCGCAGCAGGACCTGCTCGGCCGGCGGGTGGGGGTGTCCGTCGACGGGCAGCGCCGGCTGCCGGGCTTCGAAGGCCTCGACGACGTGGTGCGGCGGGTGCTGCGAACGGGTGAGCCGATGCCGTACGAGGCATGGCTGCGCGCACCGGGTGAGGCACACGAACACGCGTGGCTGGTCTCCCTCAGCCCGTTGAAGGACGCCTCCGGCGAAGTAAGGGGCATGTGCCTGGCGGCGATCGACAGCACGGAGCAGTTCCTGGCCCGCCGACGACTGAGCATGCTCAACGAGTCCAGCAACCGGATCGGCTCCACCCTCGACGTGTCCCGAACCGCCGAGGAACTCGCCGAGGTGTGCACGGACCATCTGGCCGACTTCGTCATCGTGGACCTGCTGGACTCCGTGCTCGCCGGTGAGGAGGCCACCCCCTCGCCCGACGCGGACCGGCTGGTCTTCCGCCGCGCCGCCCACCGGTCCGTGCTGGAGGGCTGCCCCGAGGCCGTCGTCCCGGTCGGCACCCGGCACACCTACGACGAGGAGTCGCCGTCGGGCCGCGCGCTGGCCACCGGGCGCGCCCTGCTGTACGAGGCCGACGACGTCACCAGGCTGCGCTGGGCGGGGGGCTCACCGGAGCGGGCCCGCAGCATCGAGGTCCACGGCATCCACTCGATGATGGCCGTGCCCCTGCGCGCCCGCGGCCTCACCCTCGGCCTGTCGATCCTCTCCCGGCATCGCACGGCCGAGCCCTTCGGCGAGGACGACCTGCTGCTGGCCGAGGAGCTCGCCGCCCACGCCGCTGTCTGTGTCGACAACGCGCGCCGCTACACCCGAGAGCGCGCCATCGCCCTCGAACTGCAACGCAGCCTCCTGCCGCACCGCGCGCCCCGGCAGGCCGCCGTCGAGGTCGCCTCCCGTTACCAGCCGGCCAGTACCCGCGCCGGCATCGGGGGCGACTGGTTCGACGTCATCCCGCTGTCCGGAGCCCGGGTGGGGCTGGTCGTGGGCGATGTCGTCGGCCACGGCGTCCAGGCGTCCGCCACCATGGGCCGGCTCCGGACGGCCGTACGCACCCTGGCCGACGTCGACCTCGCCCCCGACGAGCTGCTCACCCAGCTCGACGACATCGTGCTGCGGCTGGACTCGGAGCGGACGGCGGACGAGGCCGAGGAGGCGGACACGGAGAGCCCGGGCGAGATCGGGGCCACCTGCCTGTACGCCGTGTACGACCCCGTCGCGCGCCGCTGCTCCATGGCCCGGGCGGGCCACCCGCCGCCGGCCCTGATCGCCCCGGACGGCGAGGCCGCCTTCCTCGACCTGCCGATCGGGCCGCCGCTGGGCGTGGGCGGGCTGCCCTTCGAGACCGCGGAGTTCGACGTCCCCGAGGGCAGCGTGTTCGCCCTGTACACCGACGGCCTGGTCCAGGCGGCGGGCCGCGATCTGGACGAGGGGCTCGACCGGCTGCGCCAGGCACTCTGTGGCACGGGCCGTCCGCTGGAGGAGACCTGCGACGCAGTCCTGGGGAGCCTGCTGACGGACCGCCCCGTCGACGACGTGGCCCTGCTGCTGGCCCGGACCCGGGCCCTGGACGCCGACCGGGTCGCCGTCTGGGACGTTCCCGCCGATCCCGCTTCCGTGGGGCGGGCCCGCAAACTGGCCTGCGACCAGCTCGCCGCCTGGAGGCTGGAGGAACTCACCTTCGTCACCGAACTCGTCGTCAGCGAACTGGTCACCAACGCCATCCGCTACGGGGGGTCACCGATCCAGCTGCGGTTGATCCGCGAGGCCACCCTCATCTGCGAGGTCTCCGACTCCAGCGCCACCGCTCCGCACATGCGCCGGGCCCGTGCCTTCGACGAGGGCGGCCGGGGCCTCCTGCTCGTCGCACAGCTCACCCAGCGCTGGGGCAGCCGCCACACCCGCACGGGCAAGACCATCTGGGCCGAGCAGGCACTCACCGACGAGGAGCGGGGCGCGTAGCTCCCGCGCGGCGCGGACGACCGTGGAACTTCTTGACCCCCGGTCGGCACTCCACGATGCTGTGTTGCGGTACGCGCTATACGTATCGCGATGAGAAACATCAGACGCAGGTCTCGTACCAGCCGAGGAGTGGCCATGGCTCACCAGGTCCGTGCTGTCGTCGCGCGGGGCAAGGGTGCCCCCGTCAGCCTGGAAACGATCGTCGTGCCGGACCCCGGGCCGGGTGAGGCGCTGGTGAAGGTCGAGGCCTGCGGGGTCTGCCACACCGATCTGCACTACCGCGAGGGCGGGATCAACGACGACTTCCCCTTCCTGCTCGGCCATGAGGCGGCCGGTGTGGTGGAGTCGGTGGGGGAGGGGGTCACGGATGTCGCACCCGGTGATTTCGTCATCCTCAACTGGCGTGCGGTGTGCGGCAGTTGCCGGGCCTGTCGGCGCGGTCGACCCTGGTACTGCTTCGCCACCCACAACGCGACGCAGAAGATGACCCTGCTCGACGGCACCGAGCTCTCCCCGGCGCTGGGCATCGGCGCCTTCGCGGAGAAGACGCTCGTCGCCGCGGGCCAGTGCACCAAGGTCGACCGGGCCGCGTCGCCGGCGGTGGCCGGACTGCTGGGCTGCGGGGTGATGGCGGGCATCGGGGCCGCGATCAACACCGGGAACGTCGGCCGGGGCGACACGGTCGCCGTCATCGGCTGCGGCGGCGTCGGCGCCGCGGCGGTCCTCGGATCCGAGCTGGCGGGCGCCGCGAAGATCATCGCGGTGGACATCGACGACCACAAGCTGGAAACCGCCAGGAAGCTGGGCGCCACCCACGCCGTCAACTCCCGCGAGACCGACGCCGTCGAGGCGATCCGCGAGCTGACCGGTGGTTTCGGCGCCGACGTCGTCATCGAGGCGGTCGGCCGCCCGGAGACCTACAAGCAGGCCTTCTACGCCCGTGACCTGGCCGGCACGGTCGTTCTCGTCGGCGTGCCGACTCCGGAGATGAAGCTCGAACTGCCCCTCCTGGACGTCTTCGGCCGTGGCGGAGCCCTGAAGTCCTCCTGGTACGGCGACTGCCTGCCCGACCGCGACTTCCCCATGCTCATCGACCTCTATCTGCAGAAGCGCCTGGACCTGGACACCTTCGTCACGGAGACCATCGCGCTCGGCGAGGTCGAGAAGGCCTTCGAGCGGATGCACGGCGGCGACGTCCTGCGCTCGGTGGTGGTCCTCTGACGGGCGGGTGACAGAGCGGACCGCGGCCACGTCGGCGTAGCCGCGGAGCGCGACGGACGAGCCGCGGTCGGACGCCCGACCACGGCTCGTCGCCGTGTCCCGGGACCCGAGCCGCGGTCGGCCGGCGGCGCGTCCGGCCGTGGCGCCGCGTGTCGATCCGGTGCCGCGCCGGTCTTGACAGGGATCACGCGTCACGCTTTCTTGTTCTCGTTGCGTATCGCGGCACTGTTGTGCAGTTCGCAACCCCGATGTCCGGCGGCGGCCCGCCCGCCGGGCCGAGAGGCCCGGCGACACGGAACGGCTCCGATTCCCCTACATCCCGGAGTGTGGCGCTTCAGATGACTCGCAACGCACCTGTCGAGGACCCCGGCGACGCCCGGCTGCGGGTCGGCCCCCCGAAGGAGTACGCCGCCGGCATCCCCGCGGTCACCTCCTCCCTCCGGCACGCCGGCGAGCAGATGGGCGCCCGCCGGGGCCTGCTCACCCTCCTCCGGGTCAACCAGAAGGAGGGCTTCGACTGTCCGGGGTGCGCCTGGCCCGAGCCGGAGCACCGCCACCGGGCGGAGTTCTGCGAGAACGGGGCCAAGGCCGTGGCCGAGGAGGCCACCGTCCGCCGGGTCACGCCGGACTTCTTCGCCGAGCACACGCTGGAGGACCTGCTCCCCGGCAGCGACCACTGGCTCGGACAGCAGGGCCGGCTGACCCACCCCATGTACCGCGCGGCCGGCGACGACCGCTACCGGCCGATCTCCTGGGACGACGCGTTCGCCGTGATCGCCCGTGAACTCGCCGCGCTCGACCGGCCCGAGCAGGCCGCCTTCTACACCTCCGGCCGGGCCGCCAACGAGGCCGCGTTCCTCTACCAGCTCTTCGTCCGGATGCTCGGCACCAACAACCTGCCCGACTGCTCCAACATGTGCCACGAATCCAGCGGTTCGGCCCTGACGGAGACCATCGGGATCGGCAAGGGCAGCGTCACCCTGGAGGACCTCCACGACGCGGACCTCATCCTGGTGGTCGGCCAGAACCCCGGCACCAACCACCCCCGGATGCTCTCCTCGCTGGAGACCGCCAAGCGCCGGGGCGCCCGGATCATCGCGGTCAACCCCCTGCCCGAGGCGGGGCTGCTGCGGTTCAAGAACCCCCAGAAGCCGTCCGGCGTCCTCGGTGGCGGCACCCGCCTGGCCGACCTGTTCCTGCAGATCAGGCTGGGCGGGGACCAGGCGCTGTTCCAGGCCTTCAACCGGATGCTGCTGGAGACGGAGGACGAGGCCCCCGGCACCTGCCTCGACACCTCCTTCATCGAACGTCACACGCACGGCTTCCAGGAGTTCGCCGAGCACGCCCGCAAGGCGCCGTGGGACGAGATCCTCTCCGCCACCGGTCTGCCCGAGGAGGAGATCCGGGCCGCCTTCGGCGAGGTGCTGGCCGCCGAGAAGATCGTCGTCTGCTGGGCGATGGGCCTCACCCAGCACAAGCACTCGGTCCCTACCATCCGGGACGTGGTCAACTTCCTCCTGCTGCGCGGCAACATCGGCCGCCCCGGGGCCGGTCTCTGCCCGGTGCGCGGCCACTCCAACGTGCAGGGCGACCGCACCATGGGCATCTACGAGAAACCGGACGACGCGTTCCTCGACGCGCTCGGCGCCGAGTTCGCTTTCACGCCCCCGAGGCGCCACGGCCACGACGCGGTCGAGAGTATCCGCGCCATGCGCGACGGCGACGTACGCGTCTTCGTCGCCCTCGGCGGCAACTTCGTCGCCGCCGCGCCCGACACCGACCAGACCGAGCGGGCCCTGCGCAACTGCCGCCTCACCGTGCAGATCTCCACCAAGCTCAACCGCTCGCACGTCATCGCCGGCGACCAGGCGCTCATCCTCCCGTGCCTCGGCCGGACCGAGGCCGACCTGCGGCCCGGCGGGCCCCAGCTCGTCACGGTCGAGGACTCCATGGGCATGGTGCACCTCTCCCGAGGGCGACTCACCCCCGCCTCCGAACACCTGCTGAGCGAGGTCGCGATCATCTGCCGGATGGCACGGGCCGCGCTCGGGGAAGCGGGCGCGCACATCCCCTGGGAGGACTTCGAGGCGGACTACGACACCGTTCGCGACCGCATCGCCCGCGTGATCCCCGGCTTCCAGGACTTCAACCACCGGGTGCGACGGCCGGGCGGCTTCGCCCTGCCCCACCCGCCCCGCGACGAACGCCGGTTCACCACCGCCACGGGTCTGGCCAACTTCACCGCCAACGCGCTGGAGAGCCCCCACGTGCCACCGGGCCGGCTGCTGCTGCAGACGCTCCGCTCCCACGACCAGTACAACACCACCGTCTACGGCCTGGACGACCGCTATCGCGGCATCCACCAGGGCCGCCGGGTCCTCTTCGTCAATCCCGACGACCTGGCCGACCGCGGCCTGGCCGACGGGGACCTCGTCGACATCGTCAGCGAGTACGACGACGGCGTGGAACGCAGGGCGTCGGGCTTCCGCGTGGTGCCCTACCCGACGCCCCGCGACTGCTGCGCCGCCTATTTCCCCGAGACCAACGTCCTGGTCCCCCTGGACTCCACGGCGGCGATCAGCAACACCCCCACGTCGAAGTCGATCGTCGTCCGTCTGGAGCCGGTCGCCACCTCGGCTCTTCTGTGAAGCGCCCCGCGTTTCCCTGCCTGCTCGGTCGCGCAGCCGTCGTCCGCGACAGAGAACGTCCCCTGCCGTCTGTGGAAAGGACGAGCTGATGAGCACAACCCGCGAACGGAACGGGAGCCCAGGTCTTTCCATCGGGGAGGATCTGCCGGGAGGCGGTGCGGCCACCGCCCGCCCCCGGACCGACCCCGTCGTCTTCGGTGTCGCCGCTGCCCTCACCCTGGCCTTCGTCGTGTGGGGAGCCACGGCGACCGACACCTTGCAGAGTGTGTCCGGGAAGCTGCTGGACGGCACGATCCGCAACGGCGGCTGGGCCTTCGTCCTCGCCGCCTCGGGCTTCGTGGTCTTCGCCCTCTGGCTGGCGATGAGCCGCTACGGGCGGATCACCCTCGGAAAGGAGGGGGAGGAGCCGGAGTTCCGCACGGTGTCGTGGATCGCCATGATGTTCAGCGCGGGCATGGGCATCGGCCTGATGTTCTACGGCGTGAGCGAGCCGCTCTCCCACTTCATCACGCCGCCGCCGGGCACCGACCCGGCCGACGCCAACCAGGCCATGGAGACCGCCATGGCCACCACCCTTTTCCACTGGACGCTCCACCCGTGGGCGATGTACGCGGTCGTGGGTCTCGCCATCGCCTACAGCACCTTCCGGCGCGGTCGTCGCCAGCTGATCAGCGCGGTGTTCACGCCGTTGCTCGGTGAGAAGCGGGTGAACGGATGGCCCGGCCGGGCCATCGACACCCTCGCCATCTTCGCCACCCTCTTCGGCTCGGCGGCGTCCCTGGGGCTCGGCGCCCTCCAGATCGGCAGCGGATTCACCGGGCTGGGCTGGCTGGGTTCGGCCGGTACCGGAGTGCTGGTCGTCGTGATCGCGGTGCTGACCGTGGCGTTCGTCGCCTCGGCGGTGTCCGGGATCGAGAAGGGCATCCAGTGGCTGTCCAACACCAACATGGTGCTGGCGGTGGGGCTCGCCCTCTTCGTCTTCCTGGTCGGCCCGACCATCTTCATCCTCGACCTGCTGCCCACCTCCGTCGGTGCCTTCTTCGGCGACCTGGCCCAGATGGCGGGCCGTACCGAGGCCTCCAGCGGCGAGGGCGTCGCCGACTGGCTGGCCGGCTGGACGGTCTTCTACTGGGCGTGGTGGATCTCCTGGACGCCCTTCGTCGGTATGTTCATCGCCCGCATCAGCCGCGGCCGCACCATCCGGCAGTTCGTCGGCGGAGTCATCCTGGTCCCCAGCAGCGTCAGCCTGCTCTGGTTCGCGGTCTTCGGCGGCTCGGCGATGCACCTGCAGGACTCCGGTCGGCTGAACGACGCCGCGACCGCCCAGGGGCAGCTCTTCGACGTGCTCCAGCAGTACCCGATCGCCACGGTGACGAGCATCGTCGTCATGATCCTCGTCGGCATCTTCTTCGTCTCCGGGGCCGACGCCGCCTCCATCGTGATGGGCACGCTCTCGCAGCGGGGCTGCCTCGAACCGTCCCGTGGCGTCGTGGTGTTCTGGGGCGTGCTGACCGGAGCGGTCGCCGCCGTCATGCTGCTCATCGGCGGCGGCAAGGGCGACGCGCTCACCGGGCTGCAGAACCTCACCATCCTCGCGGCGGCACCCTTCACCCTCGTGATGATCGGGCTGTGCGTCGCGCTCAACCGGGATCTGCGCCACGATCCGCTCATCATCCGCGGACGCATGGGCAAGGAGGCCGTCGAGACGGCCGTCATCGCCGGCCACGAGAAGTACGACGGGGACTTCGAACTCCGTATCGGCCCCGCTACGTCCGCGGACGGCACGGAGCCCGTACCGCCCCAGCGGACCGAGGAGCCCGCGCAGTCCACCACCGCCGTCTGAGACCGGCGTACCCGCCCGCCCGGCGGGGTCGTGGCACCGCCCCGCGCGGCCACGACCCCGCCGGGCTCGCGTTGTTCTATGTGAGGCGAGTTGTGGATGTCGCAACGTGAGAAGTGACTCAGAGGTGCCCTCAGGATGCCTTGACAAGGGTTCGGGGCGACCCCAGACTGATGTTGCGCTTACCGCAATCCGTTTCGCTATATGCACCCGAGGTGTCATGATGATTCCCGCGTGCCGTCTCGCGGATCTCCCGCGAGGTGAGGCCTTCCGGCTCGACATCGACCCGCCGGTCTCGGTGTTCCACACCGACGACGGCGAGGTCTTCGCCATCGACGACACCTGCACCCACCAGGACGCCTCGCTCGCCGACGGCTGGCTGGAGGGCTGCGAGGTGGAGTGCCCGCTGCATGCCTCCAAGTTCGACCTGCGCACCGGCGCGGTCGACTCCCCGCCGGCCAAGCTGCCGGTGCGGACGCACGAGGTCGTCGTCGAGGACGGCATGATCTACGTCCGGCTCTCCACGGACGCCCCGAACCTGCCGCCCTGCATCTCCGCCAGGCTCGCCGGAGGTCCCGCGTGAGAACCGTCGCCGTGGTCGGCGCCTCCCTCGCCGGCCTGTCGGCGGCTCGCTCCCTGCGCAAGCAGGGCTTCGACGGGCGCCTGGTCGTCATCGGCGACGAACTGCACCGCCCCTACGACCGGCCCCCGCTCTCCAAGGAGTTCCTGGCCGGCACCCTGGGCGAGGCCGAACTCGCCCTGGAGACGGACGGCGAGGACCTGGCGGCCGAGTGGCTGCTCGGCACCCGCGCCACCGGACTCGACCACACCGCGCGCACCGTCCGCCTCACCGACGGGCATGAGGTGCGCGCCGACGGCTTCGTCATCGCCACCGGCGCCGTCGCGCGGGCCCTGCCCGGCTCGGAGGGCCTCGCCGGAGTGCACACCCTGCGCACCCTGGACGACGCCCGCGCCCTGCGGGACGAACTGGCCCGCGGCGGACGCCTGGTGGTGATCGGCGGCGGCTTCATCGGCGCCGAGGTCGCCTCCACCGCGTACACCCTCGGCCTGGAGGTGACCGTCGTCGAGGCGGCCTCGACCCCGCTGGCCGGACCGCTCGGCGACACCATGGGCGCCGTCGTCTCCGGCCTCCACGCCGACCACGGCGTACGCCTGTTGTGCGGCGTAGGGGTCAAGGGCCTGAGCGGCGAGCACCGGGTCGACGCCGTCCTGCTGGAGGACGGCCGCAGCATTCCCGCCGACATCGTCGTCGTCGGCGTCGGGGCCCGGCCGTGCGTCGAGTGGCTGGCCGGTTCCGGTATCGCGCTGGACAATGGCGTGAAGTGCGGCGCCGACGGCCGGACCAGCCTCGCCGGTGTGGTCGCGGTCGGCGACTGCGCCAACTGGTACGACCCCCGCGCGGGCCACCATCGCCGCGTGGAGCACTGGACCGGCGCGCGCGAGCGGCCGGAGGCCGCCGTCGCCACCCTGCTGGCGGGGGGCGCCGTTGAGCCCGGCGTGCCCAGGCCGCCGTACTTCTGGTCGGACCAGTACGGCGTCCGTATCCAGTTCGCCGGCCACGCGGCCGAGGCCGACAGTGTCACCGTCGAGGCGGGCTCGGCCGAGGGCCGCGACGTCCTCGCCGTCTATCGGCGCGCAGGCCGGCCCGTCGCCGTGCTCGGGATGAACCAGCCGCGGCTGTTCATGCGGGTGCGCAAGGAGCTGGCCGCCACCACGTCTTGACACCGCCCCGGCGTCACCCCATGCTGCGGTTGCCCACAGCGCGCAGCGTTGCTCCATGCACAACGCCGACCGGAGGCGTTCCTCCCGGCGTCCGCCTCACCCCTCCGCGACGTTCCCCGAGGAGTGCCCCGTGACCTCGACCGGTCTGCCCGACAGCCTGATCGCCACTCTCCCCGGCTCCTCCTACACCGATCCGGTGGTCTTCGCCCAGGAGCAGGAGCACATATTCGAGACCATGTGGTTCTGTGTGGCCCGCGCCTCCGAGCTGGCGAAGCCCGGCGCCTTCCGCACCGTCGACGTGGGCCGCGAGAGCATCCTCGTCACCCGGGCCCGGGACAACTCGATCCGCGCGTACTTCAACGTCTGCCGGCACCGCGGGGCCAGGCTCTGCACCGAGGAGTCGGGCGAGGTCAAGCGGGCCTTCCAGTGTCCGTACCACGCCTGGACGTACGGTCTGGACGGCAAGCTCGTCGCGGCGCCCAATCTCACCAAGATGCCCGACGTGGGCCGTACCGAGTACGGCCTGGTGAGCGTCGCCGTGCGCGAATGGCTCGGTTATGTCTGGATCTGTCTCGCGGAGAACCCGCCGTCCTTCGAGGAGGACGTCATCGGTGAGGTCGTCGAGCGGCTCGGCGACGTCGAGTCGATCGAGCGGTACGACATCGGCAACCTGTCCGTGGGGCGCCGGATCACGTACGACGTGAAGGCGAACTGGAAGCTGATCATCGAGAACTTCATGGAGTGCTATCACTGCGCCACGATCCATCCCGAACTGACCGAGGTGCTGCCGGAGTTCGCGGACGGGTATGCGGCCCAGTACTACGTGGGCCACGGCGCGGAGTTCGGTGCGGAGGTCCAGGGGTTCACCGTCGACGGTTCCGAGGGGCTGGACCGCATCCCGGGGGTGGCCGAGGACCAGGACCGCCGCTATTACGCGATCACCGTCCGGCCGCAGGTGTTCATCAACCTCGTGCCCGACCACGTGATCTTTCACCGGATGTACCCGATGGCGGCCGACCGCACGATCGTCGAGTGCGACTGGCTGTACCTGCCGCACGTCGTCGAGAGCGGCAAGGACGTCAGCCGGTCCGTGGAACTCTTCGACCGGGTCAACCTCCAGGACTTCGAGGCATGTGAGCGGACCCAGCCCGGCATGAGCTCGCGGTTGTACGCCAAGGGCGGTGTGCTGGTGCCCAGCGAGCACCACATCGGGGCGTTCCACGACTGGGTGAACGAGCGCCTCGGGACTTCTCAGGGGTGAATCAGCCCAGGAACCCCATCCGGTGGCTGATCTCGGCGGCGCCGTCGAGCAGCACCGAGGACAGCTCGTGCAGACGCTCCTCGGTGAATCGGTAGGAGGGGCCGGAGGCGCTGAGGGCGGCGATGACCTCGCCGTCCCGGTTGCGAACCGGTGCGGCCATGGCGTGCAGACCGATCTCCAACTCCTCCAGGGTGAAGGCGTAGCCCCGCTCCCGTGCCGCGGCGAGGTTCTTCTCCAGCTTCGTCTTCGCGGTGATCGTGTGCGGGGTGACCTTCTTCAGGCCCGAGTCCGAGAGCAGCGTGGCGCGTTCCTTCGCCGGCAGGTGGGCCAGCAGGATCTTGCCGCTCGACGTGGCGTGCAGGGGGGTCAGCTGGCCCACCCAGTTGTGTGCGGTGATGGCTCCCGGTCCGCGCACCTGGTACAGGTTGATCGCGTAATGCTCCTGCATCACGGCGATGTTGACCGTCTCGCCGATCTCCTCGGCCAGCCGTTCGCAGACGGGACGGCCCTGCTGGGTGATGTCGATACGACCCGTGACCGCGCCGGCCAGCCGCACGATGCCGAAGCCGAGCCGGTACTTGCCGCGTTCGCCTGCCTGTTCCACCAGGCCGCGTGCCTCCAGGGCGCCGAGAAGGCGGAAGGCGGTGGACTTGTGCACCTCGATCTCCGCCGCCACCTCGCTGACGCCTGCTTCGCCGCGCTGGGCGAGGATCTCCAGGACGCTGATGGCGCGGTCCACCGACTGCACACCACCTGCGCCGGCGTGTGAATTCGACGTTTCCGTGTCAAGGCTGTAGTTGCTCACAGTGCAACTATACGCGCAGTAAACAACACACCTGCAAGTAACCGGCGCGAAACGAAGTTCCAGAGGTTGCGCGGTTCGCAACCTGGTGCGTATCGCGCTACCGGTCTAGCATGCCTCGCATATCTACGGCGCGAGCGAGACGAGGCACCATGGCTCCTGTGCAGTACGACTTCGTCATCGTCGGTGGTGGTTCCGCGGGCAGTGCACTGGCGAACAGGCTGTCCGCCGACCCGGCGAACCGAGTCCTGGTCCTGGAAGCGGGCCGGACGGACTTCCCGTGGGACGTCTTCATCCACATGCCCGCGGCGCTGACCTACCCGATCGGCAGCCGCTTCTACGACTGGAAGTACGAGTCCGAGCCCGAGCCCCACATGGGCGGCCGGCGCGTCTACCACGCGCGCGGCAAGGTGCTGGGCGGCTCCAGCAGCATCAACGGCATGATCTTCCAGCGCGGCAACCCCATGGACTACGAGCGCTGGGCGGCCGACCCGGGCATGGAGGCCTGGGACTACGCGCACTGTCTGCCGTACTTCCGGCGCATGGAGAACTGTCTCGCGGCCGACCCGGACGACGAGTTCCGCGGTCACGACGGCCCTCTCGTCCTGGAGCGCGGCCCGGCGGACAACCCGCTCTTCGGTGCCTTCCTCAAGGCGACCGAGGAGGCGGGCTACGCCCCCACCGACGACGTCAACGGCTACCGGCAGGAAGGTTTCGCCAAGTTCGACCGGAATGTCCACCGCGGCCGCCGGCTCTCGGCCTCCAAGGCCTATCTGAAGCCCGTCCGCAAGCGCCCCAACCTGACCGTCACCACCCGCGCCCTCGTCACCCGTGTCCTCTTCGAGGGCAAGAAGGCCGTCGGCGTCGAGTACCAGCGCGGCAAGGGCGCCCCGAAGCAGGTCCGCGCCAAGGAGGTCATCCTCTGCGGCGGCGCGATCAACTCCCCGCAGCTGCTCCAGCTCTCCGGCGTGGGCAACGCGGAGGAACTGCGGGCGCTGGGCATCGACGTCGTACACGATCTCCCGGGCGTCGGCGAGAACATGCAGGACCACCTGGAGGTCTACATCCAGTACGCCTGCAAGCAGCCCGTCTCCATGCAGCCGTACCTGGCGAAGTGGCGTGCGCCCTTCATCGGGCTCCAGTGGCTCTTCCGCAAGGGCCCGGCCGCCACCAACCACTTCGAGGCCGGCGGATTCGCCCGCAGCAACGAGGACGTCGACTACCCCAACCTGATGTTCCACTTCCTGCCGATCGCGGTCCGTTACGACGGCTCGGTGCCGGCGGGCGGTCACGGCTACCAGGTGCACGTCGGGCCCATGTACTCGGACGCCATCGGCTCGGTGAAGATCAAGAGCAAGGATCCGCGACAGCACCCCGCGCTGCGCTTCAACTACCTCTCCACCGAGCAGGACCGCCGCGAGTGGGTCGAGGCGATCCGCGTGGCCCGCAAGCTCCTCAACCAGCCCGCGCTCGCCCCCTACAACGACGGGGAGGTCTCGCCCGGACCGTCCGTCGAGTCGGACGAGGAGATCCTCGCCTGGGTCGCCAAGGACGGCGAGACAGCCCTGCACCCGTCCTGCACCTGCAAGATGGGCACCGACGAGATGTCCGTCGTGGACCCCACCAGCATGCGTGTGCACGGCGTGGAGGGTCTGCGCGTGGTGGACGCCTCCGTCATGCCCTACGTCACCAACGGCAACATCTACGCACCGGTGATGATGATCGCCGAGAAGGCCGCCGACCTGATCCTCGGCAAGGAGCCGCTGGCGCCCTCGAAGGCCGCGTACTACCGCCACCGCGACGCCCACAAGCAGGCGGAGTAGACGTTGGGCGCCGGGGGGCTGCGCACCCTGCTGAAGACGGTGCGCTACGAGGTGCTGCCCGCGAAGGCCACCGAGGAGAAGGTCCTCGCCCATGTCCCGCGCGACGTCGTCGTCACCGTGACGGCCTCGCCGGTCAAGGGCCTGGAACCCACCCTCGACCTCGCGGGCCGGCTCGCCGCGCACGGCTACCGGGTCGTCCCGCACGTCCCCGCCCGGCTCCTGCGGGACGACCTGCACCTGAAGGAGGTCGCGGGCCGGCTGCGCGAGGCGGGCGTGGACGACGTGTTCGTCCCGGCGGGCGACGCGGACCCGCCGGCCGGGCCCTACGACGGGGCGCTGCCGGTGCTGCGCCGGCTGAGCGAGCTGGGCGGGCCGTTCAGCCATGTCGGCGTCACCGGCTACCCCGAGAGCCATCCGCTCATCCACGACGACATCACCGTCCAGGCGATGTGGGACAAGCGCGAGCACGCCACGTACATCGTGAGCAACCTCTGCTTCGACCCGCGGGTGCTCGCCGACTGGCTCGTCCGCGTACGGCGCCGGGAGGTGACCCTGCCGGTCCATGTGGGTGTCGCCGGGCCCGTGCAGCGCGCGAAGCTGATGGCGATGGCGACGAAGATCGGTGTGGGGGAGTCCACCCGCTTCCTCGCCCAGCACGCGTCGTGGTTCGTGCGCTTCGCCGCGCCCGGCGGCTACTCGCCCGAGAAGCTGCTCACGCGCGCGGAGAACGCCCTCACCGACCACGCCTCCGGGGTGGCGGGCCTGCACCTGTTCACCTTCAACCAGATCGCGGAGACGGAGAAGTGGCGGCGGTCCCTGCTCGACCGGCTGGACGCCTGAGCGCGCACCACCGAGGGCGGAACGCCGAACGCCGGACGGGCTCTCAACCCGTCCGGCGTTCGTATACGGAGGCGGACCGCTCAGCGGAAGACGACCGTGCGGTTGCCCTCGACCATCACCCGGCTCTCGCTGTGCCACTTCACCGCGTGCGCGAGCACCTGGGCCTCCACGTCCCGCCCGACCGTGACCAGCGCACCGGGGTCCAGCGAGTGGTCCACCCGGACCACGTCCTGCTCGATGATCTGGCCCTCGTCCAGGTCCGACGTCACATAGTGCGCCGTCGCGCCGACGAGCTTCACACCGCGGTCGTAGGCCTGGTCGTAGGGGCGCGCGCCCTTGAAGCTGGGGAGGAAGGAGTGGTGGATGTTGATGGCTCGGCCCTCCAGCTCCTTGCAGAGGTCGTCGGAGAGGATCTGCATGTAGCGGGCCAGGACGACCAGGTCGATGTCCAGGTCACGGACGAGTTCGAGGAGCCGTGCCTCCGCCTCGGGCTTGGTGTCCCGGGTCACCGGCACGTGGTGGAAGGGGATGTCGTACGTCTCCGCGAGCTTCTCGAACTCCCGGTGGTTGGAGACGATCGCGGGGATCTCGATGTTGAGCGCGCCCGCCCGTTGGCGGAAGAGCAGGTCGTTCAGGCAGTGCCCGAACTTGGACACCATGATCAGGGTCCGGGTCGGCGTGGAGGCGTCGCTGAGGGACCAGGAGATGCCGTAGGCCTGGGCGACGGGACCGAAGCGGTACCGCAGGCCCTCCAGGTCGACGTTCGGGTCGGAGACGTCGAAGTGGACCCGCATGAAGAAGCGGCCCTGAAGTCGGTCGTCGAACTGCTGGCTTTCCAGGATGTTTCCGGAGTTCCTGACGAGATAGCCGCTCACGGCATGGACCAGCCCGGCACTGTCGGGGCAGGAAAGGGTCAGGACGAACTCACGGCCAGGTTGCGGTCGGGGGAACCTCATGGACACGGTGGCCTCCGTCGGTGCGTATTGCACAACATGGTGAGCGATACGCAACATGGTCGGGTCGCCGTGGCTTGCGGTCAAGGGTGGGTGGGTAAGTAGCCGCATGGCCAAATCGTCACCGGTCAACATCTTGACGTCCGTCTGACCAGCGACCAGGGTGTTCCATCACAAGCAATCGGGTGCACGATGCGCAACGAATTTCAGTCGGAAGGCTCGGCGCGTGGCAGACCTGTACGTGAATGGCGAATGGCGGGCTCCGGTGGCCGGCGGGCACCGGGAGATCCGATGTCCCGCTGACGGCACGCTCACGGCGACCGTCTCGGAAGGGACGCGCCCCGACACCGAGGCGGCGATCGCCGCGGCCCGGGAGGCCTTCGACACCGGCCCCTGGCCGGGCATCCCTGAGCGGGAGCGCGGCGCACTGCTGCTGCGCACCGCCGACATCATCGAGCGCGACACCAAGAGCTTCGCCCGCGCCGAGTCGCTCGACACCGGCAAGCGGGTGGTGGAGAGCGAGTACGACATCGCCGATGTCGTCTCCTGCTTCCGCTACTACGGCGGACTCGCCGGCACCGACGCCGGCCGGGTGATCGACACCGGCCGCGACGACGCCGTCAGCCGGGTCGTCTACGAGCCGGTCGGGGTGTGCGCACTGATCACCCCCTGGAACTACCCTCTCCTGCAAGCCAGCTGGAAGGTCGCCCCGGCGCTGCTGGCCGGCAACACGATCGTCCTCAAGCCCAGCGAGCTCACCCCCTCCACCTCCATCCTGCTGATGAGGGCGTTGGAGGAGGCCGGGTTGCCGGCCGGCGCCGCCAACCTGGTGCTGGGCGCCGGACCCGAGGTGGGCGCCCCGCTCTCCGAGGACCCCCGCGTCGACCTGGTCTCCTTCACCGGCGGTCTGGACACCGGCAGGCGGATCATGGCCACCGCCGCCGCGACCGTGAAGAAGGTCGCGCTGGAACTGGGCGGCAAGAACCCCAATGTCGTCTTCGCCGACGCCGACTTCGAGACGGCCGTGGACTTCGCCCTCACGGCCGTCTTCCTGCACTCCGGCCAGGTCTGCTCGGCCGGCGCCCGGCTGATCGTCGAGGACTCGCTGCACGACCGCTTCGTCGACGAGGTGGTCCGCCGCGCCCGGCTCATCCGGCTCGGCGGCCCCTACGACGCCGACGCCGAGAGCGGGGCGCTGATCTCCGCACAGCACCGGGAGAAGGTCGAGGCCTATGTCGCCTCGGGCCTCGCCGAGGGCGCTGTGCTGCGCTGCGGCGGAGCCCGGCCCGAGGACCCCGCGCTGGCGGACGGCCACTACTACCTGCCCACCGTCCTCGACGAGTGCCGGCAGGACATGCGCGTGGTGCACGAGGAGTCCTTCGGACCTGTGCTCACCGTGGAGCGCTTCACCGACGAGGACGACGCCGTACGCATCGCCAACGACACCGAGTACGGGCTGGCCGGAGCCGTGTGGACCGAGGACGCGGGCAAGGCCCAGCGGGTCGCCCGGCGGCTGCGCCACGGGACCGTGTGGATCAACGACTACCACCCCTATGTGCCGCAAGCGGAATGGGGCGGTTTCGGGCATTCGGGTGTGGGCCGGGAGCTGGGACCGACCGGCCTGAACGAGTACCGAGAACCCAAGCACATCTGGCAGAACATCCAACCCCGGCCGCAGCGCTGGTTCAGCGGCTGAACGCCGAAAGAAGGTCGAACATGACCACCCAGACCGAGGTGCCGCAGCGGCGCGGCACGCCCCAGGACTCGGGTCCCACCCCGGTCATCTCCGTGCGCAGGCTGTGGAAGGTGTTCGGGCCGAAGGCCGACCGGGTGCCGGAGTCCGAGGAACTGTGCGGGCTCTCCCGCCGCGAACTGATGGACCGCACCGGCTGCACCGCCGCCGTGCGCGACGTGAACTTCGACGTCTCGCCCGGCGAGGTCTTCGTCGTCATGGGCCTGTCCGGCTCCGGCAAGTCCACCCTGGTGCGATGTCTGACCCGGCTGATCGAACCCACCTCGGGCGAGGTCGTCTTCGAGGGCGAGGACATCCGCCAGGCCGACGACAGGCGGCTGCGTGAGCTGCGCCGCCGCAAGTTCTCCATGGTCTTCCAGCACTTCGGGCTGCTGCCCCACCGCCGGGTCGTCGACAACGTGGCCTTCGGGCTGGAGATCCGCGGCATGGGCAGGGCCGAGCGCGTCAAGCGGGCCCAGGAGGTCGTCGAGCTGGTCGGCCTCGCCGGTTACGAGAAGTCCTACCCCGACCAGCTCTCCGGCGGTATGCAGCAGCGGGTCGGGCTGGCCCGCGCGCTGGCCGGCGACCCGGACGTGCTCTTCTTCGACGAGCCGTTCTCGGCGCTCGACCCGATGATCCGCCGCGACATGCAGAACGAGGTCATCCGGCTGCACCACGAGGTCGGCAAGACGATGGTCTTCATCACCCACGACCTCTCCGAGGCCCTCAAGCTGGGCGACCGCATCCTGATCATGCGGGACGGCAAGATGGTCCAGTGCGGCACCGGCGACGAACTGGTCGGCGCCCCGGCCGACGACTACGTGCGCGAGTTCGTCAAGGACGTACCGCGCGGCGACGTGCTCACCCTGCGCTGGATCATGCGGCCGCCGGCGGACGGCGACGCCCTGGACGGCCCCGAGCTGGGCCCGGACGTCGTGGTCAAGGAGGCCACCCGGGCGGTGCTCGCCGCCGACAAGCCGGTCAAGGTCGTCGAGAACGGCAAGCTGCTCGGCATCGTCGGTGACGAGGAGATCCTCGCCGTGGTCGCCGGGCGGGAAGGCGGCGCGAGATGACCGTCGTCGTGGAGAAGACCGAGCCGCCCGGCGGGCCGGAGAAGACCCGGCCCGCCCAGGAGCCCGCCCCGGCCCCGGAACCCCGCCGCGTCAGCCGGTCCATGGTGATCGGCGCGATCCTGCTCGTCTGGCTGGTGCTCTTCGTCGTCCTGCGCGGCAAGCAGACCCTCGCCCTCGCGGCGGCGGACCTGACCGATCTGCACCGGTGGTTCAACGACGTCAACGACTCCGTCGGCGCGAACCGCAACTCCAACCCCCTGTTCCTGTACTTCTTCAACGAGATCCGCCTGGTCATCGACACCCTGGTGACCTTCGTGCAGGAGCTGATCTCACAGCCCTCCGCCGACCGACCCCTGCCGCAGATCGGCTGGCTCGGCGTCGTCGGTATCGCGGGCTACGTCTCCTGGGCGTTCGGCAACTGGCGGGTCGCGCTGCTGGCGGTGGCCGGCTTCACCTTCCTCGGCCTCCAGGGCCTGTGGCAGGAGAGCATGGACACCCTGGCGCTCACCGTCTCCGCGGTGTGCGTGGCGCTGCTGTTCGCGATCCCGCTCGGTGTGTGGGCGGGGCTGTCCGACCGGGTCAACCGGATCATCACGCCCCTGCTGGACTTCATGCAGACGATGCCGACCTTCGTCTACCTGGCCCCGCTGACCCTCTTCTTCCTGATCGGCGGAGCCTCCGCCACCATCGCCACCGTGATCTACGCGGCACCGCCCGCGATCCGCATCACCGCGCACGCCATCCGGACCGTGCCGGAGACGACCGTGGAGGCCGCCGACTCCCTCGGGGCGACGCGCGGGCAGGCCCTGCTGAAGGTGCTGCTGCCCATGTCCAAGCGGACTGTGGTGATGGGCGTCAACCAGACCATCATGGCCGCCCTGGCCATGGTGACCATCG
The DNA here is from genome assembly GCF_032598905.1 of Streptomyces sp. 11x1. Lineage (NCBI taxonomy): Bacteria > Bacillati > Actinomycetota > Actinomycetes > Kitasatosporales > Streptomycetaceae > Streptomyces > Streptomyces sp. 11x1. The sequence continues at coordinate 724,851 of NZ_CP122458.1, read as the reverse complement.
CGGCCCTGATCGACGCACCCGGCCTCGGCAAGACCGTCGTCCAGGCGCTCACGTCGCTCGACGTGGGCACGGCCTTCAACGCGGGCCTGTCCATCGTCGTCCTGGCGATCGTCCTCGACCGGGTCACGACCGCGGCCAGCACCCGCGAGGAGGAGGCCCGGCGCTCGAAGAACCGGTTCCTCGCCTGGCGGCGGCCGCTGCTCGGCGCGGGCGCGGTGGTCACGGCCGTCCTGGTCTTCATGTCGCACACCTACGTGTGGGCGGCGGAGTTCCCCGGCGAGGGCGGTGTCGGCAGCTCCATCGCGCGCGTGGCCGACACCGCGACGACCTGGGTGCAGGACAACCTCTCGGGCGTCACCAACGCCGTCCGGGACGTCATCACCAACGGACTGCTCAACCCGTTCCAGTCGCTGCTGACCGACTCCCCGTGGTGGCTCGTCGGCGCCGTGCTGATCGCGCTCGGCGTCGTCCTCGGCGGCCGGCGGGCCGGTATCACCACGGCCGTGTGCGTGGGGCTGCTGGTCGCCACCGGGGTGTGGTCCGACAGCATGACGACGCTGGCGTCGACCGTGGTCGCCACCGTCCTGGTGATGCTGCTCGGCGTCGGCTTCGGCGTGTGGATGGGCCGCAGCCGACTGGTGGACCGCATGCTGCGGCCGAGCCTGGACGCGGCACAGGTCATGCCGCCGTTCGTCTATCTGGTGCCGTTCCTCGCGCTCTTCGGCGCGACCCGTTTCACGGCGATCGTCGCCGCGATCGTCTACGCGGCCCCCGTCGCGATGAAGATCATCGCGGACGGGGTGCGGAACGTACCCGCGACGACCGTGGAGGCGGCCACCTCCGCCGGGTGCAACACCTGGCAGATCATCACCAAGGTCCAACTGCCGATGGCACGCGGCGCCCTGACTCTCGCCACGAACCAGGGTCTGATCTACGTGCTGTCGATGGTTGTGGTGGGCGGCCTGGTAGGTGCCGGCGCCCTCGGCTACGACGTCGTGGCCGGTTTCTCGCAGGGCCAACTGTTCGGGAAGGGGCTGGCCGCAGGGCTCGCCATCGTCCTTCTCGGAGTCATGTTCGACCGCATCACTCAGGCCGCGGCGCGGCGAACCAGCGCATAAGGAGCACTGACCATGGCAAGGCAAGCAAGACGATGGAGAGCCGGCGCGGCCGGTGTCGCGGTCCTCGGCCTCACCCTCACCGCCTGCGGCGGTGCGAAGGTCGGTGACGAATCCTCGGAGGCGGGCGGCTCCGGCAGCTCCGCCAAGTGCGGCACCTTCAACCTCGCGGTCAACCCGTGGGTGGGCTATGAGGCCAATGCGGCGGTCATCGCCTACGTGGCGGAGACCGACCTCGGCTGCAAGGTCACCAAGAAGGACCTGAAGGAGGAGATCGCCTGGCAGGGCTTCGGGACCGGTGAGGTGGACGCGGTCGTCGAGAACTGGGGCCACGACGACCTCAAGAAGAAGTACATCACCGACCAGAAGACCGCCGTGGACGCCGGCGCGACCGGCAACGAAGGCCTGATCGGCTGGTACGTGCCGCCGTGGCTGGCCAAGGCGCACCCGGACATCACGAACTGGGAGAACCTCAACAAGTACGCGGCCAAGTTCAAGACGTCCGAGTCCGGCGGCAAGGGCCAGCTCCTCGACGGCGACCCGTCCTTCGTCACCAACGACGAGGCCCTGGTCAAGAACCTGAACCTGGACTACAAGGTCGTGTACGCGGGCAGCGAGACCGCCCTCATCCAGACCTTCCGCAAGGCGGAGAAGAACAAGGAATGGGTGATCGGCTACTTCTACGAGCCCCAGTGGTTCATGTCCGAGGTGCCGCTGGTGAAGGTCAAGCTGCCCGACTACAAGGCGGGTTGTGACGCCGACGCCGAGAAGGTCGACTGCGACTACCCCGTCTACACACTGGACAAGATCGTCAGCAAGAAGTTCGCCGAGTCGGGCAGCCCGGCCTATGGCCTGGTGAAGAACTTCAGCTGGACCAACGACGACCAGAACATCGTGGCCAAGTACATCGCGGTGGACAAGATGACCCCCGAGGCCGCGGCGAAGAAGTGGGTCGAGGACAACCGCGTCAAGGTGGACGCCTGGCTCAAGTAGGGGCGCGGACCGGACGCGGGAATCCGGTCGGACCATGCCCGGTGGGCGGCACGCGCGGAATGCGTGCCGCCCACCGGGCATCGCCGTGTCCGGGCCCTTTCCGCCCCCTGTTTTCCGCGGTCCCGGGACCCTTGACACCCACCTGTGCGGAAGGCACATTGAGTTGCGCAACCTGAATCGCGTTGCGTAAACAGCAACTCGATCGGCTCGACCGGTCAACAAGGCGGAGGTGCGGCGATGGCGGGACCCCGAGTGGTCATCATCGGAGCGGGAGTCGTGGGAGCGGCTCTCGCGGACGAGATCTCCGCGCGAGGCTGGACCGAGGTGACCGTGGTCGACCAGGGCCCGCTCCCCGCCACCGGGGGCTCCACCTCACACGCCCCGGGCCTGGTCTTCCAGACCAACTCCTCCAAGACGATGACCGAGCTGGCCCGGTACACCGTCGAGAAGTTCTGCTCCCTCGACGTGGACGGCAAGCCCTGTTTCCTCCAGGTCGGCGGCCTCGAAGTGGCCACCACCCCCGAGCGCCTGACCGAACTGCGCCGCCGCCACGGCTGGATCACCGCCTGGGGCATCGAGGCCCGCCTGCTCACCGCCGACGAATGCCTCGAACAGCACCCGCTGGTCAACCCCGACAAGGTCCTCGGCGGCCTCCTGGTCCCCACCGACGGCCTGGCCAAGGCGGTCCTCGCGGTCGAGGCGCAGATCCGCCGGGCCACCGAGCGCGGCGTGACCTTCCTGGCCCGCCACGAGGTCCTCGACGTCCTGAAGGCCGACGGCGAGGTCACCGGGGTCCTCACCGACCAGGGCGAGATCCCCGCCGACATCGTCGTGTGCTGTGCCGGCATCTGGGGCCCGAAGATCGCCCGCATGGCCGGGATGAACCTCCCGCTGACCCCGCTCGCCCACCAGCTCGCCTGGACCGGCCCGATCCCGGCACTCGCCGGTCAGACCGAGGAGGCGATCCGGCCGATCCTGCGCCATCAGGACGCCGACCTCTACTACCGCGACCGCTTCGACGGCATCGGCATCGGCTACTACGGCCACCGCCCGATGCCCATCACCGCCGACGAGATCCTCTCCGTGGACGAGGCCGACACCATGCCGTCGGTCCTGAAGTTCACCGAGGACGACTTCGCCGACGCCTGGACCGAGACCCAGTCGCTGCTCCCCTCCACCAAGGAGGCGGACATCGAGGAGGGCATCAACGGTCTGTTCTCCTTCACCACGGACAACTTCCCGCTGCTCGGCGAGTCCCCGGACGTCAAGGGCTTCTGGGTCGCCGAGGCGGTCTGGGTCACCCACTCCGCCGGCGTCGGCCGGGCCATGGCCGAATGGCTGGTCGACGGCTACTGCTCCTCGTTCGACCTGCACGAGTGCGACGTCAACCGCTTCGAGCCGCACCAGCTCTCCCCGGAGTACGTCCTGGCCCGCGACTGCCAGAACTTCGTCGAGGTCTACGACATCCTCCACCCCCTCCAGCCGTCCGGGGACCCGCGCCCGATCCGCACCAGCCCCTTCCACGCCCGGCAGAAGGAGCACGGCGCCTTCTTCCTGGAGGCGAACGGCTGGGAGCGCCCGCAGTGGTACGAGGCCAACGCCGGCCTCGTCGAGGGCCGTTCCATCCCCACCCCGGGCGACTGGGCCGCGCAGTACTGGTCCCCGATCGTCGGCGCCGAGGCCCAGGCCACCCGCGAGACCGTCGCGATGTACGACATGACGGCCCTCAAGCGCCTGGAGGTGAGCGGCCCCGGCGCAGCCGACCTCCTGGAGCGTCTGTGCACCGGCAAGGTCGCCAAGTCCGTGGGCTCGGTCACCTACACCCTCTTCCTCGACCACGACGGCGGCATCCGCAGCGACGTCACCGTCGCCCGGCTCGCCCGCGACACCTTCCAGATCGGCGCCAACGGCAACGTCGACCTGGACTGGATCACCCGCCACCTCCCCGCCGACGGCACGGTCCAGGTCCGTGACATCACCCCCGGCACCTGCTGCGTCGGCCTGTGGGGCCCGCTGGCCCGCAAGGTCCTCCAGCCCCTCACCGACGCCGACTTCTCGGGCGACGGCCTGAAGTACTTCCGCGCCAAGCAGGCGTACATCGGCTCGGTGCCCGTCACCGCGATGCGCCTGAGCTACGTCGGCGAACTCGGCTGGGAGATCTACACCACCGCCGACCAGGGCCAGAAGCTCTGGGACACCCTGTGGGAGGCGGCCAAGCCGCTCGGCGGCGTCATCGCCGGCCGCGGCGCCTTCAACAGCCTCCGTCTGGAGAAGGGCTACCGCTCCTTCGGCACCGACATGACCTACGAGCACGACCCCTACGAGGCCGGCGTCGGCTTCGCCGTCAAGCTCGACAAGGACGACTTCATCGGCAAGGACGCGCTGCTGCGCCGCAAGGAGAACGTCCGGCGCAAGCTGACCTGCCTCGTCATCGACGACCCCCGGTCGGTCGTCATGGGCAAGGAACCGGTCCTCGACGGCGAGCGCGCCGTGGGCTACGTCACCAGCGCCGCCTATGGCTACACCATCGGCAAGGGCATCGCCTACGCCTGGCTCCCCACGGAACTCACGGCACCCGGGACCGCCCTGCACATCGGCTACTTCGACCAGCGCGTCGAGGCCGTCGTCACCGAGGAGCCCCTGTTCGACCCCACCATGTCCCGCCTCCGTGGCTGACACCCGGCCACGACCGCAGAGGGAAGGAACACCGCCGGTGAACGCACAGCTGCTCGACGGCAAGGCGACCGCCGCCGACATCCGCCGCGAACTCACGGAGCGCGCGGCCAAGTTGACCGCCATCGGCGGCCGTCCGCCGGGCCTCGGCACCGTCCTAGTCGGCGAGGACCCCGGCAGCCACGCCTACGTCGCCGGCAAGCACCGTGACTGCGCACAGGTCGGCATCGCCTCCCTCCGCCGCGACCTGCCCGCCGACGCCTCCCAGGAGCAGGTCGAGGACGTCATCGACGAGCTGAACGCCGACCCGGCCTGCACCGGCTACATCGTCCAGCTCCCGCTGCCGCGCCACCTCGACGCGAACGCCGTGCTGGAACGCATGGACCCGGCCAAGGACGCCGACGGCCTGCACCCGGTCAACCTGGGCCGGCTCACCCTCGGCGTCGACGCCCCGCTGCCCTGCACCCCGCGTGGCATCGTCGAACTCCTGCGCCGCCACGACGTCCCGCTCGCCGGCGCCCGCGTCTGCGTGGTCGGCCGGGGCATCACGGTCGGCCGTCCCATCGGCCTGCTGCTCACCCGCCGCTCCGAGAACGCCACCGTCACCCTGTGCCACACCGGCACCAAGGGTCTGGCCTGGCACACCCGCGAGGCCGACATCGTCATCGCGGCGGCCGGTTCACCCGGGCTGATCACCAAGGACATGCTGCGCCCCGGCGCGGCCGTCCTGGACGTCGGCATCACCCGCACCGACCAGGGCCTGGTCGGCGACATCCACCCGGACGCCGCCCAGGTCGCCGGCTGGATCGCGCCGATGCCCGGCGGGGTGGGCCCCATGACCCGCGCGATGTTGCTGGCCAACGTCGTCGAGGCCGCCGAGAGGAACGCCACCGCCGTATGAACGCCCACGTCCCCCCGTACCCGCAGTATCCGCACCTTTCGGAAGACGGAGACGTCCGATGAGCCCCCGTACCCCAGGCGCCGACCTCCCCGAGCACCCCGACTGGCTGTGGCGTGACCCCGAGCCGAAGAAGTCGTACGACGTGGTCATCGTCGGCGGCGGCGGACACGGTCTGGCCACCGCCCACTATCTGGCGAGGAACCACGGCATCACCGATGTCGCGGTGCTGGAGAAGGGCTGGCTCGGCGGCGGCAACATGGCCCGCAACACCACGATCATCCGCTCCAACTACCTGTGGGACGAGAGCGCCGGCATCTACGAGCACGCCCTCAAGCTCTGGGAGGGACTGGAGGAGGAGCTCGACTACCCGATCCTCTTCTCCCAGCGCGGTGTGCTGAACCTCGCGCACAGCCTCCAGGACGTCCGTGACAGCGTGCGCCGGGTGGAGGCCAACCGCCTCAACGGCGTCGACGCGCAGTGGCTCGACGCCGACGGCGTCAAGGACGTCTGCCCGATCGTCAACATCTCGCAGGACGTGCGCTACCCCGTCCTCGGCGCCACCTACCAGCCGCGCGCGGGCATCGCCAAGCACGACCACGTGGCCTGGGGCCTGGCCCGCTCCGCCGACGCGGCCGGTATCGACATCATCCAGAACTGCGAGGTCACCGGCCTGGACGTCGTCGACAACCGGGTCGTCGGTGTGCAGACGACCCGGGGCCGCATCGCGGCCGGCAAGGTCGCGCTCTGCTCGGCGGGCCACACCTCGGTCCTCGCCGCCATGGCCGGTATCCAACTCCCGGTCCAGAGCCACCCGTTGCAGGCCCTGGTCTCCGAACTCCTGGAGCCGGTGCACCCCACGGTCGTGATGTCCAACGCCGTCCATGTCTACGTCAGCCAGGCACACAAGGGCGAGCTGGTGATGGGCGCGGGCATCGACGCGTACAACTCGTACACCCAGCGCGGTGCCTTCCACATCATCGAGGAGCAGATGGCCGCGGCCCTGGAGCTCTTCCCGGTCTTCGCCCGCGCCCACGTGCTGCGCACCTGGGGCGGCATCGTCGACGTCAGCCCCGACGCCTCGCCGATCATCGGGCTCAGCCCCGTCGACAACCTCTACCTCAACTGCGGCTGGGGAACCGGCGGGTTCAAGGCCACCCCGGGCGTCGGCTGGGTCTACGCCCACACCATCGCCCACGACACCCCGCACGCCCTCAACGCCCCCTTCTCGCTCGACCGTTTCACCACCGGCGCGCTCGTCGACGAGCACGGCGCGGCCGCGGTGGCCCACTAGGGAGCCCCACACATGCTGCTCATCACCTGCCCGTGGTGCGGGCCCCGCGACGAGGCCGAGTTCCACTACGGAGGCCAGGCCCACGTGGCCTACCCCGAGACCCCCTCGGCCCTCACCGACGAGGAGTGGGCCCGCTACCTCTTCTTCCGCGACAACACCAAGGGCCCCTTCGCCGAGCGCTGGAGCCACGCGGCGGGCTGCCGCCGCTGGTTCAACGCGGTCCGCGACACCTCGACGAACGAGATCCTGTCGGTGTACCGCCCGGGCGAGGAACGCCCGGAGACCCGGGAGGGAGGCACCTCCCGGCCGAGTTCGGTACCTCCAGCCCGTCCGGCATCCGAGCCGGAGCCGCTTCCGGTCACTTCTGAGCCGAGCCCGGCACACTCAGCCCGTCCGGCGTTTGAGGACGAGGCCGTTCAGGCCGAAGGGGGGTCTGGGGGCGCAGCCCCCAGGGACGGGAAGGGAAGGGGCGGCGGGGGCGAGACAACCCAACCCTTCCGCCACCCCACCCGTGGCCGAATCGACCGCGACACGACCCTCACCTTCACCTTCGACGGCACCGAGTACCAGGGCCACCGGGGCGACACCCTCGCCTCCGCCCTCCTCGCCAACGGCGTCATCCAGGCCGGCACCAGCATCAAACTCGGCCGCCCCCGCGGCATCTTCTCCGCCGGCGTCGAGGAACCCAACGCGGTCATCCAGATCGAGGAACCCTTCCCCGAGCCGATGCTGCCCGCGACCACCGTCGAGCTCTACGACGGCCTGGTCGCCACCAGCCTCCCCGGCCAGGGCCGCCTCGCCACCGAACCCGACCCGGCCCGCTACGACGCCGTACACACGCACTGCGACCTGCTGGTCGTCGGCGCGGGCCCGGCCGGCCTCGCGGCGGCCGCCGCGGCGGCGAACAGCGGCGCCCGTGTCATCCTCGCCGACGACCAGCCGGAACCCGGCGGCAGCCTCCTCGGCACCGCCGAACACCTCGACTGGGTCGGCGAGACCGCCGCACTGCTCGACGCCTCCCCCGAGGTCCGCGTCCTGCGCCGCACCACCGTCTTCGGCTACTACGACGACAACCACCTCCTCGCCGTCGAGCGCCGCACCAACCACCTCGGCGGCGCCGCCCCCGGACACGTCTCCCGGGAACGCGTCTGGCGCATCCGCGCCCGCCGCGTCGTCCTCGCGACCGGCGCCCACGAACGCTCCCTGGCCTTCGCGGACAACGACCGCCCCGGCGTGATGCTGGTCTCCTCGGCCCGCACCCACGTCAACCGGCACGGCGCCCTGCCCGGCCGCCGCGCGGTCGTCCTCACCACCAACGACAGCGCCTACGAGGCGGCCCTGGACCTCGCCTCGGCGGGCCTGGCCGTCACGGCGATCGTCGACACCCGCCCCGAACCGGGGGAGTGGGCCGAGCGCGCCACGGCCGCCGGCATCGAGGTCCTGGCCGGACACGCCGTCACCGGCACCGAGGGCGAGCCCCGCCTCACGGCCGTGACCGTCGCCCCGTACGGCGAGTCCACCGGACAGCGGGAGTTCGCCGCCGACCTGCTGCTGGTCTCCGGCGGCTGGAACCCGGTGGCGCACCTGTTCAGCCAGTCGGGCGGCAAGCTCCGCCACGACGAGACGCTGGGCTCCTTCGTGCCCGACACCGGCCGCCAGACGGTCGAGGTCGTCGGCAGCGCGAGCGGTCTCCTCGACCCGGCCGACGTCCTCGCCCAGGGCGCCGCCGCCGGTGCCCGCGCGATCGAGGCCGAGGGGTACACGGCCGAGGCGCCCCGCCTCCCGGCGGTGACCACCCGGCCCGCCCCGACGCCGCCGATGCACGTGTATGTCGTCCCGGGCGAGTCGGACGCCCCCAAGTTCGTCGACCTCCAGCGCGACGTCACGGTGGCCGACCTGGCCCGCGCGACCGGCGCAGGCCTCCGCTCGGTGGAGCACACCAAGCGGTACACCACGGCCGGCACCGCCAACGACCAGGGCAAGACCTCCGGCGTGCTGGCCAGCGGCGCCGTCGCCGAACTGCTCGGCGTGGACGTCTCGGCCCTCGGCACCACCACCTTCCGCCCGCCGTACACCCCGGTCTCCTTCGCCGCCCTCGCGGGCCGCGACCGGGGCGTGCTCAGCGACCCGGTCCGGACGACCGCCCTGCACGAGTGGCACGTCGGGCACGGCGCGCTGTTCGAGAACGTCGGCCAGTGGAAGCGCCCCTGGTACTACCCCCAGGACGGCGAGGACATGGAGACCGCCGTGCTGCGCGAGTGCGCCGCCACCCGTGAGGGCGTGGGTTTCATGGACGCCTCCACCCTCGGCAAGATCGACGTGCAGGGCCCGGACGCCGGTGTCTTCCTCGACCTGCTCTACACCAACATGATGAGCACCCTGAAGGTCGGCATGATCCGCTACGGCGTCATGTGCCGCCCCGACGGCATGGTCTTCGACGACGGCACGGTCATCCGCGTGGCCCAGGACCGCTTCCTGGTCACCACGACGACCGGCAACGCCGCCACCGTCCTCGACTGGATGGAGGAGTGGCTCCAGACGGAGTGGCCCGATCTCAAGGTCCACTGCACCTCCGTGACCGAACAGTGGGCGACGGTCGCCCTGGTCGGCCCGAAGTCCCGCGAGGTGATCGCTTCGCTCGCACCGCAACTGGCCGTCGGCAACGAGGATTTCCCGTTCATGGCCTGGCGCGAGACGACCGTCGCGGGCATCGAGGCCCGGGTCTGCCGGATCAGCTTCTCCGGTGAACTCGCCTACGAGATCAACGTCTCGCCGTGGGAGGCCCTCACCCTCTGGGAGGCGCTGTACGAGGCCGGCGCCCCGTACGGCATCACCCCCTACGGCACCGAGACCATGCACGTCCTGCGCGCCGAGAAGGGCTACCCCATCATCGGCCAGGACACCGACGGCACCGTGACCCCGCAGGACCTCGGTATGAGCTGGGTGGTCTCGAAGAAGAAGCCGGACTTCGTCGGCAAGAGGTCCTACACCCGCCCCGACACCGTCCGGCCCGACCGCAAGCACCTGGTCGGACTCCTCCCCGAGGACCCGGGCGACCTCCTGCCCGAGGGCACCCACCTGGTCGCCGACAGCGTGCTGCCGGCCCCGCCCGTCCCGATGCTCGGCCATGTCACCTCCAGCTACCGCAGCGCCGCCCTCGGCCGGACCTTCGCGCTCGCCCTGGTCAAGGGCGGCCGGGACCGCATCGGCGAGCGGCTGTACGCCCCCGTGGGCGACCGCCTGGTTCCCGTGACCGTCGCCAGCCCCGTCCTCTACGACCCCGAGGGAGCCCGCCGCGATGGCTGACACCGCCCTGACCTCCCGGCTCCGCAGCCCCCTGTCGGGGGCCGCCGACCGGCTGGCCGCCGCCACCCGCACCTCCGGGGGCACGCTCAGGTTCGCCGAACTGCCCTTCCTGACCCAGCTCGACGTACGTCTCGACGCCAAGGGGGCCGCGGCGGACGCCGTCGGCCTCGCGCTGGGCCTTCCGCTGCCGCTGGAGCCCGACACCGTCGCCCGCGCGGGGGAGTTGACCGCGCTGTGGCTCGGCCCCGACGAGTGGCTGCTCGTGGGACCGCCGGGCGGCGCGCGCGAGCTGGAGAGCCGGATCCGGGAGGCCGCAGGAGAGGAGCACGTCTCCGTCACCGACGTCTCCGCGCAGCGCACCACGGTCCTCGTCGCGGGCGCCGCCGCCCGCGACCTGCTGGCCCACGGCTGCGCGCTGGACCTGCACCCGAGGGCCTTCGGGCCCGGCCGCTGCGCCCAGACCACCCTGGCCCGCGCCCAGGTCGTCCTGGTCGCGCGGGAGGAGCCCGGCGACGGTTTCTGGGTCCTGGTCCGTTCGTCGTTCGCCGGCTATCTGGCGGACTGGCTGCTCGACGCGGCGACGGAGTACGTCTGAGTCATGCGAGTCCCTGTCAGCGCGTCGAGAGCCGGACGATCGCAGGCCGGACCGTCGAAGGCCGGCGGCCGGTGACCGTCGCGGCCCGCGCCCCCGGCACGCCCGCGCACCCGGGCACGCCCGAGCTGCACCCGTACGGGCTGCCGAAGCCCGGACGGACGCTGGTCATGGGCGTCGTGAACGTCACGCCCGACTCGTTCTCCGACGGCGGGCTCGCGTTCGCCGCCGAGGCGGCCCTGGCCCACGGCCGCGCCCTGCTGGAGCAGGGCGCGGACATCGTGGACGTGGGAGGGGAGTCGACCCGGCCCGGCGCGGTGCGTCCACCGGTCGAGGAGGAGTTGCGGCGGGTGCTGCCCATCGTCCGGGGCCTCGCGGCGGCGGGCGCCGTCGTCAGTGTCGACACCATGCGGGCCGAGGTCGCCGCCCGGGCGCTGGACGCGGGCGCCCGGCTGGTCAACGACGTGTCGGGGGGTCTCGCCGATCCCGCGATGCTGCCCCTGATGGCCCGGGCGGGGGTGCCGTACGTGCTGATGCACTGGCGTGGGCACTCCGCCGGGATGCAGGCGAACGCCGTCTACCGCGACGTGGTCGGCGACGTGCTCCACGAACTGCGGCTGAGGATCGACGCGGCTCTGGAGGCGGGCGTGCCGGCCGGTTCGCTCATCGTCGACCCCGGATTGGGCTTCGCCAAGCGGGCCGAGCACAACTGGGAGCTGCTGGGACGGTTCGGGGAGGTCCGCGCGCTGGGCCGTCCCGTCCTGGTGGGCGCGTCCCGCAAGGCGTTCCTGGGGCGGCTGTTGGCGGACCCGGCGACGGGGGAACCGCGCCCGGCGCGGGAGCGTGACGCCGCGACCACCGCCGTGTCCGTGCTCGCCGCCGCACAGGGTGCCTGGTGTCTGCGGGTGCATGATGTCGCCTCGACGCTGGACGCCGTACGGGTGACGGCCCGTTGGGGCACCGAGGCGGCGCGCGCCCCTCTGGGGGCGCCGTCCCTCGTGGGCGGTCAGCCCAGATAGCCCATCCTGCGGCTGATCTCGTCCGCGCCCCGCGTCAGCACGGGCACGAGGTCGCGGATGCGTTCCTCGGTGAAGCGATAGGCCGGGCCGGACGCGCTGAGCGCGGCGACGACCTCGCCCTCGCGGGAGCGGATCGGCGCCGCCATGGCGTGCAGTCCGATCTCCAGCTCCTCCAGCGTCACCGCGTACCCGCGCTCGCGCGCCTCGGTGAGCGCCTCCTCCAGCTTCGGCCTGGCCGTCAGCGTGTGCGGCGTCAGCTTGCGCAGTCCGGACGCCTCCAGCACCTCGGCCCGCTCCCGCTCCGGGAGGTGGGCCAGCAGGATCTTGCCGCTGGACGTGGCGTGCACGGGGGTGAGCTGGCCGACCCAGTTGTGGGTGCCGACCGCCCCCGGGCCGCGTACCTGGTGGAGGTTGACCGCGTAGTGCTCCTGGAGCACGGCGATGTTGACGGTCTCGCCGATCTCCTCGCTGAGCCGCTCGCAGACCTGCCGGCCCTGCTGGGTGATGTCGAGCCGGCCCGTGACGGCGCCGGCGAGCCGCACGATGCCGAAGCCCAGCCGGTACTTGCCCCGCTCGGCCGTCTGCTCGACCAGTCCGCGTGCCTCCAGCGCCCCGAGGAGACGGAACGCGGTCGACTTGTGGACATCGATCTCGGCGGCGACCTCGCTGACCCCGGCCTCGCCGCGCTGGGCGAGGATCTCCAGGACGCTGACGGCACGGTCGACGGACTGCACGCCGTTCACCGCGGGAGCCGTTGTTGCGCCCTCTGCAGCGTAGTTGCTCATGGTGCAACTATACGCAGTCGCCCCGGCGGTTCCGAGGGGTTCGCCGAGTGCGGCGACCTTGGCCGGAACCAGTCGCCCGCATGCTCGCACGGACCCTCCCGGTCAGGGAAGGGGGAGGCGGCGAGGGGGGCGGACAAGTCGGCGCGACCAACCTCTTGACAGGGGGTGTCCCCAAGGAGACAGTTTGGTCGTCGTTGCTCATAGCGAAGATAGTTGCACTATATGAAACGCGACGATCGAAGGTCCGGCCACGGTCTCCGACCGGACCCGGTGAAGTGCCTCCCCCCACCCCCTCCCTCCCCTCCCTTCCTCGACGAGGAGATCGACCGTGACACACGAGGTACGCGCCGTCGTCGCCCGCAAGAAGGGCGCCCCGGTCTCGGTGGAGACCGTGCTGGTGCCGGACCCCGGCCCCGGTGAGGCGCTGGTGCGGGTGCAGGCCTGTGGTGTCTGCCACACCGACCTGCACTACCGGGAGGGCGGGATCAACGACGAGTACCCGTTCCTGCTCGGCCACGAGGCGGCGGGCGTGGTGGAGTCGGTCGGCGAGGGCGTCACCGACGTCGCCCCCGGCGACTTCGTCATCCTCAACTGGCGTGCCGTCTGCGGCACCTGCCGCGCCTGTCGCAGGGGCAGGCCCTGGTACTGCTTCGCCACGCACAACGCCACCCAGCCGATGACCCTGGCCGACGGCACCCCGCTCTCCCCGGCCCTCGGCATCGGCGCCTTCGCCGAGAAGACCCTGGTCGCCGCCGGACAGTGCACCAAGGTGGACTCCATGGCCTCCCCGGCCGCCGCCGGACTCCTCGGCTGCGGGGTGATGGCCGGATTCGGCGCCGCGGTCAACACCGGTGGCGTGGGACGCGGTGACTCCATCGCCGTGATCGGCTGCGGCGGGGTGGGCATGGCCGCGATCGCGGGCGCCAAGGTCGCCGGAGCGGGCCGCATCATCGCCGTCGACGTCGACGAGCGGAAGCTGAAGTGGGCCGAGCGGTTCGGTGCCACCGACACCGTCGACTCCTCCAGGACCGACGCCGTCGAGGCGATCCGGGAGCTCACCGGCGGCTTCGGCGCCGATGTGGTCGTGGACGCGGTGGGCCGCCCCGAGACCTTCAAGCAGGCCTTCTACGCCCGCGACCTGGCCGGCACCGCCGTCCTGGTGGGGGTCCCCACGCCCGAGCTGAAGCTCGAACTGCCCCTCCTCGACGTCTTCGGCCGCGGCGGCGCCCTGAAGTCCTCCTGGTACGGCGACTGCCTGCCCGACCGCGACTTCCCCGCCCTGATCGACCTCTACCTCCAGGGCCGCTTCGACCTCGGCGAGTTCGTCACCGAGACCATCGGCCTGGACGACGTCGAGGCCGCGTTCGCCAAGATGCACCACGGCGACGTCCTGCGTTCGGTGGTGGTCCTGTGACCGCCCGCGTCGAGCGCCTCGTCACCTCCGGCACCTTCGCACTGGACGGCGGCACCTGGGAGGTCGACAACAACGTCTGGCTGATCGGCGACGACGAGGAGGTGCTCGTCGTCGACGCCGCCCACGACGCGGACGTCATCTCCGCCGCCGTCGGCGACCGCCGCCTGGTCGCCATCGTGTGCACCCACGCCCACAACGACCATGTCAACGCCGCCCCGGCCCTGGCCGCCCGGCACGACGCGCCCATCCTGCTCCACCCCGCCGACACCGTCCTGTGGAAGATGGCGCACGGCGAGGGAGCGCCCGAGTTCCGTGAACTGGCCGCGGGCGAGACCCTGGGCGTCGCCGGCGTCGAGCTGACGGTGCTGCACACCCCCGGCCACTCGCCCGGCGCGGTCTGCCTCCACGCGCCCGCGCTGAACGCCCTGTTCTCCGGCGACACGCTCTTCCAGGGCGGCCCCGGCGCGACCGGGCGCTCCTTCTCGGACTTCGGCACCATCATCGTCTCCATCCGGGATCGGCTGCTGGCGCTCCCCGCCGACACCACCGTCCACACCGGTCACGGCGACACCACCACGATCGGGGCCGAGGCGCCCCACCTCGACGAGTGGATCACCCGCGGCCACTGAACCGCCCGCCCCGCTTCCCGAATTTCCGAAGGTGACTCGATGACCCTCACGAATCTGCCGCCCAGCCTGATCCCCACGCTGTCCGGCGAGTACTACACGGACCCCGGAGTCTTCGCCCAGGAGCAGGAGCTGGTCTTCGAGGCCATGTGGTTCTGTGTGGCCCGCGCCTCCGAACTGGCCAAGCCCGGCGCCTTCCGCACCTACCAGGTCGGCCGCGAGAGCGTCCTCGTCTCCCGCTCCCGGGACGGCTCGATCAAGGCCTTCCTCAACATCTGCCGGCACCGCGGGGCCAGGCTCTGCACCGAGGAGTCGGGCGAGGTCAAGCGGGCCTTCCAGTGTCCGTACCACGCCTGGACGTACGGTCTGGACGGCAAGCTGATCGCGGCGCCCAACCTGACCTCGATGCCGGACATCGACCGCACCGAGTACGGCTTGGTCAACGTCCAGGTGCGGGAGTGGCTCGGCTATGTGTGGGTGTGCCTGGCCGACGAGCCGCCGTCCTTCGAGGCGGAGGTGCTGGGCGCGGTCGTCGAGCGGCTCGGCGACCTGGAGTCGATCGAGCGGTACGACATCGGCAACCTGTCCGTGGGGCGCCGGATCACGTACGACGTGAAGGCGAACTGGAAGCTGATCATCGAGAACTTCATGGAGTGCTATCACTGCGCCACGATCCATCCCGAACTGACCGAGGTGCTGCCGGAGTTCGCGGACGGGTATGCGGCCCAGTACTACGTGGGCCACGGCGCGGAGTTCGGTGCGGAGGTCCAGGGGTTCACCGTCGACGGTTCCGAGGGGCTGGACCGCATCCCGGGGGTGGCCGAGGACCAGGACCGCCGCTACTACGCGATCACCGTCAAGCCCCAGGTGTTCATCAACCTCGTGCCCGACCACGTGATCTTCCACCGGATGTACCCGATGGCGGCCGACCGCACGATCGTCGAATGCGACTGGCTGTACCTGCCGCACGTCGTGGAGAGCGGCAAGGACGTGGAGCGCTCGGTGGAGCTCTTCCACCGGGTGAACCAGCAGGACTTCGACGCCTGTGAGCGGACCCAGCCGGCGATGAGCTCGAAGGCCTACGCCAAGGGCGGTGTGCTGGTGCCCAGCGAGCACCACATAGGCGAGTTCCACACCTGGCTGCAGAGCAAGCTCGACATGGGCCCCGCGTACTGACCCCGCCCCGGCCCCTTGACACCTCGGAAATCCACCGAAACCATGTTGCGCATAACGCGCGTCGTTGTGCGATGTGAGACATTCCCTCGTCTGGAGCCCGTATGAGGAGCATCACCGTCGTCGGAGCGTCGCTGGCGGGCCTGAGCACGGTCCGCGCGCTGCGCGCAGAGGGCTACGACGGCGAGATCGTCGTCGTGGGGGAGGAGCGCCACGCTCCCTACGACCGTCCGCCGCTGTCCAAGGACTTCCTCAAGGGCGAACTCGACGCCGACGCGCTCGCCCTCGGCGACCCCGACGAGTACGACGACCTGGACGTGCACTGGCTGCTCGGGGAACGGGCGGTGCGCCTCGACCCGCCCGCCCGCACCGTCACACTGACCGGAGGTCGTCAGGTGCGCACCCACGGGGTGGTCGTCGCCACCGGCGCGAGCCCGCGCACCCTCCCCGGCTCCGACGGGCTGGCCGGCGTCCACACCCTGCGCACCCTGGACGACGCCCTGGCCCTGCGCTCGGAGCTGCTGAACGGCCTGCCCCGGCTGGTCGTCATCGGCGCCGGGTTCATCGGCGCCGAGGTGGCCTCCACCGCCCACCGGCTGGGGTTGCACGTCACCGTCGTCGAGGCGGCCGAGGTACCGCTGGAGCGGCAACTCGGCCGCGAGATGGGCCTGGTCTGCTCCTCCCTGCACACCGACCACGGCGTCGACCTGCTGTGCGGCACCGGCGTGGCCGAACTCCTCGGCGAGGACCGGGTCACCGGTGTCCGGCTGGTCGACGGACGGGTGCTGCCCGCCGACATCGTGGTGGTCGGCGTGGGCGTCCGGCCCAACACCGACTGGCTCGCCGGCTCCGGGGTGCTGGTGGACGACGGCGTGGTGTGCGACACCGGCTGCGCGACCACCGTCCCCCGTGTCGTCGCCGTCGGCGATGTGGCCCGCTGCCCCCACCCGTTCACCGGACGGCACGCCCGTGTCGAGCACTGGAGCAGCGCCACCGAGCAGGCGAGGACCGCCGCCCGCACCCTGCTGACCGGCGTGTCCGCGCCCGCCCCGCTCACCGCCCCCTACTTCTGGTCCGACCAGTACCGCACGCGCATCCAGCTCGCCGGGTACGTGGCCCCGGGCGCCGTCCCCGAGGTCGTCGAAGGCGATCTGGGCAGCCGTACCTTCACCGCCGTCTACCGCCACCAGGGCGATCCGGTGGCCGTGCTCTCCCTGAACCAGCCGAAGTTCTTCAACCGGCTCCGTCGCACCCTCGTCCCCGTCGCCTCGGCCGCCGTGTCCTGAGCGCCCCGCTCGTGAGCGTCCCGCCCTCGCCTCCTCCCTCCGGAAACCGCACAGGAGACCGCCGATGACCTCGTTCAACCAATCCCTGCACGACCTCGACCCCGAGGTCGCGGCCGCCGTCGACGCCGAGCTGCACCGTCAGCAGTCCACCCTGGAGATGATCGCCTCGGAGAACTTCGCTCCGGTGGCGGTCATGGAGGCGCAGGGGTCGGTCCTGACCAACAAGTACGCCGAGGGCTACCCGGGCCGCCGCTACTACGGCGGCTGTGAGCATGTCGACGTCGCCGAGCAGATCGCCATCGACCGGGTGAAGGAGCTGTTCGGCGCCGAGTACGCCAACGTGCAGCCGCACTCGGGCGCCTCCGCCAACCAGGCCGCGCTGTTCGCCCTCGCCCAGCCCGGCGACACCATCCTCGGGCTGGACCTGGCGCACGGCGGCCACCTCACCCACGGCATGCGGCTGAACTTCTCGGGCAAGCAGTTCGAGGTCGTCGCCTACCACGTGGACACCGCGACCGGCCTGGTCGACATGGCGGAGCTGGAGCGCCTGGCCAAGGAGCACCGGCCCAAGGTGATCATCGCGGGCTGGTCGGCGTACCCGCGTCAGCTGGACTTCGCGGAGTTCCGCCGGATCGCCGACGGGGTCGGCGCCCGTCTGTGGGTGGACATGGCGCACTTCGCGGGTCTGGTCGCGGCCGGGCTGCACCCCAACCCGGTGCCCTACGCCGACGTGGTCACCTCCACGACCCACAAGACGCTCGGCGGGCCGCGCGGCGGCATCATCCTGGCGAAGAAGGAGTTCGCGAAGAAGCTGAACTCCTCGGTGTTCCCCGGTTTCCAGGGCGGCCCGCTGGAGCACGTCATCGCGGCGAAGGCGGTGTCCTTCAAGGTCGCCGCGTCGGAGGAGTTCAAGGAGCGCCAGCGGCGCACGGTCGAGGGCGCGCGGATCCTGGCGGAGCGGCTGACGGCCCCGGACGCCCGTGAGGCCGGTGTCGACGTGCTCTCCGGCGGCACCGACGTGCATCTGATCCTGGTCGACCTGCGCCATTCCGAGCTGGACGGGCAGCAGGCCGAGGACCGCCTCCACGAGGTCGGCATCACCGTCAACCGCAACGCGGTCCCCAACGACCCGCGTCCGCCGATGGTCACCTCCGGCCTGCGCATCGGCACGCCCGCGCTGGCCACCCGCGGCTTCACCGCCGAGGACTTCACCGAGGTCGCCGACGTCATCGCCGAGGCGCTCAAGCCGGCCTACGACGCCGAGGCGCTCAAGACCCGGGTCAAGGCACTCGCCGACAAGCACCCGCTCTACCCCGGCCCGTAAGAGACAACCTCCCGCAGCGGGCGTGCCGGCACCGATCGGCACGCCCCCTCCAACCCACGGAGCGTGGCGTGGCAATCAGCGTCTTCGACCTGTTCTCCATAGGCATCGGCCCGTCCAGCTCGCACACCGTGGGCCCGATGCGCGCCGCCGGGATGTTCGTCAGGCGGCTGAAGCAGGATGGAGCGCTGGCCCAGACCGCCGCCGTGCGGGCGGAGTTGTTCGGTTCTCTCGGGGCCACCGGCCACGGCCACGGCACCCCCAAGGCGGTGCTGCTCGGCCTGGAGGGCAACGAGCCGCACACGGTCGACGTCGCCGGGGCCGACCTGGACGTCGAACGGATCCGCGCCACCGGGCGCCTGCGTCTCCTCGGCGCCGAGATCGGCCCCGCGCACGAGATCGGCTTCGACACCTCGGCGGACCTGGTCCTGCACCGTCGGCGGTCACTGCCGTACCACGCCAACGGCATGATCCTCTTCGCGTACGATGCCGACGGCGCACCCCTGCTGGAGAAGACGTACTACTCCGTCGGCGGTGGCTTCGTGGTCGACGAGGAAGCCGCGGGCGCGGACCGGATCAAACTCGACGACACCGTGCTGCCCCACCCGTTCAGCACCGGCGACGAACTGCTCCGGCTCACCCGGGAGACGGGCCTGTCGATCTCCGCGCTGATGCTGGAGAACGAGAAGGCCTGGCGCACCGAGGAGGAGATCCGCGCGGGCCTGCTGGAGATCTGGCAGGTCATGGAGGCCTGCATCGCACGCGGCCTGGGCCGCGAGGGCATCCTCCCCGGCGGTCTGAAGGTGCGCCGCAGGGCCGCCGCGGCCGCGCGCGCCCTGCGCAGCGAGGGCGACCCGCTGGCCCGCGCCATGGAGTGGATCACGCTCTACGCGATGGCCGTGAACGAGGAGAACGCCGCCGGCGGCCGGGTCGTCACCGCGCCGACGAACGGCGCGGCCGGCATCATCCCCGCTGTCCTCCACTACTTCCTGGAGTTCGTGCCAGGCGCCGACGACGACGGCATCGTCCGCTTCCTGCTCGCCGCCGGCGCCATCGGCCTCCTCTTCAAGGAGAACGCCTCCATCTCCGGCGCCGAGGTCGGCTGCCAGGGCGAGGTCGGCTCCGCCTGCTCCATGGCGGCCGGAGGACTCGCCGAAGTCCTCGGCGGCAGCCCCGAACAGGTCGAGAACGCCGCCGAGATCGGCATGGAACACAACCTCGGCCTCACCTGCGACCCCGTCGGCGGCCTCGTCCAGATCCCCTGCATCGAACGCAACGGCATGGCGGCGGTGAAGGCCGTCACCGCCGCCCGTATGGCGATGCGCGGCGACGGACGTCATCACGTTTCCCTCGACAAGGTCATCAAGACCATGAAGGAGACCGGCGCCGACATGAAGGTCAAGTACAAGGAGACCGCCCGCGGCGGCCTCGCCGTCAACGTCATCGAGTGCTGAGCGCGGCGGCGCAGCGGCCGCGGCCCGACGGCAGAACTGGGAGTGAGACCATGGGACGGGTCACCGAACGGCGGCGCGTGCTGCGGATCCGGGACGGGGTACCGAGCACCCGCCCCGACACCCTGGTCGCCGAGGAGCCGATGGAGATCCGCCTGAACGGCAGACCTCTGGCCATCACCATGCGCACACCTGGCGACGACTTCGCCCTCGCCGCCGGATTCCTGGTGAGTGAGGGCGTGGTGAGCCGGGCCTCGGACGTGGCGAACATCGTGTACTGCGCGGGCGCCACCCAGGACGGCCGGAACAGCTACAACGTCGTCGACGTCCGGCTCGCCCCCGGCGTGCTGCTGCCCGACATCACGCTGGAACGCAACGTGTACACCACGTCCTCGTGCGGCCTGTGCGGCAAGGCCAGTCTCGACGCCGTACGGACCATCGCGGCCTGGCCCCTCACCGACACGCCGCCGGTCCGCGTCACCCCCGAACTGCTGGCCCTCCTGCCCGACCGACTGCGGGCCGCGCAACGGGTGTTCGACCGGACCGGCGGTCTGCACGCCGCCGGGCTGTTCTCGTTCGACGGCGAGCTGCTTGACCTGCGGGAGGACGTCGGCCGGCACAACGCCGTCGACAAGCTGGTCGGCCGCGCCCTCCGGTACGGTCGACTGCCGCTGTCCGGGAGCATCCTGCTGGTTTCCGGTCGGGCGTCCTTCGAACTCGCCCAGAAGGCCGTCATGGCGGGCATCCCCATGTTGGCGTCCGTCTCCGCGCCGTCCTCCCTCGCGGTGGACCTCGCCACGGAAACCGGGCTGACGCTCGTCGGCTTCCTCCGCGGCGGCTCCATGAACGTGTACGCGGGCGAGCACCGCCTCGACCTGCGAGCCGGCGTCAGGGCAGAAGTCGGCACATGAGCGGGCTGGATGAACGTCCACGTCGTCGAACTCGCCCCTGGCGTCCTGGTCGGCTCGCCCGGCCCTGACACCTCGGGCGGCGGGGGTCACGGCTTGCGCGCCACCGCACCCAACTGCGGTACCACCGTGGGCTCGTCACCAGGGTCGGGGCGCCACAGCGAACAGGGGACGAGGCCCGGCTCCAGCAGGGTGAGAGCGTCGAAGTACCGGGCGATCTCCGCGCTGCCGCGGGCGGTGACCGGTGGCTCGGCGTGGGCGTTCCAGAACTCCATGGCCTCCAGCTGCAGGTCGCCGTCGAGTTCGGGCTCGGTCGTGGGGTGCGTCAGCGCGAGGAAGCTGCCGGGGGCGAGTGGTTCGAGGAGCCGCCGGGCGATGGCGCGGGCCTCGGCGTCGTCGAGGACGAAGTTGAGGATGCCGAGCAGCATCAGCGCGACGGGCTCGCCGAAGTCGAGTGTCTCCCCGGCGATGCGCAAAATCGTGTCGGGGTCATGGGCGTCGGCGTCGATGTAGACCGCGGCACCTTCCTCGGTGCTGGTCAGCCGGGTGCGGGCGTGGGCGAGAACCAGCGGGTCGTTGTCGACGTACACGATCCTCGACGAGGGGGCGACTCGCTGCGCGATCTCGTGGGTGTTCTCCAGCGCGGGCAGTCCGGTGCCGACGTCCAGGAACTGGCGTATCCCGTGCTCCTGGGTCAGCCGACGCACCGCGCGGACCAGGAACCGCCGGTCGGCGAAGGCGATGTCCCGGATGACAGGGATCATCCCGGCGACGTGATCCCCGACCTGCCGGTCGACCTCGTAGTGGTCCGTGCCGCCCTGCCAGTAGTTCCAGACGCGGGCGTTGTGCGCCGTCGTGGTGTCCGGGGTTCCTGGGGTGTCCGGGGTGCCTGGGGTGTCCCGGCGCTCACGCGCGACGTCGGCGGCCTGATCCTCGCTCACGTGGTCCTCTCCTGGCACGCCCAAGGATCCGATGACGGCGGGCAGTTGGGCCCATCTGGCGTGACATGGCGTCATTGTGCCGCTGCCCTCTCCCTGGTGTTGGCGCATACCCCTAGACATCCGATGTATGTTCCGGCAACGATGATCGAGCCCCGACCGAGGTCGATGCGGCGCCGAAGCTTCCATGAAAGAGCCGATGAATGGGCCGGGAGATCTCACCGTGATCGATGCATCCCCACCGCAGCGACGAAGCCTTCTCAAGTTCGGCGGTGCCCTCGCGTTCGCACCTCTGGCCACCGGACTGACGGGCACCACCGCCACGGCACAGCCCGCCACCGTGACACGCGACACGCAGTCCGTCCGCCGACCGGCTCTCGCCCGGGACGCCCTGAGCTACACCGTCCCCGCCGTGAACTGGGAGGCGCAGGCCCTGCCGATCGGCAACGGCCGGCTCGGCGCCATGCTCTTCGCCGACCCCCACGAGGAGCGCGTCCAGTTCAACGAACAGAGCCTGTGGGGCGGGGTGAACGACTACGACAACGCCCTCGCCGGCAGACCGGACAGCGACTTCGACACCGGCATGAACGGCTTCGGCTCGTACCGGGACTTCGGCGACCTAGTGATCACCTTCGCCGGCGCGCCCCGGGCCGAGGTCACGGCTCCGGGCGGACCGTACAGAAGCTCCCCGTCCGAGGGCGTCGACAAGACGTACGACGGCGAGACGGCCACCAAGTGGTGCGTCGAGAGTCCCGGGGCGAAGGTGCTGTGGCAGGTCGAGCTCCCCGCCCCCGTGGAGGTGCCCTCGTACCGGCTGACGAGTGCCCACGACGTACCGCAGCGCGACCCGCAGGAGTGGACGCTCTCCGGTTCCGCTGACGGCGACGCCTGGACCGTGCTGGACAGCCGCACACTCGCGGCGCCCTTCGAGAGCCGCTTCCAGACGAAGTGGTTCACCTGCGCGAACCCGGTGGCCTACCGCTTCTACCGGTTCGACTTCGTCCCCAAGGCCGGCGTCAGCCACTTCCAGGTCGGCGAGATCGGCCTGACCGGTGTCGACCTCGGCGCGTCCGGGGCGGTGTACCTGTCGTCCCCGAGCGGGGAGACCGAGGGGTCCTCCCACGGGTCCGGCTCCGGCGCCCGGTCCGCGGACATCTCACGTTCCGTGGACGGCGACCCGGCCACGGTCTGGCGGGTCGCGGGTAGCTCACCCGCGCTGGTCTGGCAGGCCGACCTGCCCCGCGCGGTCGTCGTCACCTCGTACACCCTCATGGCGGCCCCGGACCGCCCCCAGGAGGACCCGCGGCACTGGACGCTGGAGGCGTCGAAGGACGGGAGCACCTGGGCCACCCTCGACACGCGGCGGCCCGGCGGGCCGTTCGCCGACCGGGGCGAGACGCGCACCTACCGGTTCACCAACACCACGGCCTACCGCGTCTACCGGCTCACCCTGACCCCCGACGCATCCGCCGGCGCCTGCCGGATCGCCGAGATCGCCCTTGCGGGCGAGGACTTCGACACCCGCACCCGGCGCACGGTCGTCGACTACCGGCGCGCCCTCGACCTCGTCGACGGCGTCCACGTCACCGGCTTCGGCGCACCGGGGCGGCGCGTCGTCCGGGAGGCCTTCGCCGGCCGCGCCGCCGACGTCTTGGTCTTCCGCTACACGACGGAGGCGCCCGAGGGACTCTCCGGAGCGCTCTCGCTGACCTCCGGTCAGGAGCAGACCCCGACGACCGTGGACGCCGGCGCCCGCCGGATCGCCTTCAAGGGCGTCATGGGCAACGGCCTCAAGCACGCGTGCACCGTCCGGGCCGTGCACACCGACGGAGACTTCAGCGCCGACGGGTCGGTCCTCCGGTTCAGCGGTTGCACGACGCTGACCCTGCTCCTTGACGCCCGCACCGACTACCGGCTCGACGCCGCTGCCGGGTGGCGCGGAGCTGATCCACAGGCAGCCGTCGACCGGGCGCTCGACAAGGCCGCCGCCCGTTCCTACGCCGCACTGCGCAAGCGGCACACCACCGACACCCGCGCCCTCATGAAGCGCGTCTCGGTCGACTGGGGCACCTCCGAGGAGGCCGTCCTGGCCCTGCCGACCGACGCCAGGCTGGCGCGCTACGCCGCGGGCGAGGAGGACCCGAGCCTCGAACAGACGATGTTCGACTACGGCCGCTACCTGCTGATCAGTTCCTCCCGCCCGAAGGGCCTGCCCGCCAACCTCCAGGGCCTGTGGAACGACAGCAACCAGCCGGCGTGGGCCGCCGACTACCACACCAACATCAATGTCCAGATGAACTACTGGGGAGCGGAGACGACGAACCTGCCGGAGTGCCACGAGGCGCTCGTCGGGTTCATCGAGCAGGTGGCCGTGCCCAGCCGGGTGGCCACCCGCAACGCCTTCGGTGCCGACACCCGGGGCTGGACCGCCCGCACCAGCCAGAGCGTCTTCGGTGGCAACGCCTGGGAGTGGAACACCGTCGCGAGTGCCTGGTACGCCCAACACCTCTACGAACACTGGGCGTTCACCCAGGACCTCACCTACCTCCGTACTCTCGCACATCCGATGATCAAGGAGATCTGCGAGTTCTGGGAGGACCACCTCAAGGAGCGCGCGGACGGACTCCTCGTCGCGCCGAACGGCTGGTCCCCGGAGCACGGGCCCCGCGAGGACGGCGTCATGTACGACCAGCAGATCATCTGGGACCTGTTCCAGAACTACCTGGACTGCGAGGCGGTCCTCGACGCGGACCCCGAGTACCGGGCCGAGGTCGCGGACATGCAGGCCCGTCTGGCGCCCAACAAGGTCGGCGGATGGGGGCAGTTGCAGGAGTGGCAGGAGGACATCGACAGCCCCACCGACATCCACCGCCACACCTCTCACCTCTTCGCGGTCTACCCGGGCCGCCAGATCACCCCGAGCACGCCCGCCTTCGCGGCCGCGGCACTCGTCTCCCTCAAGGCGCGCTGCGGAGAGAAGGACGGGGTCCCGTTCACGGCCGCGACCGTGTCGGGCGACAGCCGCCGCTCATGGACCTGGCCGTGGCGCGCGGCCCTCTTCGCCCGCCTCGGCGACGGGCACCGCGCCGGGATCATGCTGCGCGGCCTGCTGAGCTACAACACGCTGCCCAACCTGTTCTGCAACCACCCGCCGTTCCAGATGGACGGCAACTTCGGCATCTCGGGGGCCGTCGCGGAGATGCTCCTGCAGAGCCACGACGGAAGCATTCACCTGCTGCCCGCCCTGCCGGACGCGTGGAAGGCCGAGGGGTCCTTCACCGGTCTGCGCGCCCGGGGCGGTTACGAGGTCGGCTGCGAGTGGCGCGACGGCAAGGTCACGTCCTACGAGATCGTGGCCGACCGGGCGCGGAGCCGGGGCAGGGTCACCGTCCGGGTGAACGGCACCGACGTCAGGGTGCGCCCGCGCAGGCCCTGACGGCGACGCGGGCTCAGGATTTGGCGGCCTCGGCCGGGGTGTCGGCGTCGTCCGCCTCGCTGCGGGCCATGTGCAGAAAACGCCGGATCGCCTCGACCGACATGTCGAGCGCGTCGGACGCCGACTGCTCGTCCCCGAACACCTGCACCGCCTCGGTGACGGCCACGGCGAGTTCGGCCTCCGCCTTGCGGACCTTGCCCTCCGCCTTGTCCACGGTGTCGACGACCGACAGCTGGCGGCGCTGCTTCTCCTGGAGCCGCTGTTTACGGGAGAGGGTTCTGTCAACGTTCTGCACAGTCATGCCGAAGATCATAAGGGTCCGGGCACGCCCCCACCGAACCGTCAACTCATGCTACTCGCAGCTGTGTTCGACTCACACTGCGGTGTCGGCGTGACCCTCGTGAAATGACGTCCAACGAGTTGGTGCGTGATAGCGGGTGGGACGTGTTTGGCCTGGTCGTCGCCTGCTCTCAGATGCTGATCGTGCGGTCGGAGACGAGGCCGGCGATGGCGCGCGGTAGGTGTCGGGCAGGCGGTCGCGGCGGTGGGTGAAGCGCATCAGTTGCTGCCAGCGTTTGTGGTCTGCCAGAGCGGCCTCACTCGCTATCACGCACCAGCTCGTAAGGCGACCTCAGTGCCGACGGGTGTGCGCCGGCCCGGCATACTTCTGCGGACACCATCCGGCGACCGCGGAAGTATGCCGGGTCCACACCGTTCAGGGGGAGCCGTCGGGACCCGGCGCACGGTGCTGCTGTTCCCGTGCGGCTTCGAGTCGCTCACGCGACCGGCGGGTGTCCGGTTCTTCCGGTCCGAGCGCCCGCTCCCGCTGGGCGAGCGTGCGCTCGTGCAGTGCGACGGCTTCGGACACCCGGCCCGCGGCGAGATACGAGTCGGCCAGATTGGACTGGGACCGGAGAGTGTCACGGTGCTCCGGCCCCAGGACACGTATGCGGTCCGCGACGCTCTGCTCCTGGGCAGCGATGGCTTCCTCGTAGCGTCGCGCATCGTGGTGGGTGTTGGCGATGTTGTGCAGGCACCGCAAGGTGTCTGGGTGGTCCGGCCCCAGCACGGCCGTGCGGCGTTCGAGGACCCGTTGGTGCAGATCCAGCGCCTCGTCGAGCCGGCCCGCATGCTTGTAGGTGAGTGCGAGGTTGTGCATCGACCACAGCACGTCGGTGTGATCGTTGCCGAGGGCCGTGGCGCGATCACGCAGGATGGCCTCGTGCTGGACGATGCCTTCGTCGGTGCGCCCCATGGCCTTGTAGGTGATGGCCAGCGCCTCCCGTGTCTGCAGGGTGAGCCGGTGCTGCGCGCCGTGCAGCCTCGATCGGGCGTCCAGCGTGGCGGAGTGGACGGCGAGCGCCTCCTCGAGGCTGCCGAGAGCCCGGAGCGCCTCTCCCAGACGATGGCGGGAGGCGAGGGTGTCGGCGTGCCCTTCTCCCAGTGCCGTCGTCCGCCGTTCGGCGGCACGCGTCAGAGACTCACGGGCCTGGCCGGTCCACCCCTGGGCCAGCATGAAGGTCCCCACTCCGTGCAGTGCTCCCGCGAGGTCGGCGACCGCTTGCTCCGGCACACCACCGATCGAGTCGACGAAGGCGTCCAGGGCCTCGGTGTGCGAGATCAGGCGGAACCAGTGCGGCCAGTCGGCGACCGTCGAGAACGGATCCTCGGGGAGGGCGGACCTGAGCAGCTCGCAGGCCACGGCCGCTTCCCCGCTGTCCACCGTCATGCCCGACCGGAGCAGCCGTCGCAGGAGTTGGTGGATGCTCACGCTTCCGCAGTCCGCCGTGATCAACGAATAGGAGCGCAGGAGTTCGATGTCGGAGCGTTGGCGTATCGACGTCAGAGGTTCGGACGTCAGCAAGCCGAGCGGTATGGTCTCGGGCGCGTAGCAGCAGGCCGTCTTGAGGAGGCGGACGGCGCTCGGCCGTAGCGCAGCAACGGCGTCGACACTCAGGCGAAGGCTTCGCGCCGTGTTACGGCGGTACACGTCCGTCCATGCTGGTGAGTCGAGGAGTTCGCCAGGCTCGGCGTCGAGCAGCCGCTGATAGCTTTCGTAGGACAGCCCCTGTGCGCGCAGGTAGGCCGAGGCTTGTTGGAGAGCGAGCGGGAGCCCTCCCAGGTCTGCCGCCAGCCGGTGGGCGCTGTCGTCGGCGTCCAGGCCCGTGTGCCCGGAGAGCCATGCTGCCCCGACGGGGGTGGGCAGGGGCTCGACGGTCGTTGCGGCCAGCCTGCACTCCGTCCAGTCCACGTGCCACCGCGTGGTCACGACCACCGGCCCGCGATCGATCCGGGCCAGCAGGACGGTCACGTCACTCGGCGTCTCGACACCGTCGAGGACGAGCAGCCAGCCGTCGTGGTGATGCAGCCAGTCCATGGCCCAGGCGGCCGCATCCGCCGGTGTGTGCCAGTGCCGGTGTCCTGGCAGCAGATGATGGGCCAGGGCTGCGAGGCCCCGGGTCACGGCCACACCGTCCTGCGCGCTGACCCACCAGGTGATCGGATACTGCTCTCGCAGCGCGCGGGCGGCGTGTAGGGCGAGTTCGGTCTTGCCCACACCAGGCATACCGACGAGCGCCACGCCGAAGCCGTCGTCCGGGCGCGCCTCAAGCAGCCGGACGACTTCGTCCAGATCGGCGTCGCGGCCCCACAGCCGACCGGAGGGAGGCCGTGGTGGGTTCGCCACCGGAGTGAACGCGTGGACGTCGGATGCCAGCGGCAGGCCCGACTCGTGGATGTGCGTGTGTACGCCGCCTTCGACCGTGCCGGCTTGGACAACCGGCCCGTGGACGGTCCCCGACAGGTCGTTACTGGTGATTTTCCGCTCCGGGTCGGACGCGTCCCTCGCCATGCCTGCCCCCGTTCGTCCCGGATTACAGCGTGGCACAGGTCGACCCTGGACCAGGCAGTGTCTTCGAATGATCTTGTTTGGTGGGCCATGGTGTCGTGACACACCGCCATGAACTGTCGGATGCCGAGCGGGAGTTCGTCAGGCCGCTACGCGAGTCGTCGCGGGGTGGAAGCGGCTGAAACGGTGCTTCAAACTGCTTGAAAACGGTGCTTCAAACTGCTTGAAGCAGTCGCGAGGCAGCGCCACCCGCTACTCCGCTCCCCTTCGTGTCGGCCGAGGAGAGGAGAGGGCGCATGCGAGCACGTGACCTGGCTGAGCCGTATCCGGCGGTCTCGGCGGACGACGACGCGGTGACGGCGGCCCGCTTGTTCGTGGAACGGCGGCTCCCGGCCCTGCTGGTCCTTGACGCCGATCGACAACCCCGATGCCCCGATCCTCCAGCACTACCCGCAGGTCGCGCAGGGCGAGCGAACGGCGGTCGTCGGGCACTATGTCCCCGGCGATTTCCGACTCTGCACCCTCACCCGCCACCACGAGGGGCAGATAGTGGAGGAGGGGACGGGCCTGGCTCGGGTGGAGACGAGACTGGAGTTGGGACACCACCTGTGGGTGCTCACAGAGGAGAGCCGGCAAGGAAGCCAAGCTGCTGCTGCCGAAGAGCGTGCTGATCTTTCAGAATGAACTTCCAAGGCGGCGAAGGCAGATGAGGCTGCAGGTCAGTTCAAGCAGGCCTTGGTGTAGATCGGCGCGTCGTAAGTCGTAGCCCCGGCCGGCATACGGCGGATTCCAGGGGGTCGTTGCAACACGTGGTCGCCTTGATCAGGCACCGAATCGCTGGGACGGCGTCCAGCAGGGGCAGCAACTGGGTGACGTCAGTTCCCACCGGTGGGCGTGACTGCGAGCGGTGTGCCGTGGCGGTCGACGGCCAGATGGCGTTTGGAGCCGGGACGGGCACGGTCGACGGGCGAGGGGCCGACGACATCCCCCTTTCAGGACCCGGACATGCGACCCGTCCACGGCGCAGTCGTCCAGGCCCAGAAGCGCGGCGCGGCGCGGCGCAGTTCGGCACCCCAGCCGCGTCTCCGCTGCCAGCTGTTCTTCCGACTCACCGGACCGACCAGGCCGTGCACGCAGGCTTCATCCTCCGCCGCAGATCCCCCCGACCGACTGGTGGCCGACCCGCACGAGTACCAGTTCCGCGGACCAGGCGTCGAGCTGCACATCGTCTTGCACGACAAGAACAACGGCCCGCCGCATCCGAGTTCACGAACGTCCACAACCTGACGCGACATCAGTCGCCGGGCCCTCGATACCTCAGCTGTCGATGCTGTCGTTACCTCCGTCGCCAGAGGCGCTCCATGCTTCCAGCCTCGCGGCCCTCACGCCGGGCGGGCGCCGTTCCGGAAGAGTCGATCCCCGGAACGTCGTACCTGCCGGACCAGCCGTCGTCGGTCCATGGGGTGCCAACGCCCTATGCATAGCGCAGACATGGCGCTCGGTATGACCGCAGCCCGGAGCGGTGCTCACTGTGCCGTCAACCACGGGCGCCTGGTCGTCGCTGGCTCACCGCCTCGATCGAACGACCTTGTCGTTAGGTTAAATCGCTCGACATTGTCGAGCGACTAAGTTCTGTGTATCTTGGTTCTCGAGCCCCTGTGCAGCAGGCGAAACAAGGCGGCATGTGGGCGCGGCGATACGTAGGGAGGGCTATGCGCGACACCGGAGCGGGGCTCTCGAGGGCCCCTGCGGGAGCCGTCTTGCCGAGGCGTCGTCACTCGGCCGTCCTTCGGGACTCCGGAGTCGGCCGCGGCGCCGTGACCCGCTCCCCGGTGGCCGATCACCGTTCTCCGGTGCCGGACCGACGGGCCATCGGGTCGGCTCTCCTGCCGCCTCCGCAGGTTTGTTCCGTTCACTCGTTCACAGAACCGAGGTAGATCAATGAGCACCATGCTTGCCGGGCGTCTTCGGCTGGACAGCAAGTCCTTCGCCGTGGAAGAGGTTCCCGTTCCGGTTCCCGGCCCGGGGGAGGTGCTGATCGAGGTCAAGGCCGCCGGAGTGTGCCTGTCCGACGTGCACCTGATCGACGGCAGCCTCAAGAGCGACTTCCCCGTCGAGGAAGTGGTGCGTGCCGGGGCGGTCACCCTCGGGCACGAGGTCGCCGGCGTCATCCACTCCCTCGGCCCGGGCCTCCGGGGAGAGTGGGTTCCCGGGACGCGGGTCGCGCTGCAGGCCGGCCAGTCGTGCGGGGTGTGCGGCTCCTGTGCACGGGGCCGGTCGTGCGCACAGCCCAGCACCCGGGGCGTGGACTACCACGGCGGCTGGGCGCAGTACGCGGTGGCACGCGAGGACACCCTCGTCCCCATCCCCGACAGCCTGCCCTTCGACCAGGCGGCGATCATTCCGGACGCCGTCTCCACGCCCTATGCCGCCATCGTGGGCGTGGGAGCGGTCCGCCCTGCGCAGTCCGTGGGCATCTGGGGTGCGGGTGGGCTGGGGGCGCACGGCATCCGCATCGCCCGGCTGGCCGGCGGGACGCCGATCGTCGCCGTGGACCCGCTGCCCGCCGCTCGCGAACGCGCCCTGTCCTTCGGGGCAGATGTCGCCCTCGACCCTTCCGACCCGGGATTCGCCGAGGCCGTGGCGGAGGCCACCGGAGGCCAGGGGATCGAGGTCGCCTTCGACTTCGCGGGGCACCCCGCGGTGCGTGAGCAGGCTGCCACCGTCCTCGGCCCCGGCGGTGTCATGGTGCTCGCGGGGCTCACGCCCGCACCGCTGACGGTGCAGGACAGCATCGGGTTCTGCTACTTCGGCCAGCAGGTCCGGGGGCACTACGGCTCGCGGCCCGAGGACGTCGATGCCCTCGTCCGACTGGCCTCCACCGGCCGCCTCGACCTGGCTCCGTCCATCACCGACCACGTCCCCCTGGCCGACGCGGCGGATGCCGTCGCCCGACTGGAGAAGAAGGTGGGAGACCCCATCCGGCTGGTCCTGGTCCCCTGACCCTCTGAGACCTCCCCTGTCCGGCAGGCCTCGGCCGATGGTGAGCGGCCGTCGCCGAGGCCTGCCTCCCTCCGTCTTCGGATCGCTGCTCGCGGGGCCCCTTCGGCCGAACCCTATTCATCGACACGTCTATCGAACACGTCTATCGAGCACGTCCATTGAACACGTCCATTGAACACGTCCATTGAACACGTCTGTTGAACACGTCTGTTGAGAAAGTCGCCCGACGTCATCGAGTGACATGAATGCGGAGCGGTGGACCACCGCACCGCTCCCCATGGGAACAGAAAGGTATGACATGACCAACCAGTCCGCGCCCATGACCGAACCGATCCCTGAGCGTCCCTCACTTCCCCTGGTCGGGCACGCGCTCGACATACCCTCCGGGTTCGACGGCCTCCTGTACCTGATGAAGGAGGCGAAGGACTTCGGGCCGTTGTTCAAGCTCAAGGCCTTCGGGAACGAGATCATCATGGCCCACGGCCTGGACCTGGTCACCGAACTGGCCGACGAGACCCGGTTCCAGAAGGCCGTCCATCAGGAGCTGGAGAGTGCTCGGGTGCTCGGCCGCGACGGTCTGATCACGGCGTACACCCAGGAACCGAACTGGCGCAAGGCCCATGACATCCTGATGCCGGCGTTCTCGCTCGGCGGGATGCGTGACTACCACGGCACGATGCTCAAGGTCGCCCGCCATCTGATCGACAAGTGGGACCGGGCGGCAGGCGAAACCGCCGTCGACGTCTCCGACGACACGACACGGATGACGTTCGACACGATCGGGCTCTGCGGGTTCGGCTACGACTTCGAGTCGTTCCGCAGTGACGAACTGCACCCCTTCGTCGAGGCGATGACACGATCGCTGAAGTACATCCAGGTCAAGGGCGAGTCGATTCCGGGCACCGAGATCTTCCGCTGGAAGCAGACGGATCAGCTCGACAATGACGTCGCCCTGATGAACAGCCTGGTCGACGAAGTGATCGCCCAGCGCAAGGCGTCGGGTGACACATCCACGACCGATCTGCTCGGGCGGATGCTGCACACCCCTGACCCGAAGACGGGTGAGCCCCTCGACGACACCAATATCCGGTACCAGGCGATCACCTTCCTGATCGCGGGGCACGAGACGACGAGCGGACTGCTGTCCTTCGCCCTGTACTACCTGACGAAGCACCCGGAGGTGCTGGCGCGGGCCCAGGCCGAGGTGGACGCCCTGTGGGGGGACACCGACGAAATCGACCCCGAGTACGCCGACATCGGCAAGTTCGCCTACGTCCGCCAGATCCTCAACGAGACCCTCCGGCTGTGGCCGACCGCTCCCGCGTACGCGGTGGAGCCCCTCGAGGACACGGTCATCGGCGGCAAGTACGCCGTCCGCAAGGGCGACATGGTGATGGTCACCACCCCCGCCCTGCACCGGGACCCCGCATGGGGTGACAACGTCGAGCTGTTCGACCCCGAGCGCTTCGCCCCCGAGCGGGAGGCCGCGCGGCCGGTGCACCTGTTCAAGCCGTTCGGCAACGGTGAAAGGGCTTGTATCGGACGCCAGTTCGCGCTGCACGAGGCGACTCTGGTCCTGGCCATGCTGGTGCACCGCTACCGCCTCATCGACCACACCGACTACGAGCTGAAGGTCAACCAGGGACTGACGATCAAGCCGACGGACTTCGCCCTCCGGCTCGTGCGGCGCGGCACCGGCGACCGTCGTATACCGGCGGCCGTGGCCGGGCCCGTCGAGCAGAGCGGGCCTCGTGCCGACGCGGCGAGGGTGCCGGGCACCGGACTGCGGGTGCTGCACGGTTCGAACCTGGGCACGTGCGTGGGAATCGCACGGGATCTCGCCGGTGAGGCTGAGGAGTACGGCTTCGCCGCCTCCGCCGCCCCGCTGAACGATGCCGTGGGCCGACTGGCCGACCAGGAAGGCCCGGTGGTGATCGTGGCCGCTTCCTACAACGGCCGGCCCACCGACGACGCGGACCGGTTCGTCTCCTGGCTGGAGGAGCTGGAGCCGGGATCCCTGGAGGGTCTGTCCTACACGGTGCTCGGTGTGGGTGACCGCAACTGGGCGGCCACCTACCAGCGCATCCCCACCCTGATCGACGAGCGCCTGGCCGCGGCCGGCGCCACCCGCCTGATGGAGCGGGCCGCCGCGGACGCCGCCGGGGACTTCGGCGGTGCCGTCGACCGCTTCACCGGCGCGCTGTGGACGACACTGCTCGCCGAGTACGGCACCTCCGGCGGCTCCGATGCGGCACAGCGGCCGGCAGCCGAGGGGGCCGACAGTGACCAGGGGCTGTACGAGCTCCAGGAGACGACGGACTCCGTCACCGGGGAGCTGGCCGCCCGCCACGGCGTACAGCCCATGGAGGTGCTCGACGCCTACGAACTCGTCGACATGGACAACCCACTGGGCCGCTCCAAGCGCTTCCTGAAGCTCCGTCTTCCCGACGGGGTCACGTACCGCACCGGCGATCACCTCGCCGTTCTGCCCCGCAACCCCGTCTCCCTCGTCCAGCGCGTCGCCGACCGCTTCGCACTCGACCTCGACCGCACCGTCAGCCTCCGGGCCCGTCGGCGCAGCCGCAACGCCCTCCCGGTCGACCGCCCCCTGACCCTGCGCCGTCTGCTCACCGACTTCGTCGAGCTCCAGGACCCCGCCACCCAGGAGCAGGTCGCCGTCCTGGCCGAACACACCGCGTGCCCGCCCGAGAAGCGGCCCCTGGCCGAACTCGCCGGCGCGGACCCGGAGACCTTCCAGGAGGGGATCACCGGCCGTAGCGTCCTGGACCTCGTCGAGCGGTACGCGGCGTGTGAACTGCCCTTCGAACGCTTCCTGGAACTCCTCCCGGTCCAGCGTCCCCGGCCCTACTCGATCTCCTCCTCCGCCGAGGCCACCCCGGGCGAGGTCGACCTCATGGTCTCCCTGCTGGCCCAGCCCCACCGCGGCGGCGAGGGGACCTTCCACGGCATCGCCTCCCACTACGTGCAGACGGTCGACGCCGGTGACGTCGTCCAGGCCCGAGTCCTGCCCTGCAACGACGCCTTCCGGCTTCCCCAGGACTCCGCCGACCCGGTCATCCTGATCAGCGCCGGAACCGGTCTCGCACCCTTCCGCGGTGCCGTCCTCGACCGGGCCCACCGAAAGATCAGCACCGGCACCGCCCTGTGCTACTTCGGCTGCGACCACCCCGATGTCGACTTCCTGCACCGCGACGAGCTGGAGGACGCCGAACGCGCCGGTGCCGTACGGCTCCGCCGCGCCTTCACGCACGCCCCCGAGGACGGTCGGCGCTTCGTCCAGGACCGCATCCTGCACGACGCGGAGGAGGTCTGGGACGCCGTCGAAGTGGGAGGCCGCGTCTACGTATGCGGCGACGGACGGCGCATGGCTCCCGCCGTCCGCGAGGCCTTCATGACCATCAACCGCGACAGGACGGGCTCCTCACACGAGGAAGCCACCGCATGGCTCGATGCCCTGGCGGAGTCCGGCTACTACAACGAGGACGTCTGGACCGGCTGACGCCCTCTCCGTCTCCTGCCGTGTGGGTCATGGTCCCGTCCATGACCCACACGGATCCCTTTCCTCCCTGTGTCTGAGAGGTCCCCATGACTGTTGAGCCTGTGCGTTTCGGAGAACGAGTCCAGCCTCCGCGAAAGAACCCGGATCGGAGTGGCAGATGACGAAGCGCGAAGGTTCGTCCCTGACGTTCGGTCTGCTGGTAGCCCTGGTGGCAGGGGTGACGCTGGGCAATGCCGGCTCGAATGTGATGCCCGTCTTCGTGGAGGACATGGCAGCACGATTCAGGATGTCCGACTTCGAGTCCGGCCTCGTCGCCGCCTCACAGTTGCTGGCGACCGCGGTGATGACCTTGACCATGTCGGGGCGGGCCACCCGGCCGGGCCGGGTGAGGTCGGCCCGCCTCGGTCTCGTGGTGGCGGTGGCCGGCTTCCTGGGAGCCGCCTTCTCCTCCGGCTCGGTGACCCTCGTCCTGTCCAATCTGGTCATCGGAGTCGGACTGGGCCTGGTCTACGCCATGGCGACGGCCGCCCTCGCCTCGACCGACGACCCCGACAAGGCATCCACCGTCACCGTCGTCGGAACGGTCTGCGCCTCGGCCCTGCTGCTCATGGCCGTGCCCGCCGCGAACCACAGCCTGAGCGAGGGGTTCGGCTTCCTGGTGATGGTGGCGGCCTGCCTCATGGGCTGGCCGTCGGTGGGACGACTGCCCGACGCCTCACCGACCTCGCGAGCAGGAGTGGTCCAAGGGGAGAAGGCCAAGACGGCCTCCAGGCCGTCCGCGGTTCTGCTCACCGGGGTGGCGCTGTTGTGGGCGGTGACCCAGGGGGCATGGTCCTACGCCGCCGTTCTCGGACACGAGAACACCGGCATGTCGCCCTCGAACCTCTCGATCGTCCTCGCGGTCTCCAGTGTGGTGGCGCTGGCCGGTGCCGTCGCGGGTCCCTACGTCGCCGGGCGGCTCGGGCGCATGCGGTCGTTGGCCGGATTCGTCGTCGTCCAGGCCGTGTGCATGGCGCTCCTGGTCCTCACCCACTCGCCCCTGCTGTTCACCGCCATGGCCGTCGTCTGGCAGGCTGCTCAGCTCGCCGTGCTCGTACAGACACTCGGTGCCGCGGCGGCCCTCGATTCCACCGGACGGCTGGTGGCCTCGCTCAGCGGGGCCAGTGCGATGGGAGTCGGCTTCGGGCCACTCCTCGTGGGAACACTCCTGGACACCGCGGGAGTCACGGCGCTCGGCATCCTGCTGGGAGTGGGCACCTTCGTGGCGTCACTGCCCATTCTGAGGATGACGGTCTCGGCGAGCGAGAGCGTGCCGACCGTACGGAAGCACGACGTGGCGCCGGTCCGGTGATGTGTGCTCGATGACCCCCTCCAGTGACTCACCCCTCGTGCGACCCCCGGCAGCGGCTCGGCGGGCGCAGTGTGGGACCGCGGTGCGAACGCACGGCGTCCCGACTGCCCCTGCCGAACCGCTCGGGCGTTCCCGGCCGTACGGCGGACGCCGTTCTGGTGACGGACATCGTCCCGCCTCCGCACGAGCGTCGCCAGGTTCCGCCGCCGCGCTTCGCACACCGCGCCGCAGAGCTCCGATCGTCCACGGGCCTCACCGCAGGCCCCGCCACACCTGCGCGGCCCGCGCCGGGCAGGGCGGCCGCCGAGCACAGCCCCAGCACCCGTCATGGCACCCCGAGCGCGGCCCAGCGACTCTGCCGGGCCGGGTC
Source organism: Streptomyces sp. 11x1 (assembly GCF_032598905.1). NCBI lineage: Bacteria > Bacillati > Actinomycetota > Actinomycetes > Kitasatosporales > Streptomycetaceae > Streptomyces > Streptomyces sp. 11x1. The sequence goes on along the minus strand of NZ_CP122458.1, from coordinate 688,531 downwards.
AAGTGCGCGACAGATCTCCTTCGATCAGGTCATGAGGTACGGCGACCAGCTCCAGACGACCGGCGGCGAGGGCCAGCGTCGAGGAGATCAAGGCCTGCAGGCAGGAGAGTTCCGCCTCGTCGTCGGGGTGTGTCAGGTGCTGCAGCACGAGTCCGTCGAATCCGGCGAGGAAGAACCGCGCGACCGTACTCGCCGGCTGTGCGAGCTGCCGGCCCGCACGCTCGGCCGCGTCCGTCACCAGCTCCGACGTCACGCTGAGGACGCCGAGATTGTGCGTTTCGAGTGCCTCGCGGAGATGGGGCGACCGGAGCGCGAACATGGTCAGTTCGGTGAGCAGCTGATAGCTGCTCGACTGGTGACGTACCGTGCGCCACAGGGCGGAGGCGAGCACCCCCATGGTTTCCTCGAAGCCGGCGTCGTCAGGTGCGGCCTGCCGCACCTGGCTCACCATCTCCTGGGTCAGGTGCTGGATGACGGCCCGGTAGAGATCCTCCTTCGTGCCGAACGTGTAGTGCACCGTGGCCTGTGCGACACCGAGCTCGGCGGCGATCGCACGGGTACTGCCGGCAGCGACTCCCTCCCTCGCCATGAGTTCGATGGCCGCTTTGATCAACTGAGGACGGCGCTCGGCCGCTGAGACATGAGCCATGCACCTACCATACCGACTTAATTAATCGATGGAGTCACTCGAACAACTTGAGTTCTCGCAGGTCGAGACCGGGTGATCGGCATCGGCGGGCCCCCTGGGACACCCAACTCACACAGGGAGGGCCCAAGGGGCAGGCTCGGGTGACGATCCGGCAGGGAAGCCTGCTCAGTCCATGCAGGGGGCTGTTCACGAGGAACTCGGGCTCGCCGATCTCGAACCGGCGCACCTTGGCCGGGAGCGCCGTGAGAAGGGCGTGCGCCCCAGCTGGCCAGGTTCTGGCCGACGCAAGAGTGGATGCCACACCGAAGCAGGTGATCGGCAGGCTTCCGGGTGACGACGAATCGCTCGGGATCGACCCACTGGCGTTCGTCACGGTTGGGGGAGGCGTACATGACGGCCACACGTTCGCCCGCCGGGATGGTGATGCCCCCGCACCCGGTGTCTTCCGCGCCGACGCGCGGCCGGCGGCCCGCGTCGCCGGCCGCACACGGTGGGCCGCGTCGCCGGCCGCACACGGTGTGCGGTCGCGGCCGCATCTTCACCGTCAGGTCCACAGTCGGCCTGACCGGTGCGCTCACCGACCCTGTCTCACATTCGGTGGTGACGGAGCGTGCCGCTATCCGAGGAGGATGCGGTGGCGAAGCAGGGTGAAGCCTGCTCGTCCGTGCATCTGGCGTGCGATCCGCTTGGTCTTGGTGTTGACGCCCTCGGTGGGGCCGTTGCTGTATGGAAGCGTGAGTCCGGCGATCACGGCGTCGACGTCCCGGTCCAGGCCGCGGGTGAAGGCATGTAGATGGGGCAGGTCGGCTGCTCGGACTTGGGCGATCCAGCGCGTGAGCGAGTCGGCGTTGTCGGCGTGTGGCGTATGGAGCGGGGCGAAGTCCCTGATACCGGCGGCCAGTTGGGTCATCTCGCGGCAGGCGGTGGTGAGCTTGGCCAGGAGCTCGTGTTGCTCGGCCTTGAGGTTGTCGGGCCTGGTCAGCGGCATCCGGGCGAACCTGCGCGGGGAGATATGGCTGCGGTCGGCGTCCGCGCGGCCCTGGTTGATGTACTTGTGCAGGATGTTCAGGCAGCCCGTGAAGCCGAGGGCTTTGATCTCTTCGAAGAGGTGGTTGACGGGGACGCCGGGGTCATCGGCTCGGCGTTTGCGCAGGTGCTCGCGGTAGGGGTCGACGAGGCTGGCGCGGTACTTGGGGACGCGGAGCATGCGCTCGGGCCGGTCGGCTCGCGCGTAGCGTTTGACGGTGTTCAGGGCGAGCTGGAGACGGCGGGCGCACTCGAGCAAGCCGATGCCCTGGTCGAGCAGCCCGTGGACCTGGTGCCAGCGTTCCAGGGTCGTCTGGGCGCGGGGCCCGTCGTGGATGGGCGCGTCCAGCACGGTGGCCCAACAGGTGCTGTGCGCCTTGACCTCGCTCAGAGCGGCTTCGCACAGGTTGTGCCACACATGCCACCGGTCCGCGACCTGCACCGCGTCAGGCAGGGCGCGCCGGATCGCCTCAGCATAGGTCGCTGAGCCGTCACGGCACACGATCTCAATGCCCGGATGCTCGCGCAGCCACGCCTCCAGGGTGTCGGCCGTGCGGCCGGGCAGCACGTCGATCCGTTCATGAGTCTCGGCATCGGTGGTCACGGTGGCGTAGCGGTGCCGCCGGCGCAGGGCGAAGTCGTCGACGCCGATCACACGGGGCACCCGCCCGGTGGGCAGCGAGATCCGCAGCAGGGTGCGCAGGGCCGTGTGACGCGACAGGCTCACCGCCAATATCGCCAGCAGACGTGCCCCGGCCCGCTAACTCCTTGACCACGGCCTTCACCTGCCTGGTCGGACGAGCGGTGCGTCGCTGGTACCGGTCCAGGACGCCGGGCATCTGTTCGCGGAAGGTGTGGCGGCAGCCGCGCGTGGGACACACCAGACGCCGCACCCGCACACGGACCACCACCCGTCGCTCATCGACCGGCACGTCCGCGACTGTCCGCCAGTGATAGCCGTGCACGCGTTCCGACGGGGCCTCGCACACCGGGCAGACCGCAGTGTCCCGCGGAGTCCGTGCCCGCACCACGATCCGCTCACCTTCATCGACCACATCCTCGACGACCAGCGGGGAAAGACCCGAGAACACCGTCTGCACAAGCTCGTTGACATCCTTCACGCGAATGTCAACGACCCTTACGACTCTCCGTCACCACCGAATGTGAGACAGGGCCGTTAGATTTACACTCCCGCACCACGGACGCGGGCGACACCCGCCTCAGCTGCCCCTGACCCGCCCACCCGACCTCGGGCCCCGCGCGTCGCCGTGCGGGGTTCGGCTCAGTTCCTCCAGCGGATACGGGGTGGTCCTGCTCTGGTGGCGGAAGCGGTGGTGGAAGTCGCCCATCACCACGGCGACCGGCGCGTGACGACGGAGGACCGCCGCGATCGCCGGAGGCATGCCCGCCGGGAACTCGCCCCGGGCGCAGGCGCGCACGAACTCCTGACGCTCCTCCGGGGCGCACCCGTACAGGGCGACGACCAGCCAGTTCACCAGATGGGTGACGGTGTAGTGGCGGTCGTAGGTGCGGTGCGCGTCGTAGAAGTCCGCCTCGGCCCGGGTGAGTTCGAAGCTCGACGCGAGGGAGAGACCGTAGTCGGCGAAGTAGAGCCGTCGGCCGTCGGTGAGGATGTTCTGGAAGTGCGCGTCGAAGTGCAGGAGCCCGTGGTCGTTCATGAACGACACGCCCGCTTCCAGCTCCCCCTCCACCATGGCGCAGGCCCGCTCGGCCGCCCCGTCGCCGGCCCCGATCCGAACGCCCAGCCAGTCGTGCAGGTTGTGCGGGATGTACTCCAGGAACAACGTGAGGCTCGCCGAGGAGTGCCGCAGTTCGTCGATCCGGCGGCGTATGCCCGGACCGCCTCCCCAGTAGGCCACGGCCCGTTCCACGTCCGCCAGTTCCTCGGGGAGCGGGCGACCGGCGTCGGGGAGGACGCGCCAGTGATGCATCAGGGGGAAGCCCTCGTGATCTCCCGCGATCACCCAGTTCGTCGTCATGGCGTGTACGGCCAGCTCGCGCCAGGCCCCGAACCCCGGTCCGCCGACGCTGCCGACACCGTACTGGCAGTGGACCGGCAGCCCGAAGAGGTTCGCCGTGGACCGGGCGTGCTCCGGGCGCCGTTCCAGATCGGTCAGGCGCACCTGCTTGACGAAGACCGGTGTCGCGTCGACATCCAGCAGTACCGACGTTCCGCCGATGCCGGAGCCCAGCGGGGTGGCGGCGTCGACCAGCTCCCGCAGTTCGCGGTCGCCGCACCGCGCCAGCGACGCGGCGACGGCGGCGTGCGTGGCCAACCGGGCTTCACGGGACATGTCTACGTCCGGTCCAGTCCCGCCAGACGCAGGGCTCTGGTCATCGCGGGCCGGTCCAGCTCGCGCCAGTCGGGTTCGTCGACGAGCGACATCAGCAGGTCCGGCGTCAGCCGGTAGTTCTCGGCGTGCTCCAACAGTGTCTCGGCGTCCTGCGTGGGCATGGTGCCGTGGTCCTCGTCGGCGATCGTCCTGAGCACGTCCTTCCGGTCGACGAAGCGGCTCATGCCGCAGTCGAGCCCGTCGTCGCCGAGACTCGCCGGATAGGGGGCGCGGGCCCAGCCGCCGTTCTCGAACCAGTAGACACAGCCCAGTTGATTACCCGACAGCAGATCCCGCAGGTGCTCGCGGGGGAGCCAGCCCGGTGCGCCGACGAACATGTCGACCGGCGGCTCGTGCCACTTGACCCCGCTCGACTCGTCCTCGCCGTAGAGCACGTACCGGCCCTCACCGCGCGGCTCGAGGCCCCACCACGTGCAGCCGCCGTCGTCCAGATGGAGTCCCTCGTCGTCCACCCAGGTCCCCGAGCGGTGGATCCCCGCTTCCTCGTCCGCGGTGGTCGCCTCCAGCACGGCGATCAGGGCCCACCGCGCCCACAGCACCTCCGCTGACGGCAGATCCTCGCCCAGCCCCGGCCGGTTGATGGCCATGTCCCGTCCTCCGGCCTCGACACCGATCGATCCATCCATGATCGGAGCAAGGCTCTCACGGACCGGGTGACCCCGGTGCACCGCCCGCCCTCTCCCGTCCGGCTGTCATGCCGCGCGACAACTCCACGCGTGGGCGGGCGGATTGACGGATTCATCGCCACCCCGGGCGGGCAGCTCCGATAGTGTCATGAGCACGACTAACCTTCCCCCACAAGGAGGTCGATCATGCACGTCCGTACGCTGACCGGCGGCCTGACAGCAGCCCTGTTGGTGTCCCTGTCCCTCGTCGGCGGCCCAGCGGTCGCCGCCGCCCCCGACGCGGCCCCCGCCCCCTCGGCCGCCCGGGTCCTCACCTACGACGCGAGTGGCTCCGCGGAGTTCAGGAGCGCCGTCGACCGGGGCGCCGCGATCTGGAACGAGAGCGTCGACGCCGTCGAGCTGAGGCCGGCCGCGGCAGGCCAACGCGCCAACATCCGGGTCCTCGCGGACAACGGCTGGCCGCGCGCCCTGCCCACGACCCTGGGCAACGGCACCGTCTACATCGGACGCCAGGCCGTCGACCAGGGCTACGACACGATCCGAATCTCCGCCCACGAACTCGGCCACATCCTGGGCCTGCCCGACCGCAAGCCGGGACCGTGCTCCAGCCTGATGTCCGGCTCCACCGCCGGCACCGCGTGCAAGAACCCGTATCCGAACGCGGCGGAGAAGGCCGAGGTCGAGGGCGACTTCGGCGGCCTGCTCGTCGGACGGACCCCGCAGGCGCTCCCCGACGTGATCGTGGACTGACGCGCACACTCGCCGCCCGGCCGTGTCCGCTCGGCCGAGTCCGCCCGGCCGGACGGCGAGTTGCTCACCGCTCGGCGTCAGTCGACCCGGCGACCCCGCATGGCCGACGCCCGTCGACGAGAACGCGCCGACTTTCGCCAGGACGTGTGCGGATTCACCGGAGGCAGGCCCAACAGCCCCTGAAACGGCCTATGTTCACGGCGACGACCATGTCCTCACTGTCTTCACCGTCTTCATTGCCCTCACCGTGCTCACTCGCTTTGCAGGAGGCCCGCATGCGCCGCACGTTCCGTACCGCCGTCGCCGGGGCTGTGACGGCCGCAGCCCTCGTATGGGGCGGCACCGCGCATGCCACCCCGGCGGGACCGGGAGTCAGCGGCCGGGTCCTCAGCCGGACCACCGTGAACGGCACCGACTACATCCTGCGGGAGGTCACGATCCCGCCCGGCCAGGCCACCGGCTGGCACTACCACGACGGACCGCTGTATGGCGTCGTCAAGCAGGGCACCCTCAGCCACTACGACTCCACCTGCGAGACCGACGGCGTCTACCGCACTGGGGACCGCATCCAGGAACCGGCCGGCCCCGGCTACGTCCACATCGGCCGCAACCTGGGCGACACCCCGCTCGTCCTGGTCGTCCTGTACGTCCTGCCCCACGGCTCCCCGTTCTCCGAGGACGCCCCGAACCCGGGCTGCTCCTTCGAGTGACCCCCTCAGGTGCGGCGGCCGACGGCGACATAGGTGTTGCCGAAGAACCGCAGGCCGCTCAGGTCCTGTCCGATGTCGGCGAACGCGTCGTCCCAGCGGGCGATGTCGTCGGCAGTGACCAGACCCTCGGAGAGCAGGGCGTCACGTGCCGCCCAGGCGGGACCGCGCATGCCGGGCGGGGGAGTCATGACATTGATGTGGCCCTCGTAGGCGATGACGTCGAGGCCCGCCGAGGCGAGGAGTTCGTCCAGCCGGGTCCCGACCGCGAGATCGTTGCCCCGGCGCCGGTGCAGTTCCCGGTAGCGCTCGTGCATCTCGTCGTACGCGGCGGGCGCGCCCCGCAGCCGGAAACCGGTCGCGTCGACGTCGACGAGGTACACCACGCCGCCGCCGGGCCTGGCCAGCTCGGCGAGATGGTCCACGATCGCCTGCTCCCGGCCGCCGTTGTGGGCCAGCACATGACGGAGCATCACCACGTCGAAGGTGCCCTCGGCCAGGCCGGTGGCGTCGGCGGATCCGGTGCCGGTGTGCACGCGGACGCCCGTGCGCTCGGCGAGCGCGGAGGCGACGGCCAGCGCGTCGGCGTCGCGGTCCACCGCCCACACGCCGCCCTCGGGCCCGACGATGTCCGCCAGCCGCACGGACAGCGCACCCGGCCCGCATCCCACGTCCGCGATCCGCGCCCCGGGCGCCACCCCGGCGGCCGCCCACAACTCGCGTTCGCGCCGCTCGGCGATGTCGGCCATGAGCCGGTAGCGCGCGATCTCCGAGTCGTCGAGGGTCAGTGAGTAGTCGGCCACTGCGGTTCCTCCCAGGTTCGTCGGTGGCTCATTGTGTGCGGTGGGACGCCTCCGCGGACCCAGTAGGACGCACACGGCGTTTCTCCGGTTGTCGGTGTCGGTGTGGGGTGTCGGTTGCCGTCCACGGTCCGGGCGCGGGGCGGATACGCCGTTGATCCGCTCGCCTGACGCCACGTAGGTTCGCCCGTATGACGAACGTACGGATCGGTGTGATGTACGACCGCGACTGGGCCCCGGAAGGGTTGCCGGAGTTCGCGCGGCGGGCCGAGGCGCTCGGGGTGGACGACCTGTGGGTGGTGGAGGACCTCGGCTGGAACGGCGGCGTCACGGCGGCGGCCGTGGCTCTGGGCGCGACACAGCGTCTGCGGGTGGGCATCGGCATCACTCCGGCCCCGCTGCGCAGCCCGGCGCTGCTGGCGATGGAACTGGCCACGCTGGCCCGGGTGTTCCCCGGCCGGCTGGTGGCCGGCATCGGGCACGGCGTACGGGAATGGATGGCCCAGGTCGGTGTCGCGCCCCGCTCCCCGCTGGCGCTCCTGGAGGAGACGATCACCTCCGTGCGCGCGCTGCTGCGCGGTGAGCGTGTAGCACTGGCGGGGCGTGAAGTACGGCTGGACGGAGTCGAGTTGGTGCACGCGCCGACCGAGGTCCCGCCGGTCGTCGCGGGCGTGGTGCGTCCCCGTTCCCTCGAACTGTCCGGCCGCGTCGCCGACGGCACACTGATCGCCGAGGGCCACGGGCCGCGCGACCTGGAGCACACCCGCGAGCTCGTCGCCAAGGGGGGCGCGACAGCCGACCACACACTCACCGTCTTCGCCTTCGCGTGCGTCGGTGACGACCCCGGCGAGGTCGCCCGTACCCTCCACCCCCACACCGAGGGGCACGGCGCCTGGCTGGGCCGTCCCCAGGAGGAGGTCTTCACTGTCTCCGGCGACGCCGCCGGGGCCTCCGGCGCCGTCCGGGCGCTCGCGGATGCCGGCGCCGACACGGTCGTCCTGCGCTTCGTGGGCGAGGACCCGCTGCGGCAGCTGGGGGCCGTGCTCGAAGCGTGGCGCGTGGCACCCACCACCTGACCTTCCTGTCGGCTGTTTCTGATCCGCTCAGGCGGGGACCCGGCCGATTATGGTGCAAATCGGCTACACGATGATGACCGAGCAGGCAGGCCCCCGTGACCTCGTCGACCACGTGGTGCGGGCGGAGGCCGCGGGGTTCGACTTCTCGGTGACCTCCGACCACTACTTCCCGTGGCTGCGCTCGCAGGGCCGCTCACCGTACGCGTGGAGTGTCCTCGGCGCGGCCGCCCAGGCCACGTCACGCATACCGCTGATGACCTATGTGACCTGTCCCTCGTTCCGCTACCACCCGGCGGTGGTGGCGCAGAAGGCGGCGACGATGCAGTTGCTGTCCGAGGGGCGTTTCCGGCTGGGGCTCGGCTCCGGGGAGAACCTCAACGAACACGTGGTGGGCGGCGGTTGGCCGTCCGTGAACGTCCGGCACGAGATGCTCGAAGAGGCGGTGGAGATCATCCGGGCGCTCTTCGGTGGCGGCCATGTGAACCACCACGGCACGCACTACGACGTGGAGTCCGCCCGGCTCTGGGACCTGCCGGACGACCCGCCGCCCCTCGGTATCGCCGTCTCCGGCGAGCAGTCGTGCTCCCTCGCGGGCAGGCTCGGCGACCTGGTCATCGCCACGGAGCCCGAGGCCGGGCTGCTCCAGGCGTTCGACCGGCACGGCGGCACGGGCAAGCCGCGCGTGGGTCAACTTCCCGTCTGCTACGACACCGACCGCGACACGGCCGTACGGCGCGCGCACGAGCAGTTCCGCTGGTTCGGTGGCGGCTGGAAGGTCAACTCGGAACTGCCGCACCCGGATTCCTTCGATGCGGCCACGCAGTACGTCACGCCCGACGACGTCGCCGCGTCCATCCCGTGCGGCGACGACCCCGACGCGTTCGTCGAGGCCGTACGCCCGTACGCCGAGGCCGGGTTCACCGAGATCGCCCTCGTCCAGATCGGCGGCGAGTCCCAGCCCGCGTACCTGGACTGGTCGGAGAAGACCCTGCTGCCCGCCCTGTGCGAAGCCTTCGCCTGACACCCGTCACCGGGGCCTCGCCCCGAGACCCGAGACCGTAGACCCGAGACCGTAGACCCGGGGGCTACGCCCCGTCGCTGCCCCGCCGCTCCGCGCCCAGTTCCGAGCCGAGTTCCGTGCCGGTGGACGGGGCGCCCTCCGCGGATTCCTCTCCGTGATCGGTGGCGGCGGGACGCGAGGAGGCCTTGGGGCCGCCCTTGAAGCGCTCCAGCGTGCGCGCCAGCTGTTGGAACGGGGACACCGCCGGCTTCCCGGACGGCGGCTGCGCGGCGGGGGCGGCCTCGGCGGACTCACGGTAGGCGGCGAGCGCCTCATGGGCGCGCTCGGTCGCCTCCCGGTACAGGTCCCGGGAAGCGGTCATGGCCTCCAGCGCCTCCGCGTACATCGCCACCCGCTTCCGCTCCCGCGCGAGTTCCTCCTCGAGAGTGAGCAGGTGCCAGTCGTCCCGCAGCGCCGTGAGGGCCTCGTCGGCGCCGTCGGGCAGCGGGCGCGACAGCGCGGCGAACCGCGTGACCGCCGCGACGAGGGCGACCGGCTCCGAACCGTCCAGGAACACCGTGCGTACGGTGAAGTCCTCGGTGTCGTAGCCGGAGGGGGCCGGAGTGCCGGGCAGCACCACGGCACCGCCGCGCGGTACCTCGGCGTCGAACTCACGCAGCGCCCAGTTCACGACCCGTACCTGGTGCGGGGCGGCACGGTGCTCGACCACGCGGTGGCGCAGACTCGGCGACAGCCAGCGCGCCAGGGGCAACTGACCGCGCTCGTCCGTGGTCATCGCCTCATGGACGACGACGTGCACGCACCACCCTCCGCGCCCCGCGTCCCGAAGCACGCGCCGTACGTCCTTGTCGTCCTCGGGGAGGGCGTTGATCCTGCTCAGCGACAGGCCGGTGACGGCGTCGTGGTCCCAGTCGCCGTACTCCGGCCAGAACCGGGTGACGGGGGAGGGCCACGCCGGATCCCACGGCTGTTCCGCCTCCGCGAGGAGGGTCCATTCCCGGCCCCCGCCCTGGTCGGGCGCGAGGGCGAGTCGGGCACGCACGGTCACGTCGTCGGCGACCCGCCAACGGGCCTCGAAGACCCGCTCCGGGGACTCGCCCCCCGGGTCGGGCACTTCGAGGAAGTCGTCGATGACCTGACTGTCCTTGAGCTGCCGCAGAGTACGACGGAGGACGTCCTCCGCGTCGGGTCCGATGTGGCGGCCGCGTGCCGGCCACACCGTCGGGGGAGTGGGACGAGCTGTGGGGGAGGTCGGCATGAGTCCATCGGGAAGCAGGGGCACGTGCGTCCACCAGTATCCCCGCCGCACCCACCCGCAGCTCACGCGGGGGGTCCCGCCGCGGCCTCGGCCTGCCGGAGCTCCGCTGTCCCGGGGCGCCAGCGCAGTGCTTCTGTACCGCTGCGAACGGAAAACACGTTGGTCTGTCGTCGCTGTACTGCGACGATGCCGTTCTGAATTTCCCAGCGGAGGACGGTTGTTCGTTTTTGAGTGTGTGGGGTGCGGTGCCGCGCTGACCGCCCCACTGTCCCGGGTCACCCTGCCGGTTCACGCCCATCAGAAGTACGGGAACGGGATTCAGTTGCCGGTGCTCATGGAGTCGGGGACCTTCGCCGTGGAGGTGGAGCCCAGCGGCCCACCGTGGCGGTTGTGGGAGGAGGTCGACCCGGAGGAGGCGGCGGCCCGAGGCGTCCACGCGCCGGTCCCCGCCCTCTCCGACGGCCCGCCCGGCGCGGTCGTCATCGCCCCCGGAGACGCCCGCGGCACCCGGCTGATCCCAGAGAAGGCCGGCGGCTACTGCTGCGGTCTGGACGGGGCCGACGGGCCCAACATGGCCTGCGAGGCGTGCGGTCTGCCCGTGGCGAGCCGGATCGACGACTGCTCGCTCTGGCAGGCGGTGTGGCTCTCCCCGAACGCCGTGCGCCGCCGCCGCGTGGGCGACGCCCCGCCGCTGTCCTGGTCGGAGCTGATGGAGACGGCGCAGATCACGCGGCCGTTCGAGCCGATCGCCGCATGGGGTTCGATCTCGGGCACGCACCACTGGTGGTCGTGGAGCCCGGAGTGGGAGGCGGCGGCCGGCCGGGCGCTCGCACACCTGCTGGCGGCCTCGGAGGGCCGGCCCGTGACCGTCCCGGACGGCCTGACGGCGGAGGTCTTCCGACGCGCCCTCGACGCGTTCCTGCCGGCCGGCCCGATGCGGCCGCCCGCCGACCCGCCGACGCTGCGAGCCGTCCTCGCAGGGCCGGAGTGCCCCGCCCCCGACTCCGGCGCCGACTTCCTCCTCGTACCGGTCCATCCGCAGACGGGGGAGCTGTGGACACCCCCCGGCGGCCGGTGGGGCGCGGCCACGGCGGCACCCACCCAGTCATCCCCCCAGGCACCCACCCCGGTGACCCCGGCCGCCCGCCCGGTGCCGCTGCCGTTCGGGGTGTGGCGGTGGCTGGTCTTCCCTGAACCATCGCCGCCCCTCCTCCTATCGGGCGGAAAGCATGCCGACATCCTCGGCGACGATCCGCCCCCACCGCGTCCCAGCCATCCGTTCCGCATGGACCCGGGCGCCTTTCGGCACACCCTGGCCCGGTTGCCGGCCGCCCGCAGCCCGTGGCTCCGCGAGATCCTGGCCGACCTCGTACGCCACATGCAGGCCGGCATCTTCTAGCCGGTCGGCGGAGGCAGGGGCGGCATCCGGGTCTCAGCGCCGCGCCAGTGCCAGTACGCTCAAGCCGAACATCAGGACTCCCAGGGGCAGATGGACCGCCGGGACATGGGCGATGCCGACCACGACCTGCACCGAGGCGAGGGCGAGGAAGCCGGTCGCGTGCAGGACGGGCCGGGGCGACCCGCCGCCCGGCTTCCACGCCAGCACCGCCGCGAGCACGTAGAGCATCGACGCCCCGTACATCACCCGCGCGCCGACACTGTGCAGCGTCGCGCCGTACGTCGAGGTCAGCAGCAGTCCGGCGGAGATCGCCTGGAGGAAGATCGTCAGGGTCTGCAGCGCGATCGCGGTCCGCAGGAATGAGGAAGTGCGCTGGGTGTTCGCCGTCGCCGTCACCTGGGTGGCCATGTCGCGGTCTCCTTCACGCCCTCGGGCAGTGGATCGATAAGGTCTCATCAGTCCGACGACGTGGGCCGGCGATAGGTAAGGCGAGTTGGGCGAGGGGGCGGCGGTGGACGGATCGACGGGCGTGCGGGCGGTGGACGGGGAGCGGCGTCAACTACTCAATGTCGCCTACCGGTTGCTCGGTTCGGCGACGGAGGCCGAGGACGCCGTACAGGATGCCTACGCGCGCTGGTACGGGCTGCCGAGCCGCAGGCGTCAGGAGATCGAGTCACCCGGCGCGTGGCTGACGACCGTCACCGGCCGTATCTGCCTGGACCTGTTGCGCTCGGCGCGAGCCCGCCGTGAGCGCTACGTCGGCGTGTGGTTGCCCGAGCCGCTGCCGGACCGCACCGAGTGGGAGCACGCGGCCGGTGGCGTCCACGCCGCGGGCCCCGCCGACCCCGTCGGCCCCGCGCGGCCCGCTGATCCGGCCGACCAGATCGTGCTGGACGAATCGGTGGGCATGGCCTTCCTCGTCGTCCTGGAGTCCATGACGCCGGCCGAGCGGGTCGCGTTCGTGCTGCACGACGTCTTCCGGTATCCGTTCGCCGAGATCGCCGACGTTCTCGGGCGGAGCTCCGGGGCCTGCAAGCAACTGGCCGCCTCCGCCCGGCGACGGGCGGGCGCCGCACGTGCTCCGGAGCCGACGGCCGAGCGCGCGGAGGTCGTCAGACACGTCAAGCAGGCGTGGGAGAGCAAGGACATCGCCGCCCTCGTCGGCCTCCTCGACCCGGGCGCCGTGATGACCGCCGACGGCGGCGGCGTGGTCGGTGCCTTGCTGCACCCCGCCGAGGGCGGCGCGCGGATCGCCCAGTACATGGTCGCCATCGCCGACAGGGCGCCCGGACTCGAACTCCTGGAGCGGTCGGTCAACGGTGCGCCGGGCCTGGTGGCCCGGCGCGACGGCGTCGTCATGACCGTGGCCGCGTTCGACGTCACCGACGGCCACGTCACCCGCATCTGGGCGATCCGAAACCCCGAGAAGCTGCGCCCGTGGGCGACAACGAGCTAAAGCGTGTTTCGGAAGTCCCTTCTGCTCTGCGACGCCCGGCACGCTCCCCCAGTCTCGGCTTCGCTCGACCGGGAGGTACCCCCCACCGCCGCACCGGACGAAAGGCCGAGTACGCCCAGTACGAGGCCTTTCGCCCGGCACGCCGAGAGCACGCACCCGACGCCGCAGAGCCGTCCTTCGGGCGACGAAGGGACTTCCGAAACACGCTTTAGGGGCGCCGCTCGACCGGACCCGCCAAGCTCAGTCGAGGCAGAACTCGTTGCCCTCGATGTCCTGCATCACCAGGCAGGACTCGTTGTACTCGTCGGCGCGCAGAAGGTGAACACGTACCGCGCCGAGCGCGACCAGCCGTGCGCACTCGGCCTCGAGCGCGGCCACCCGCTCGTCCCCCACGAGCCCGGTGCCCACCCGCACATCGAGGTGCACCCGGTTCTTGACGACCTTTCCCTCGGGAACGCGCTGGAAGTACATCCGGGGCCCGACCCCGGAGGGATCCATGCACACGAACCCCGCACCCTGACGCTCGGGCGGCAGGGAACGGTCGTACTCGTCCCAGGAGGTGAACCCCTCCGGCGCCGGCGGTACGACGTACCCCAGCACCTCGCACCAGAAGCGAGCGACACGCTCGGGTTCCGCACAGTCGAAGGTGACCTGGACCGTCTTGATCGATGACATCGGCGCACCATAGCAAGGGCGTCGGACCGGCTGCCCGGGAAATATCGGCGGGCCCGGCGAAGTTGATCAGAGCATGACTCAAGGACCGGCCCCGCGCCCGCTGTCCGACGAGGCCCTCTCCGGTCTCCTCGGCACGCACCGGTTCGGCACGCTCGCCACCGTCAAGCGCGATGGCCGACCCCACCTGACCACCATGGTGTACAGCTGGGATCCCGAGGCCCGCCTCCTGCGGTTCTCGACGACCGTCGACCGGGTCAAGGCCAAGCACCTGCGGCACAATCCGCGCGCGACCCTGCACGTCCAGGGCGGCGACGTGTGGTCGTTCGCCGTGGCCGAGGGCGAGGCCGAGGTCTCGGAGGCCACCGCGGCTCCGGGTGACGCCGTGGGGAGGGAACTCCTCGGGCTCATCCCGAAGGAGGCGAAGCCCGAGGACGAGGACGCCTTCCTGGAACAGCTGGTCGCCGAACGCCGCGTGGTCGTCCGGCTGCGGGTGGACCGGCTCTACGGAACCGCGCTCGACATCCCCGGCCAGTAGCGGCCGCGCGTGCTCTCCGGCCGACGGCGGTCGTGTGCCGCTCACAGGCTCGTCCCATAACCTCGTGCAGGGACAAGCAGGTTGCCACCGGAATCCACCCAGGGAGGCGATGGTGTTCGGGAAGGGAACGCGGTTGCTCACCGGCGCCGTCGCCGTGGTCTGTGTGGTGATACTGGGCTCCAGCTCGCCCGGCGACGGCCTCTTCGCCCCATCGCAGCCCCTCGACCCCGTCAAGGACGTCGTACCGAACCGGGTGATGACCTGGAACATGTGCAACCCCTGCAAGGAGAGCAACGTCGACCGGGCGGCGGAGATCGCCAAGTACGCGCCGCAGGTCATCGGGCTGCAGGAAGCGTGCGCGCGTGACGTCGAGCGGATCCGGGAGTACCTGGAGAGCCTGCACGGGCTGGTCTACCACGTCGAGTACGGGACCGTGCTGCGGAACTGGAACCGTTGCGGGGGAGTGCCGTGGAGCCCGGGCGGCTACGGCCAGGCGATCCTCTCGGCGGCACCGATGACGGACCGCGTCGACGTGGAGTACCCCGACGGCGGATCCGAGGACCGGGGCTACATGGCGGTCACCACGAAGATCGACGGCCGGTCCGTCCGGGTCTTCAACACGCACCTCGCCCAACGGCAGCAGCCGGAGGTCCGGGCGCGGCAGGTCCGCGTGCTCGCCCCGGTCGTGGCCCGGTACGACCGTGCCGTTGTCGTCGGCGACTTCAACGCGGTGCCGGACACCCCCGAGCTCGCCCCGCTGTGGAAGCTGGCCACGGACACCGATCCCGAGTGCCGTCCCGCACTGGTCGGCGACTGCGAGGTGACCACCGACTGGCAGAGCAAGTTCGACTACGTCTTCCTGCGCGGCATCACCGCGCTCCGGCACGAGGTACGGCTCTCGGAGATCTCGGACCACCACCTGTTGCACACCGACCTGGACATCGGCTGAAGCCGCCGCCCCGACACCCTGCCCAGCCTCACGCTAGGGCGTCTGCCACGCGCGGGCGCGAAGGCGGCGCAGCATGCGGGCGTCCTCGAAACCGACCGAGCGGGCGGCCGCGTCGACCGTCGCACCGTGGCTGATGAGGTGCTCGGCGCGCTCCAGACGCAGGGTCTGCTGGTAGCGCAGCGGGGTGAGACCGGTGGCGCGGCCGAAGAGCCGGGTCAGGGTGCGTTCGCTGACGCCGACCGCCGTGGCCAGACCGGTCAGCGGGAGAGGCCGGTCGAAGCGGGTGTCGATGAGGTCCTGGACGCGGTGCACGGTGTCGTCGAGGTGGGACCGGTGCCGGAACATCGCGCTGGACTGCGGCTCGTTGCCGTTGCGGCGGGCGTAGACGACCATGTCGCGTGCGACCTGGGCGGCGACGGCGGGTCCGTGCCGTCCGGCGACGAGGTGCAGGGCCAGATCGATGCCGCTGGCGATGCCGGCCGAGGTGATCACCCGGTCGTCGGCGGTGAACAGGACGTCGCGGACGACGACCGCCCCGGGATGGCGCAGAGCCAACTCGTCCTGCACGTCGTGATGGGTGGTGCAGCGGCGGCCCTGGAGCAGACCGGCCCGGCCGAGCGCCTCCGCGCCGGCACAGACGCTGGCCACCGTGCCGCCGCGCGCGTGGTGGTCGGCCAGCGCCCTGAGGGAGGCGTCGGTGACGGCGGGCGAGTCGGCCAGGGTCACGGTCCGCCAGCCGGGCACGACGATCAGGTCCTCGGGTGCGAGGTCGGGCCAGTCGGTCCGGGCCGTGAGGGGCAGCCCCTGGGCCGAGGGGACCTGCGGCCGTTCGGCGACGTAGGTGAGGGTGTAGGGGTGCCCGAAGTCGGCCGCGGTGGAGAAGACCTGCGCGGGGCCGGCCAGGTCCAGCAGATGGACTCCGGGCACCAGGAAGAAGACGATCCGGCTCACGATGCGGTCATCATGCCGGAAGGTCCGCCGCGGCCTCCAGCTCGTCGACCGTCGCGATGGTGGCGAAGCGGCCGGCGAGGGCGTACTCCGTGCGGCGGACGACCTCGTCGGCGGGCAGGGTGCGGGGGTCGGCGAGCAGTTCGGCGACGGTCTGGTCGGCGGGGGCGTCGCGGTACGGGATCGGGTGGGTGGCGGTCGCGTCGACGACGAACGTGACCAGGTAGCCGAGGTCGCTCGCGAGGCGGGCGGTGGTCTCCACGCACTGCTCGGTGCGGATGCCGCAGACGGTGAGTTCCCGGACCCCGCGTTCGGTGAGGAGCTGCTGCAGGTTGGTGGTGCTGAAGGCGTTGTGGGAGGTCTTGTGGAGCAGTGGCTCCTCGCCCTCCCGGCGCTCCAGTCCCGCCTGCAGCCGGACGTGGCCGAGAGCCGGGTCGAAGACGTCGCCGCTCCCGGGTTCGGCGTGCAGGACCCACACCACCAGGTCCCCGGCCCGGCGGGCCAGTCGGACCAGCCGGTCCACCTTGTCGGCGACCTTCGGATCGGAGACGGCCTCCCACAGCGGGTCGGCGCGGAAGGACTCCTGGACATCGATGACGATCAGTGCTCGGGTCATGTCCCCAGCCTCGGCCGTACGGCCCCGGTCGCGACAGGCCGCATCGGGTCCCCGAGCGGACCGATCCGGTCAGCCGCCCTGTGCGGTCGCCCGGCGAACACAGACGATCACAAGTGATCCGCAGGCGCGGTGATGTGGGAATGCGTCGTTCAGTAGCGGAACTATGCGGGTGCTGCGAGCGGGCAGCTCGTACGTTCCTCATACCGGCGGAGAGGGCACTGCCCGAGCCGCGCAGCGAGCGACAGGAGATGCCGACATGGCCAATGTGGAGATTTCCCTGAAGGAGATCATGACCTCGATCGAGGGTTCCCTGGGGACCGCGCTCGTCGACTACACCAGCGGTATGGCGCTGGGCACGCTGGGGGGCGGAAAGGATCTCGACCTGACGGTCGCGGCGGCGGGGAACACGGACGTGATCCGCGCCAAGACCCGCACCATGGAACACCTCGGGCTGACGGGGGCGATCGAGGACATGCTCATCACCCTCGGCGGTCAGTACCACATCATCCAGCCGCTCAAGGGCCGCGGCGGCAACGGACTCTTCCTCTACCTCGTGCTCGACCGGACGAAGTCGAACCTGGCCATGGCCCGCCACCAGCTCAGGCGCATCGGGGCCGAACTCGACGTGTAGACAAACGCGTTCTCCATGGCCTCGCACGCCCATGAGTTGAAGATTTCTTCAAGTGGACATATCCAGATCGGGTCAATCCCGTGGGTGTGCGGGGCCGGATCCACGAGGATGGGGACGCAGTACGGCCTGCGGTGGCACACAGGCCGCCGTGCCCACGGAGTCCGTCGAAAGCGGCAGGGAGCGAGCGATTCTCATGCAGGTGCCCCTCTACCAGGCGAAGGCCGAGTTCTTCCGGATGCTCGGCCATCCGGTGCGCATCCGGGTCCTGGAACTGCTCCAAGGCGGCCCGCTGCCCGTACGCGACCTGCTGAGCGAGATCGAGATCGAGCCGTCCAGTCTCAGTCAGCAGCTGGGCGTCCTGCGCCGCTCCGGCATCGTCGTCTCCATCCGGGAGGGCTCCACCGTCAGCTACGCCCTCGCCGGCGGCGACGTGGCCGAACTGCTCCGCGCGGCCCGCCGGATCCTGACCGAACTGCTCGCAGGGCAGAGCGAGCTGCTCGCCGAACTCCAGCAGGCGGACCTCCCCTCGGCCCCGCCCCGGACCCGGTCGGCGGAGGCGTCCAAGCCTGTGCCGCAGACGGTGGCGCAGGCTGGTGCCAAGTAGGTACCATGTTGGGTATGCCATCACTGAACGTGTCCTTCACGGACGAGGAAATGGAAGGTGTGCGGGCGGCCGCGGCGGCCGAGGGCAAGAGCCTGAAGCAGTACATGCACGATCTCGGGGTCCGCGAGATGCACCGCAAGCGGTTCGTCGCCGGCGCCACCGCGTGGGCGGACCGGCTGCGCGGCGAGTTCGACGAGGCCTTCCCCGACGAGGTGCCGCCGTCCCAGCGCGATCAGGGAGTCACCGCCGCCTGATGAGCGAGACCCTGTACGTCGACGTCTCCTGGCTGCTGGACGTCCAGGAGGCCGCCCTCGGCGGCGAGGACGTGTCGGTCACGGACTACTCCGCTCTGGTGGCGGCCGTCGCCCGGCACAAGACCCGGATGCCCACCCTGGAGAAGTCGAACCCCGACGCCGCCTGGCGCGCGGCCGCGCTGCTGCACACCATCGCGCGCCTGGAGCCGCTGCCGCACCGCAACAGCCTCGTCGCCGCGTTCGTCGCCGCCCAGTACATGGAGCAGGCGGCACAGGGCATCGATCCGCCCTACGGCGCTCTGTCGGACCTGATCAGGAAGGTCCGCGAGAGCCGCCTGACCATCTACGAGGTCGCGGACGCGCTGCGTTCCTGGAGGATCTGACCCGGATACGGCGCCGCCATGACGTACGCGCTCGCGTGTTCCCGGCCGACGGTCTTCCGCGCGGTCGCTGTCCGGAACGGCGGGCAGCTCAGCGGATGCGCCGGTGGCAGCCAGCCCGTCGCCCACCTCGGTGTGCACGGCATCCGGGTACACCGTCCTCGGCATCTCCGGCGGACGGACGATGCGCGACCGGTTCGTCAGGAACAACGGCTGCACCGCCCAGAACACGCCCGAACCGGCGCGCGGCAGCCTGACGCACCGGGTCACCACCTACTCGGGGTGCGCGGCCGCACGCCCGGTCGCCGGGGCCGCGTTCGACGGAGGGCGCATCGCCGCCCGGGACATCGGCCTCGACGAAGTGAGCACGTGAACCCGCGGGCCGGCGCCGGTCGTGTTCAGGTCCGGGTGCAGGCGGTCCCGTTCAGGCTGAAGCCGGCCGGCGCGGCGAAGGTGCCGCCGTAGGTGCCCTGGAACCCGAAACTCTGTGCGGCACCGGGGGAGATGCTCGCGTTGTGTGTCAGGGCGCTCGCCGTGACCGGGCCCGAGGACGCGGAGAAGGAGGCGTTCCAGGCGCCGGTGACGCTCTGGCCGGAGGGCAGCGTGAAGGCCAGCCGCCAGTTGTCGACGGGCGCCGATCCGGTGTTGGTGACCGTGACGTTCGCGGTGAAGCCGCCCTGCCACACGGTGGTGGCGTACGACACCGCGCAGGCCGTGCCGCCGCCCGGGGTGCCGGGGCCGCTCCCGCCGGTCTCCACGGTCGAGGAGAAGGAGTTCACGGTCAGCCCGGTGCCGTTCTGCCAGGGTTCGAACCCGGCCTGGACGCTGGTCAGGTACCAGTTGTTCTGGGCCAGCCCCCGGGACACGGCCTGGCGGACGAAGTCCATGACGTCGAAGCTCCAGCTCGTGATCGCCGACGGGGCGACGAAGGACAGCACGTCGTTGGTGCCGTTGCCGCCCGACCACACCTGCCAGGAACGCCCGCCCACGGTCGCCGTGCCCACCTGGGAGCCGATGGGCTGGATCGGTCCCACCTTGTTGAACCAGATCATGATCTCGGTCCGGTTCACGCCGTCGGTACGGGGCGTCGGGTCCAGCCAGATGTCGTACGAGGCGTTGTAGACGGCGTCACCGACATAGCCGTACGAAATGCTGCTCGGCGCGCTGGAGATGCCCGAGAGCTGGGCGGGCAGACGGGTTCCCGGCGAACAGTTGGTGTAGTGGCAGCCGTTGAAGACGGAGGGGTACGACTTCGGGGCCCCGTTGGTGGGGACGGCACCGTCGGCCCGGGTGACCCGGAAGCCGGTGTCCGTGGTGGTGACGCACTGGGGCTGGCTCGTGCCCCAGCGGTTGTTCTGGACGACGTAGCGCCCCTGGATCACGCTCGATCCGAACTGCTCGCAGACGGTCGTGTCGGCCTGGGCCGAGGGCGTGACGGCGAAGAGCGCCGCGACGGTCGCGAGCGCGGTGACGAACGCGGCCAGTGCGCGGCGCGCGGTGCGCGGGAGACGGGGTGACGGTCGCATGGGGGACCTCTTCTCGGAGGTACGGCCGGGACATGGGTTGGCTCGGGCGCTCCTCGGCTCCCCCGTATGGGAGCGCTCCCATTTCCGTTCTGTTCCGGACTGTAGAGCGCAGGCATGCCCCTGACAACCCTGCTGCGACAGGTGGTCGCACGAGCGAGGGCCGTCGGCGCGGTGCCCCGGCGCCGGCAGGGACCCTGTCGGCGCCGGGACGTTCGGCCGTATCGTCAGGCCAGGCCGAACCGTTCGGCGTGCACCTGCCGTCGGGGGACCGCCAGTTCACGCAGGGCGCCGAGCACGGCCGCGGTCATCGAGGGCGGGCCGCAGACGTACACGTCGCGTTCGGTGATGTCGGGGACCAGAGCCCGCAGACTGCCCGGCTCGAACGGCGGTGTTCCCTCACCCCTGCGACCGGTCAGCAGGTGCAGTCGCCCGCCGCGGGCCGCGACCAGCGCCCGTACCTCGTCGACCAGCACGGCGTCCCTCTCGCTGCGCACCCGGTAGAGCACGACCACGTCACCGGTCGCCTCCTCCTCCAGCAGGGAACGGACGGGGGTGATTCCCACTCCGCCCGCGATCAGCAGGGCATCGGGCCGAGTCCGGTGCAGCGAGGTGAAGGCACCGTACGGCCCCTCGACGAACGCGCGGCTCCCCACCGGGAGTTCGCGCAGTCCGGCGCTGCCGCTGCCGACCGCCTTGGCGGTCAGTCGCAGCGTCCGGCCGTCGGGCGCCGCCGACAGCGAGAACGGATTGGCCAGCCACCAGTGGTTGTGTCCGGGGAACCGCCAGACGCAGAACTGGCCGGCCCGGGCCGGCAGTCGGTCGAGGTGGCGGCCGGTGACGTGCACCGACACCACGTCGTCCGATTCCGGTACGACCGCCGCGACCTGGAACCGGTGGTAGGCGTTGCGCCACACGGGCAGGACGAACCGGCCCGCGACCAGGGCGCCGAACGCGAACAGCCACAGGGCCCACCAGTAGGCCCACGCGAACGCGGAGGAGGCGAACGTCGTGGTCTCCAGCAACTGGTGGACGAACGCCAGCCCCAGCGCCACGTACAGCAGCAGATGCAGGCCGTGCCAGGTCTCGTACCGCAGCCGCCGGCGCACCGCACGGGCGGAGACCGCGGCGACCACGACCACGATCGCCGCGGCCAGCATCCCGAGCAGGGAGGCCGGCACCCCGGCCAGCGCGAAGAAGGTCTTCGCCATCGACGCGTCGTCGAGCCTCGCGTAGCCCAGCACCACCAGCACGGCGTGGGTGAGGAGCGTCCACAGCAGGGTGAAGCCGACCCACCGGTGCCACACCGTCAGCCGGTCCATGCCGATACGACGGTCGAGCCACGGCAACCGGGCGACGAGCAGCAGCTGGAACAGCATCAGCACGGCGGCGTGCAGACCGAAGAACTTGGCGACCGTGAGCACCCCGTTCTTGCCCGTGCCCGTGGTGATGAACAGGATCTCGACGATCGCCAGGTTGACCACGACGAACGTCCACAGCGCCCAACGCGCCGCGGTGACAGGAGCTATGGTGCCGTGCCGCACCCTCGTACTCGTCGTCTCCACCGCTTCCCCTTCGGTCCATGTGAGGTATTCCGCCCGCTCCCGACGAGTCGCGGGGACCGAGCGCTCGAAATCCGCCAAGCCCCCGTGGGCGGAGCAAGAATAGGGAACGTGGCAAGAAGTAGACCCCGCTGGGCCGAGACTGGTTCCTCCTCGTTACGGCAGCACGTGAGTTCGGCCGTCGCGGCGCCCCGCATCCTGCTCCGCGGCCCAGGTCCGCAGCAGAGTCCGGGCCTCTTTCCGTGACAACGGGCCGCGTGCGAGATGCAGATCCTGCAGATGGCGAGTGGCCGCACCGATCAGCGGGCCCGGGGGCAGTCCCAGCAGCTCCATGATCGCCTTGCTGTCCAGCGCCACCGGGACGTCGGGGAGCCTCCTGCACCTCTCGAACTCCGCAGCGGCACGCGCCGCTTGCTCGCGCTCCGCCGACTGCCGTCGATGCCACTCGTCGTAGGTGGCCGCCCACCGAGCGGTCCGGCCGGCCGACCGCCAGCCGCCCATGTCCTGTTCCCGGCCGAGCCCCAGCTCCTGGAACAGGTCGTGACGGCCCGCCTCTTCAGCGCCCTCCACCACGACATCGATCAGGGCGAGCGCGGCATTGACAACCAGCCCCATGCCCCGGCGGAGCGGGACGACATCCGCGTCCCGCATCCCGGCGGTCCCGCTCCTGAGCAGATCGAAACGTCCCACGACGGCGTTGAGCTCGTACGGCGTTCCCGCGGAGTAGGCGCACCACGGCAGCGCGCGTGACGCGGGCTGTGACCGCCTTCTCGTGGGCGCGTCGGGTGATGTCACTAAAACTCGGGGAAGAAGGTGCGGCAACCGATCGGAGGTTGTCGTGGAAGGTGCAGACCTGGAACTGGGTGAGTTGTTGGCCGCTGCGGAGGCGGCCCCGCCCGGCGATTCCGTCGAAGTGGTGGCGCACGATCTGCAGAAGCGGCTGGGCGCGGAGGGTGTGTCGTTTCTGTTCGTCGACCTCATGGGACAGCGGCTGGTACGGCTCCCCGCGCCCGCGGACGAGTGCGTGTACCGGACCGAGCCGATCGATCTGCACGGCAGCGTCTACGGCGACGTACTGCGGAGCCAGCGCCAGCACATGGATTCGGACGGACAGGGCGGACAGCGCGTCATCACGCCGGTCACCAACCGCGGCGACTGCATCGGCCTCCTGGAAGTGACCCTGCAGCACACCGCGGACACCGTGCTCCGGCAGGTTCGCGACGCGGCCCACGCGTTGGCCTACATCATCGTCACGGACCGCCGCTTCACCGATCTGTACCACCTGGGCAGACGGACCACCCGCACCAGTCTGGCCGCCGAGATCCAGCACCAACTGCTGCCCTCGTCCCCCTGCTGCGAGGCGGCCCAGTTCACCCTCGCGGCCGGGCTCGTCCCGGCCGACGACATCGGGGGCGACACCTACGACTACACGCTCGACCGAGACACCCTGCACCTGTCCATCACCGACGCCATGGGCCACGACACCCAGTCCGCCCTGCTCGCCACGTTGTTGGTCGGCGCGCTACGACAGGCGCGCCGCAGCGGCTGTGACGCCCTCGCCCAGGCCGAGCACGCCCACCAGGCCCTGTTGCGCCACAGCCGGGGCCTGGCCACCGGGCAGTTGCTCTGCGTCGAACTGGCGACAGGCCTGTGCGAACTGGTCAACGCCGGACACCCCTGGCCGCTGCGGCTGCGTGACGGCACCGTCGAAGAGGTCGCACTCGCCGTCAACCTGCCCTTCGGAGTGTCTGCCCCCGTCCCCTACCGCGTACAGGAACTGCGGCTGCGCCCCGGCGACCGCCTGGTCCTGCTCACCGACGGGATGCAGGACCGCGGCGCGGCGGCCGCCGATCTGGCCTCGGTCCTGAAGGACACCCACGATCTGCATCCGAGGGAAGTCGTCCGCAGCCTGACCGCCGCCGTGCTCGACGCCTGTCACGGCCACCTCAAGGACGACGCCACGGTCCTGGTGCTGGACTGGCACGGCAATCCCGAATGAGAGCCCCCCGTGCCCCAGTTGTGCCTTCACAAACAAGGAAAGATGGGGGATTGGTGAAGCATTGACAGGGCAAACGAGGGTGCAGGAGGTTGATGACAATGGTTCCCCTGCTTCTGGTTCTGCTTCTCGCCGTGATCCTCTTCGGTGCGGGTTTCGCCCTCGAAGTGCTGTGGTGGGTGGCTCTCGTCGTCCTGGTGCTGTGGCTGCTGGGCTTCGTGATGCGCTCCACCCACGCCGGTGGTGGCCGTGGCCGCTGGCACCGATGGTGACACGGGCGAGATGCCGACTGTCATGACCCGCACGCGAGACACGACCGGTGCAAGACCAACGCCCGAGTCGGCTCCCCGGCTCCGCGAAGGCCCCGGCACGCCGTCCGTGGAGTACCGCGTCCTGCGCCTGCGCCGCCGGCTGGAACGGCTGATAGGAGTCGCGGCGACCGAGGGCAACGCGCTCACCCCGCTGCGCAACGGGGACGAGATCTTCGCCGCGATGGTGGGCGCGATCCGTCGTGCCCGGCACACGGTGGACATGATGACGTTCGTGTACTGGAGGGGGGACATCGCCCGCGAGTTCGCCCAGGCGCTCGCGGAGCGGGCCCGCGCCGGGGTGCGGGTACGGCTCCTCCTGGACGGGTTCGGCAGCCGGCTGATCGAGACCGAGCAACTGGAGACGATGGAGCGGGCCGGTGTTCAGGTGGCCTGGTTCCGTAAGCCGCTGTATCTCTCACCGCTCAAACAGAACCACCGCTGCCACCGCAAGGTCCTCGTCGTCGACGAGGAGACGGCGTTCACAGGCGGGGTGGGCATCGCCCAGGAATGGTGCGGTGACGCGCGTGACGAGAACGAGTGGCGCGACACGCACGTCGAGGTCCGCGGGCCCGCGGTCGACGGCATAGCCGCGGCGTTCGCGCAGAACTGGGCCGAGTGCCACGACGAACTCTTCGACGAACGGGACCGGTTCATCGAGCACCGCCCGCAGGGCGAGGCGATCGTCCAGGTCGTGCGCGGCTCGGCCAGCCTCGGCTGGCAGGACATGCAGACCCTGATGCGCGTCATGCTGGAGTCCGCCGAGGAACGCTTCCGCCTGGCCACCGCCTACTTCTCGCCGGACGCGTACTTCGTGGATCTGCTGTGCGCCAGCGCCCGGCGCGGGGTGGAGGTGGAGATCCTCCTGCCGGGTCGGCACACCGACAAGCGGGTCTGCCAGTTGGCCGGTCAGCACTACTACGACGACCTGATCGCCTGCGGAGTGAGGATCCACCAGTACCGGCCGACGATGATGCACGCGAAGGTCGTCACCGTCGACCGCGTCGCCGCGCTGATCGGTTCGACCAACTTCAACCGCCGCTCCCTCGACCACGACGAGGAGCTCATGCTGGCCGTGCTCGACGAGGAGTTCACCCGTGCCCTCGACGCGCACTTCGAGGCGGACATCGCGTCGAGCGACGCCATCCTGCCCGGCCGGTGGAAGCGACGCTCCCTCCTGCAGAGGGCCCGGGAGACCGCGGTACAGCCCATCCGCCGCTTTCTCTGACCGTGACGACAGGCGACCGGGAAGCCGCGGGGTCGGGAGGCCGGGGTTCGGAGGGCGGGATCAGAGGTCCGGGTGTCTGCGTGCGTTCCGCTACGCCACCGCGCTCAGCGTGTCCGCGAGGCGTCGGCGGGACGCGCGGGACGCGGGTACGGCGGCCAGGGCCAGTGCCCCCAGCAGCGCCGCCGCACCGAAGGCGGACAACGCCAGGAGGGAGGGCCCCTGCGCGATGCCGGCCCCGATGCCGCTCGACCTGCCCTGCGCGTCGATCAGCCATCGTGCGAGGGGGAGCCCCAGGGCCAGGGCGACAGTGAGCGCGGCCAGGGCGGTGCAGCCCGTGGCGGTCACGGTGATAGCGGTGATCTGCCGCGGTGACAGCCCGGCCGCCTTGAGCGCCAGCAGGTCCCGTTCGCTCTCGCGCACCGTGCCGCCGATGACGGTCAGCAGCTCGACCAGACCGATCAGCGCGAGAACGCCCAGCAGGCCGATGACGACACCCCGCAGCGGCGAGAGGCCGTCGGCGGGGTTCGTCACGGCGTGCGCCTCCAACTGTCCTCGGCCCACCGCGCCGGTCAGATCGGCCGCGACCGCCTGCGGATCGGCGTCGGGGCGCAGCCGCAGCTGGTAGAGCGTGGAGCGGAGTGCGGGGTCGTTCTCCCGGAGCGTGTCCAGGGAGGTGGAGATGACGCGGCCGGCGTTGTCCGGTTCGATGCTGCGGCCCACGATGTGCAGGATCTGCGGCCGGCCGCCCACCGTCATGCGCACCCAGTCGCCCACGCGCACGTCCAGCAGGTCCAGCAGCCCCTGCCCGGCCACCGCCTCGTCGGGTCCCCGGGCGGTACGGCCCTCGGCGAGCGTGAAAGGGAAGGGGTCCGCGTCCGTGCCGAGGCCGCGCAGCGCGATCGTCGCCGTCTGGCCCGGCACCAGGGCGGCCACCTCGACCCCGGGGTGGACGGCGGTCACGTCCGGATGACGGGCCAGGAGAGCTTGCGTGGCGGCGGCGTTCGCACCGTCGTCGGCACGCACGGTCAGCGCGGCGGGCAGGCCCATCCGCTCCGGGTGGCCGTGGAAGCGGTCGATGGTCGTCCACGCGCTCATCGCCACCACGATCAGCGTCAACGGCAGCGCGAGCCGCCCGACGGTGGCCAGGGTGCGCGGACGGCGGGTGAACGCCTTGTGCCAGCCGAGCACCAGCGCGGGCGGCAGCCGCAGGGCGAGCGCCCGGCGTGCCGGCGCGGACAGCGGCCCGCCGGCCGGCAGGGCGGCACGGGGTACCGGTACCGGCGGGACCCGCCCCGCCCGCCAGGCCGCGAGGCCGGTGGTCGCGCCGATGAACAGCACCACCGCCACCGGCACCACGACGAGGGCCGTCGTGTGCCCCGGCAGGCCCTGCCACACATCGACCGCGTCCCCGAGCCGGCCCGGCAGCCGGGGCGCCAGCGCCTCGGTGAGCACCGCCGCGGCCACGGCCCCCAGCAAGGCGTAGGCGAGGTGCTGAAGCAGGAAGACACGCACCAGCTGGCCCGGGGTGAACCCGATCGCCTTCAGGATCGAGATGTCCCGCAGGTGCCCCCGGACCCGGGTGCCGATCGCCCCGTGCACGGCGAGTCCCGCGGCGACCAGCGCGCCCAGCCCGAAGAGCCCCAGCACCTGGCCGAGCAGCCGGTCGTCGCCCTGGGCCTCGGACCGGGCCTGCTGCCAGGAGGAGACCTCGCTGACGGCGCCGGCCCCGAGCAGGGTGACGGCCCGCTGGACGGCGTAGTCGGTGGCGTCCGGGTCGGTCAGCCGCAGCCCGATCACCTGGCCGTCGCCGGACCCGGGGCCGGAACGGGGCAGGACGGCGGGCGCCGCCCACACCACTCCGGGCCGCTCGCCCTTGCGGTAACCGGGCTCGGCGCTGTCGGCGACACCGAGGACGGTCAGTGTCCTGCCGTCGCCCGGCAGGGTGAGGACGTCCCCGGGACCGGCCAGCAGTGCCTGGGCGAGGCCGCTCTCCAGTACCACCCCGTCCGGCCTGTCGGGATCCAGCCAGCGTCCGGAGGTGAGCAGCGGGCGGCCGGTGACGGGCCGCTCGCCGGTGCCGCGCAGCTCGACCGAGGCGCGTGTGCCACGGGAGGCGAGCGTGGTGGCGGCGGTGGGGTAGGGGCCCGCGACGGCCTCTACCCCGTCCAGGTCCTCCAGCGCGGTGAGGTCGGAGGCCTCGGCGGAGGCGGCGGTGTGGATCCACACATGGGCGCCCCGGGACTGCGTGAAGACACGCTGCCAGGGGTTGGTGGCGTAGCCGAAGAGGGCCGCCGCCAGCAGCAGGGAGGTGACGATGCCGACGGTGGCGAGGACCAGGAACAGCGCCTCGCCGCGATGGGTCCGCAGGTCCGAGTGCGCCCAGCGCAACATGGCTCGCATCGGTCAGTCCTTCAGCTCCAGCACGGCGGGCACCCCCGCGCCGGGCGTCGGCGTGCCGTCCAGCTCGACGTCGTCGGCTATGCGGCCGTCGAAGAAGCTGATGACCCGGTCCGCCGCGCTCGCGAGCCGGGCGTCGTGCGTGACCAGGAGGATCGTCTGCCCCCGCCGGTGGAAACGGGACAGCACCCGCGTCACCTCACGGGTCCCCTTGCTGTCCAGGCTGCCCGCGGGCTCGTCGGCCAGCAGCAGCGGAGGATGGTTCACCAGGGCGCGGGCGAGCGCGACGCGCTGCTGCTCGCCGCCGGACAGTTCGCCCGGCATGCTGCGCTCCTTGCCCGTGAGCCCCAGCTCCGCCAGCAGCTCCTCGCGCTCGGTGCGCGCCTTCTTGGCGGAGACCCCGGCCAGCAGTGCCGGAAGTTCCACGTTGTCCGCGACGGACAGGTCGGAGACCAGGTTGAAGAACTGGAACACGATGCCGATCCGGCGCCGGCGCTCGACGGCCCAGCGCGCCTCGCCGTAGTCGTCCGTGCGCTCGCCGCCCAGCCAGATGCTGCCGCTGTCCGGCCGCTGCAGTCCGCCGAGCAGATGCAGCAGCGTCGACTTGCCCGCCCCGGAGGGGCCGGTGACGGCCACGAACTCGCCCTGCCGTACGCACAGGTCCACCCCGCGTACGGCATGGGCGGGCGCGCCCTGCCCGTGATGGGTCTTGACGAGGCCCTCGGCCCGCAGCACAGGGATGGGGGCGTCGCTCACCCGGGCTCCTCCAGCTCCTCCTGGCAGCGCTCCAGCCAGTCGAGGTCGGCCTGGAGGTGCAGCATGGCGCCCTCGATCAGCAGCCGGGAGACACGGTTGTCCCGGCCGTTCTCGGCTGTGGAGAGCTTCGACAGATTGCGCATGGTGTTCAGGTAGTGGCGCCGTTGTCTGTTGATCAGGGCGATCTGGTCGGCGAGACCGGTCCGCGGGGCGAGCGCGAGCTTCATGAAGAACTCGTCCCGGACTCGCGGCTCGTCCGCCGCCTCCTCGAACCAGGCGCGCAGCGCCTCCCGCCCGGCGTCGGTGAGGTGGTAGATCTTCTTGTTGGGCCGGCTCGACTGCTCGACCTCCTCGCCCTCGATCAGGCCCGACTTCTCGAGGCGGCCGAGGGTCACATAGATCTGGCCGACGTTCGGCTGAGGGTACGCGGCGCCCAGCAGTTGCTCAAGGTCCTGCTTGAGCTCGTAGCCATGGGCCGGGCCGCGCGCCAGCAGGGCCAGGAGGGGCAGGCGCACTCGAGCTGTCCTCCTCGCAGCCTCGTATTGTGTTCCAGGCCCTAGTATCGCCCATACCTAACAGGTATACATGGCCTCTGACTCCGGGCGAAGGTGCCCGGTGCCGGTGTACAGGGAGGAACCTATGCGGTGGATACGCGCCGCCGGTAGGGGCCTCCTCGTCCTCGCGGTCGTTCTGGCCGGTTACGGCGCCTCCGGCGCCCAGGCCGACGGCGGCCTCAGAGGCCGGGGTCCGCTGACCCTCGCCACCGCGGGCGACCTCACCGGCTATCTCGGCCCCCTCCTCCAGGGCTGGAACCGCGCTCACCCCGGGGAGAAGGTCACCCTCGTCGAGCTGCCGGACTCCGCCGACGAGACCCGCGCCCAGATGATCACCGATCTGCGGGCGGGCGAACGCGGCCGCTTCGACGTCCTCAACATCGACGTCACGTGGACCTCGGAGTTCGCGGCCGCCGACTGGATCCGCCCGCTGCCGAGGAACCGCTTCCCGCTCGGCAGCTTCCTCCCGCCGGTCGTGGACACGGCCACGTACGACGGCCGGCTCCACGCCGTCCCGTACGTCACCAACGCGGGTCTGCTCCTGTACCGCTCGGACGTCCTTGCGCGGGAGGGCCTGCCGCCGCCCCGCACCTGGGCCGAGCTGGAACGCTATGCGAAGACGATCGCGCCCCGGTATGGACTGGACGGCTACGCGGGCCAGTTCCTGCCCTACGAGGGCCTCACCGTCAACGCGGCCGAGGCCGTGTACTCGGCGGGCGGCACCATCCTCGGCGACGAGGGCCAACGCGTCACCGTCGGCTCGGCGGCCCGCGAGGGCATCGGCTTCCTCGCTCGCGGTGTGCGCGAGGGCTGGATCCCCCGGGAAGCGCTGGAGTACAAGGAGGAGGAGTCCCGGCAGGCGTTCCAGGACGGCCGGCTGCTCTTCTTGCGCAACTGGCCCTACGCCTACGTCAGCGCCTCCGCCCGGGGCTCCGCGGTCGCCGGGAAGGTCGGCGCCGTGCCGCTGCCGGGCCCCGATGGGCCCGGGACCAGTGTGCTCGGCGGCTCCAACCTGGCCGTCAGCGCCCACGCCGAGCACCCCGACACCGCCGCGCGCCTGATCGCGTACCTCACCGGCGAGCGCGTCCAGCGGCAGGTCCTCACCCGGGGCGCGCTGCCTCCCGTACGCGCGGAGCTGTACGAGGACCCGGAACTGGTGCGCAGGTTCCCGTACCTGCCGACGCTGCGCGCGAGCATCCTCACGGCCGCGCCACGTCCGAAGAGCCCGCGGTACGACCAGGTCAGCATGGTCGTCCAGGCGGTCGTGCACGACGCGATGGCCGGGCACCGGACGCCCGAGGAGACGGTGCGGCGGCTGACCCGCGAACTCGCCGCCATCTCCCAGGGCTAGTCCTCCGCGTACTTCCTGCGGGCTTCCCTAGTTACATGTTAAGTAACGCGGCGATCTCGCATGGCGCCTGGATGCCCCGATAAGTCCGCATTTAAAGCCCCAACTGCCCGGTAGCTTCCGTCAACTCGTTGACACCTGCGTGACATGCCTACCTAACATGCATGCATAACCGTCAGGTCGCACAGACAGGTCAACGGGTGAGCTCCAAGCACATCGACACACGTCGCTGGTGGCGCGACGCAGTGATCTACCAGGTGTACGTCCGCAGCTTCCTGGACAGCACGGGCGACGGCGTCGGCGATCTCGCCGGCGTCCGGGCCGGGCTGCCGTACCTGAGGAAGCTGGGCGTGGACGGGATCTGGCTGAGCCCCTTCTACCCGTCGCCGCAGCACGACCACGGCTACGACGTCGCCGACTACCGCGACGTCGACCCGCTCTTCGGTGACCTCGCCGAGTTCGACCTGCTGGTGGCGGACGCCCGGCGGCTGGGCATCAAGATCCTGCTCGACATCGTGCCCAACCACTGCTCCAGCGAGCACCCCTGGTTCCGCGAGGCGCTCGCCGCGCCGCCCGGCAGCCGGGCCCGGGGCCGCTTCCACTTCGCCGACGGGCGGGGACCGGACGGGGCAGAGCCGCCCAACAACTGGCACGCCATGTTCGGCGGACCCGCCTGGTCCCGCGTCACGGAGGCCGACGGCAGCGCCGGCCAGTGGTACCTGCACATGTTCACGCCCGAGCAGCCCGACTGGAACTGGCGCGACGCCGAGGTCGGCGCGTACTTCGACGGCGTCCTGCGCTTCTGGCTCGACCGGGGCGTCGACGGCTTCC
This sequence comes from Streptomyces sp. 11x1, assembly GCF_032598905.1. Lineage (NCBI taxonomy): Bacteria > Bacillati > Actinomycetota > Actinomycetes > Kitasatosporales > Streptomycetaceae > Streptomyces > Streptomyces sp. 11x1. The sequence continues at coordinate 657,293 of NZ_CP122458.1, read as the reverse complement.
GTATCGACGTCGCCGCGGGGCTGTTCAAGCACCCCGAGCTGCCCGACTCGCCGGACCCCGAGGCCGACGCCCGCACCCGTGACTCGGTCAACCCGCTCGCCTGGAACCAGCCCGAGGTCCACGACGTGTGGCGACACTGGCGCGCGGTGTGCGAGGAATACACCGCCCGAGACGGCCGTGAGCGGCTCCTGGTCGGCGAGGTCTCCGTCCCGACGGCACGCGAACACGCCCGCTACGTCCGCCCCGACGAACTGCACCAGGCCTTCTTCTTCGACCTGCTCAGCGCCTCCTGGGACGCCGACGCCTTCCGCAAGGTCATCACCGAGGCCATGCAGGACATCGCCGGCACCGGCTCGACCGTCACCTGGGTCCTGAACAACCACGACCAGGTCCGCACCGTCACCCGCTACGGCGAACCGGCCACCGAGGGCAGCGGTCTCGGCGCCGCCCGCGCCCGCGCGGCGGCCCTGCTGATGCTGGCGCTGCCCGGCGCGGCGTACATCTACCAGGGCGAGGAGCTGGGCCTGCCCGAGGTGGTCGACCTGCCCGACGACGTGCTCACCGACCCGATCTTCCGCCGCACCGGAAGCCGCGCCCGCATCCGCGACGGCTGCCGGGTCCCGCTGCCGTGGTCCGGGCAGGCCTCGCCCTTCGGCTTCACCTCCGGGGTGGAGGGCGCCAAGCCCTGGCTGCCGCAGCCCGAGTACTTCGCCGAGTACGCCACCGACCGGGCCCTCGCCGACACCCGCTCCTTCTGGCACCTGTACCGCGACGGACTGCAACTGCGCGCCGCCCTACCCCAGTTGGGCGAGGGCACGCTGCGCTGGCTGGACACCCCGCCCGGAGTCCTCGGCTTCGTCCGCGGCGACGGCCTGGTCTGCGCCGTCAACTTCGGTACGGCGCCCGAGCCGGCACCCGTCTCCGGCACCCCTCTGCTGTCCAGCGGCCCCTGCCCGGCCGGGGTCCTCCCCGGCGCCACGGCCGCCTGGTGGATCGGCGACGACACCGATTCCTGAACCCCCGCACCCCCCCCCCGGCCTCCCCCACCGGACCGACCCGTCCTGGCCGTCCGCTCCATCACCTTCCGCTTCACCACCTTCCGAAGGGACATCGACGATGATGCGACCACGTACCACCCTGCCCGCGAGCTGTACCGCCCTCGTCCTCACGCTGGCGCTCGGCGCGACCGCCTGCGGAGGCGGCGACCCCGTCTCGGCGGGCGGCGGTGACAAGCCGCTGAGCGGCCGGACCGTCTCCGTGGCCGGCGTCTGGTCCGGCGCCGAGCAGAAGAACTTCCAGAAGGTCCTGGACGCCTTCACCGAGAAGACCGGCGCCAGGACGCAGTTCGTGTCCACCGGCGACAACGTCTCCACCGTCGTCGGCAGCAAGATCGAGGGTGGCAACGCCCCCGACGTGGTGATGGTCCCGCAGGTCGGCGTGCTCCAGCAGTTCGCCGAGGCGGGCTGGCTCAAGCCGCTGTCCGCGACCGCCGCCAAGTCCGTCGACGCCGACTACGCCGAGGTCTGGAAGGACTACGGCAGCGTCGACGGCACCCTGTACGGCCTGTACTTCAAGGCGGCCCACAAGTCGACCGTCTGGTACAGCCCCGACGCCCTCGACCAGGCGGGCGTCCAGCCGCCGAAGTCGTACGAGGAGATGCTGAAGGCGGGGCGGACCGTCTCCGACTCGGGCCTCGCCGCGTTCTCCGTCGCCGGACAGGACGGCTGGACGCTCACCGACTGGTTCGAGAACGTCTACCTCTCCCAGGCCGGCCCCGAGAAGTACGACGCCCTCGCCGCGCACGAGCTGAAGTGGACCGACCGGAGCGTGGTCGACGCGCTCACCACCCTCGGTGACCTCTTCGAGGACAAGCAGCTCCTGGCCGGCGGACAGAAGGGCGCCCTCAACACCGACTTCCCCGGCTCCGTCGAGAAGGTGTTCGGCCCCGAGCCCGAGGCCGGCATGGTCTACGAGGGCGACTTCGTCGCCGGAATCGCGAAGGACCAGTTCGGCCGGAAGATCGGAGAGGACGCGAACTTCTTCCCCTTCCCGCCGGTCGGCGGGGGGAAGGCGCCCGTGGTCAGTGGCGGCGACGCTGCCGTCGTCCTGAAGGACGGCAAGAACACCGAGGCCGGCATGGCCCTCCTGGAATACCTGGCGACCCCCGAGGCCGCCGCCGTGTGGGCGGAGGCGGGTGGCTTCCTCTCCCCGAACAAGGGACTCGACCTCTCCTCCTACGGCGACGACGTCACCCGGACGACCGCCGAGTCCCTGATCTCGGCCGGGGATTCGGTCCGCTTCGACATGTCCGACCAGGCACCGGCCGCGTTCGGCGGCACGAAGGGCGCGGGGGAGTGGAAGATCCTCCAGGACTTCCTGCGCGACCCGTCCGACCCGCGGGCGACCGCGGCCCAGCTGGAGAACGCCGCGGCCAAGGCATACAAGGGCTGACCGGGATGACCGCCACACTCACGAAGGTGGCGCCCGCGCCCGCCGCCGGAAGCGCCGCCCCCCGGCGGCGCGCCCGGCGGCGGGGCCGGACCGTCGCCCTGCTCTTCGTCCTTCCCGCGCTGGTCCTGCTCGGCGCCCTCGTCCTCTACCCGGTGCTGTTCTCGGTCGGCCGCAGCTTCTTCGACGCCTCCGGCACCCGGTTCGTGGGCGGCGACAACTACACCGAGATGTTCCGCGACCCGGCCACCCTCAAGGCCGTGCGGAACACCACCGTGTGGGTCGTGGTGGCGCCCGCCCTGCTCACCGGGCTGGGGCTGATCCTCGCCGTACTGGTGGAGAAGGTCCGCTGGGCCACGGCGTTCAAGCTGCTGCTCTTCATGCCGATGGCCGTCTCCTTCCTTGCCGCCGGCATCATCTTCCGGCTCGCCTACGACGAGGACCCCGACAAGGGCGTCCTCAACGCGGCGGTCGTCGGCGTCCACGACGTCTTCCGGGACGCCTCCTCGTACCCCACGGCCCGCGCCCGTGACGGCCAGGGCCTCACGGAGGGCGCCGACGGCTCGTACCGCACGACCGCGACCGTCTCGCCGGGCGACACGGTCGCCCTCGGGCTGGTCGGCGTCGCGCAGAAGGACCTCGAAGGCGCCGAACCCGCCCACGCCGCGGCGGCCCGCGCGGCGGGCCCCGGCGAAGTGCGCGGCGTCGTCTACCTGGACTTCACCCCCGGCGGAGGCGGGAAGCAGGGCGCGGTGGACCGCCGGGAGAGCGGACTGCCGGCGATGACGGTCGAGGCGGAGCGGGAAGGGAGGACGGTCGCGAGCACGACCACGGCGGCCGACGGCTCCTTCCGCTTCCCCGGCCTGGAGGCCGGCGCCTACACCGTCACGCTCCCCGGCTCGAACTTCGCCCCGCCCTACGAGGGCATCTCCTGGCTCGGTCCGACGCTCGTCACCCCGGCCGTCATCGGCGCCTACCTGTGGATCTGGACCGGCTTCGCGATGGTGCTCATCGGCGCGGGCCTGTCCACCCTGCCCCGGGACACTCTGGAGGCGGCGCGGATGGACGGCGCCAACGAGTGGCAGGTGTTCCGCCGGATCACCGTGCCACTGCTGGCCCCCGTGCTGACCGTGGTCTTCGTGACCCTCGTCATCAACGTGATGAAGGTCTTCGACCTCGTCTACATCATCGCGCCGGGACCGGTGCAGGAGGACGCCACCGTGCTCGCCACCCAGATGTGGCTGGTGTCCTTCGGCGGCGGCAACGACCAGGGGCTCGGCAGCGCGCTCGGCGTCCTGCTCCTGCTGCTCGTCGTCCCCGCGATGGTCTTCAACGTCCGCCGCTTCAAAGGGAGTCAGCGATGAACGTCACCGCTCTCAGGCGGGCGCTCGGCAACAGTCTCGTCCAGGCCTTCCTCGTGGTCGTCGGCCTGATCTGGCTCACCCCGCTCGCCGGACTGCTGCTGTCCTCCCTGAGATCCACCGAGGACACGGCCAGGGGCGGCTGGTGGACGGCGCTCACCAGCCCCGGTCAGCTGTCCTTCGACAACTACTCCGCGCTGCTGGGCAACGCGGGCATCACCCAGGCGTTCTGGAACACGGTCCTGATCTCGGTGCCCACGACGGTCCTCGTCGTCGTCATCGCGGCCCTCGCCGGATACGCCTTCGCCTGGCTGGACTTCCCCGGCCGCGACCCGCTCTTCCTGCTCGTGGTCGCCCTGTTGGTGGTGCCGGTGCAGATCGGCCTGCTGCCGGTGGCCAAACTCTTCGGTCAGCTCGGGCTGTTCGGCACCATCCCGGGAGTCGTCCTCTTCCACGTCTCCTACGGTCTGCCGTTCGCGATCTTCCTGCTGCGGAACTACTTCGCCGAGATGCCGAAGGAGATGCTGGAGGCGGCCCGCATGGACGGTGGCGGGGAGTGGCGCATCTTCACCCGTCTCGTCCTGCCCGTGGGACGGCCGGCCCTCGCCAGTCTCGCCATCTTCCAGTTCCTGTGGGTGTGGAACGACATGCTGGTGGCCCTCCTGTTCGCCGACAGCTCGGCACAGCCGCTGACCGTGGAACTCCAGTCGCAGATAAGGCAGTTCGGCAGCAACATTGACGTACTGGCGCCGGGGGCCTTCCTGTCCCTGATCGTGCCGGTCGCCGTGTTCTTCGCCTTCCAACGGCACTTCGTCCAGGGGGTGATGGCGGGATCCGTGAAATGACACCGGTGGCCCGCCGAACGTCCCGCACACGCCGAACGTGACGTGCTCCCGACTTGCCCACCGGGAAAGTCGGGAGGTAACTTTCCGTATAGGAAAGACGAGTTGGCGTGGGAGGGGCGAGTGACGTGGGCATGCCGGTGGACGCCGAACAGGCGTGGAGGGATCTGCAACGCATCCGAGTGCCGCAGGAGCGGGTGTACGACGAGTTCGAGCACACCGTGTCCGGCGGGCGCCGCATGACCTACGGCACGGCCGCGCTCATGTGGGTGTTCCTCGCCGGAGTGGGCATGGACCTGCCCCAGTGGGGCGTCGGACTGTTCATGGCCGCCTATGCTGGCCTGTTGGGCCTGCTGGTCGTGATGAGCAGCCGCAGGAGCCGGATGCGACTGCACCACACCCGCTGCCCCGGGCGCATGTGGGCCGCGTTCGGTGCGGCGGCGGTGCTGGTCGGCGGGACGATCGTGCTGGCGGACCACCTGACCGAGTCGCTGGAGCCGATCTACGCCGGCCCCCTCCAGGCCACGGCCGCGGTGACCGTGTACGTGCTCTCCCTCGGTCCGGCCAACCGGTGGGCGGCCGACTCGGTGCGGCGCGGCGGCGAACCGGCGGCCGACGAGGAGGCGGGCCGATGAGCACCCCAGCCGGCTTCGACGAGCTGATCCACCCCGCGACCCGGCTGTCGGTGGTCGCGCTGCTCGCCGCCACCGAATGGGCGGACTTCGCGTTCGTCCGCGACAGCCTCTCGCTCAGCGACTCGGCGCTCTCCAAACAGCTGCACACCCTGGAGGAGGCCGGCTACCTGGAGCTGCAGAAGGAGGGCGGCGGCCGCAAGCGGCGCACCAGGGTCCGGCTGACCGACCGGGGCCGCACCGCCTTCGAGGGGCACGTCGCGGCGCTCCGGGCCATCGTCGAGGGCGCGGGTGCCCCGGTGACTTCCGAAGCGCCGTCAGGACAGCGACGCCACTCGGGGGCGGGCCGATGACGCAGGAGCACACAGCCGCCCGGCCGGTCGTCCACGCGCGCGACATGACGATGACGTACGGCGACACGGACGTCCTCCACGGCGTCGACCTGGACATCCACCGCGGCGAGGTCTTCGCGCTGCTCGGACCCAACGGCGCGGGGAAGACCACCACCGTCGAGATCCTGGAGGGCTTCAGGCGGCGTTCCGGCGGCGAGGTGAGCGTCCTCGGCGCGGACCCGGAGCGGGGCGACGACACGTGGCGCGGCCGGATCGGACTGGTCCTGCAGTCCTGGCGCGACCATGGCCGCTGGCGGGTCGCCGAGTTGCTGGGGCACTTCGCAGAGTACTACCCCGACCCGCGGGACCCGGCCGAACTGCTGGCCCTGGTCGGTCTCAGCGAGCAGGCCGGGCGGCAGGTGGACCGGCTGTCCGGCGGCCAGCGCCGGCGGCTGGACGTCGCGCTCGGCATCGTCGGCCGCCCCGAACTCCTCTTCCTTGACGAGCCGACGGCAGGATTCGACCCGGAGGCCCGGCACGAGTTCCACCTTCTGGTGGAACGGCTGGCCCGCGCCGAGGGTGTCACCGTCCTGCTCACCACCCACGACCTCGTGGAGGCCGAGCGGCTCGCCGACCGGATCGCCATGCTGGTGGGCGGCCGGATCCGGGCCTGTGGGACGCCCGCCGAACTGGCCCGGCGCGCCGCTGCCCGGGCGGAGGTCCGCTGGACGGCCGACGACGGGACCTCCCGCCGCGAACGCACCGCTGACCCCTCACGTCTGGTCTGGGAACTCCACCGGCACGCGAACGGCCCGATCGCCGACCTGGAGGTCCGCCGCCCGACGCTGGAGGACACGTATCTGCACATGGTGCGCCAGGAGGCCGACGGCACGCACGGGGGCCAGAACGAGCACAGGGATAGGGACGGGGACGGGGACGAGGATGCGGGCGCGGACGGAGAGGCGAGGGTCGCATGAGGACGACACCTATGACGAACAGCTTGCGCGCCGGGGTCCGGCGCGGTGGCATCGAACTGCGGCACTTCCTGCGCAACGGCAAGGAGTTGTTCAGCCACTTGACGAACGTCGTCGTTTCGCTGCTCGTCGCGGCCTTCCTCGACGACGACGTGCCCGGCACCCGGATCCCGATGACCCATCTGGTGCTGGCGGGCTTCGCCGCCTATCTGCTGTTCCAGGTGGGACTGATCAACCTCCCGCAGATACTCGTGACCGAACGGGAGGAGGGCGCCCTGCTGCGGCTGCGCGCCACGCCCGGCGGGATACCGGCCTACCTCGTCGCCAAGTGCCTGTTGGTGGTCGTCGTGGCCGTCGGCACTCTGGCGCTGCTCCTGGCGGCCGGAGCGCTGCTGGTGGACGGGCCGCTGCCGAGAGGGCCGGGCGACTGGCTGACGCTGCTGTGGGTCACCACGCTCGGGCTGCTCGCCGTCGTACCGCTGGGTGCGGCCATCGGCGCCGTACTGCCCAACCCCCGTGAGGCGCTGGCGCTGATCATGTTGCCGACGATGGGGCTCCTGCTCACCTCCGGAGTGGTCTTCCCGATCACCATGCTGCCCGTTCCGGTCCAGCAGGTGGCCGCGGTCTTTCCGCTCAAGTGGATGGCGCAGGGCCTGCGTTCGGCGCTGCTCCCCGACTCGGCCCGGACCGCGGAGGTGGCCGGCTCCTGGGAACTCCCCCTGGTCGCCCTGGTGCTGACCGCCTGGGCGGTGTTCGGGTTCCTTCTCGCGGTCCCCCTGCTGCGCCGCGCGGCCCGCCGCGAGTCCGGCTCACGCCTGTCCGTACGCCGCCGCCGCGCGGAACGGAGCGGCGCACAGGCCGCCTAGGAGACCGCTGAAGATCTTGCTCTGGCCGCCCGACTCACCCTGGATTGCCGGTAAATGTCAATCGCCATCAAATAGGGCAAGCCGGGCGCATTTTCAAGATCTTCAGGACGCTTCTAGGCCCTGTCGTCGAATTCCCGCCTGCCCCGCGACGCCCTGCACGCGACGCCGCGGGGCCGCCCTTCGGGCGACGACGGGAATGTGACGACAGGGCCTAGAAGGCGTGCGCTGCGGCGGGGACGCAAAGGCTGTATTGACATGCGCACGATAGATTCCTATGGTCTGGACCAAGCTTCTGCATTCGGAACGGCGTTCTCATTCCTGAACGGAAACGTCTGAACGGAAGAGGTCATCGGATGCCACGGACCACAACCGCCCTGCTCGGTGTACTCGCCCTGCTGGCAGGGCTGTTGAGCGCTCAGCTCACCGGCCCCGCCCCACGCGCGTCGGCCGCGCCGGCCGCCTTCGCCCATCCCGGTGTTCTGGTGAGCCGGGGTCAGCTCGACCACGCCCGGTCGAAGGTGCAGGCGGGTCAGCAGCCGTGGAAGGCCGCCTACGACGCCATGATGGCCAGCTCCTACGCCTCGTTGTCGCGTGTCGCGAAACCGCGGCCCGTCGTCGAGTGCGGTTCGTCTTCCAACCCCAACAACGGCTGCACCGACGAGCGCCAGGACGCCATCGCGGCCTACACGCAGGCGCTCGCCTGGTACTTCACCCGGGACGGCCGGTACGCCAGGAAGTCGATCGAGATCATGGACGCCTGGTCCGCGACGATCAGGGACCACACCAACAGCAACGCCCCGCTGCAGACGGGCTGGGCGGGTTCCACCTGGCCGCGCGCCGCCGAGATCATCAAGTACACCTACGACGGTGGCTGGCCGGGCGCGGGCCGGTTCGCGACCATGCTGCGCGACGTGTACCTCCCCGAGGTGATCAACGGCGCGTCCACCAAGAACGGCAACTGGGAACTGGTCATGACCGAGGCGGCGCTGGGCATCTCCGTGTTCATCGAGGACCGCGCCGCCTACGACAAGGCCGTCCGCACCTACCTCGCCCGCGTACCGGCGTACGTCTACCTGAACGGCGACGGTGACCTGCCCGAGCCGCCCGCCGGCAGCAGCATCGACACCAGTGCCGAGATCATCAAGTACTGGCAGGGCCAGAGCACCTTCACCGACGGCCTCGCCCAGGAGACCTGCCGCGACTTCGGGCACACCGGCTGGGGCATCGCCTCCCTCGCGAACATCGCCGAGACCAGCCGGATCCAGGGCCAGGACCTCTACCCCAGGATCCAGGACCGGCTGCGCCACGCCCTCGGCTTCCACACCTCCTACGAGAACGGCACCGCCGTACCCTCCTGGCTGTGCGGCGGCTCGGTCGCCAAGGGGCTCGGCCGCGTCACCGAGGTCGCCTTCAACGCCCTTCACCACCGCCTCGGCATCGGCATGTCCCATACCCAGAAGTACACCGAGGCGCGCAGGCCGTCGGGCACGGACAACTACTTCAACGCCTGGGCGACGCTCACTCACGCGGGCAACCCCAACTGAGCGCTGTGCGTCGGCGGTTGACGGTGGGTTGCCTCCTGCGGCGCCGGGTGGGGTGATCTACGCCTCACGAGCAACCCTCACGGCGTGCACGGCATCTTGATCGGTGACGGGCGCCGCCCCGACTCCTTGGGGCGGCGTCGATTTTCGCTCCCTATACACGACATGTATACGCAGAGTGTATAGAGCGCATCCACCGAAAGGGTTCCATGTACGGCAAGGCCTTCGCGCCCGAATACCAGGGCGCTCTGACCACCCTGTCCGTGAATTCCTCTCTCACCGAGGTACTGGCCGCCGGCACACGGCAGTTGAGAGAGGCCGAGCGCGCCGGGGAACACGGCGAGGCGGCACGCTCCGGGCTCGCCGTGGCCGAGGCGCACCGCAGGCTGGGGCAGATCGGGGAGGCCGACCGGGCGTGGAAGGCGAGCTACCGTGCGGCCAGAGCGGTGGGGGACCAGGGAGCGATGGCGTGGGCCCTGTGGAGCGGCGGCACGCTGGCCCGGCAACGCGGCTCGTTCGCCCTGGCCCGGCGGCTGCTCGGGCTGGCGGCCGAGATGGGCAAGCGGGGCGGGGACGTCGTCGTGCGCGGCTACTCCCTCGCGGGACTGGCCGAGACGGGCAGGATCCAGGGCGACTACGAGGCCGTCGCCCAGTTGCACGAACAGCTGCTGGCCGAGGCCCGTCGGCGGGGGGAGGCGCGGCACACGGTGTGGGCGCTGGAGGGCATCGCGCAGATCCACCGCCAGCGGGGGTCCTACGACAGTGCCTACGCGATGTTCGAAGAGGCGGCCGCGATAGCCGAGGGCGCCGACGACCGACGCGGGCATGCCTGGGCACTGCGCGGGCTCGCCGACATCGTCTCGGCACGGGACGGGGACGTCGAGCGGGCGCTCGCCCTGCTGTCGGAGGCGGAGGCCGTCTGCCGCGAGATGCGGCTCTCCAGCGCGCTGGCCTACAACCACAAGATGCGTGGCAACGTCCTCTACCGCGCGGGGCGTTACACCGAGGCGCGGGACACGTACGAGCTGGCGCTCGCGGAGTTCCGTGAGATGAGCGAGCCGCGTGGGGAAGCGCTGGCCAGGCTGGGGTTGGCCAAGTCCCTCGCCCGGCTCGGCCGGAGTCGCGTCGAGACCGCTGCCGAACTGGAGGATCTGGCAGGGGAGTTGGATCGGATCGGGCTACGGCACGCGCGGCAGATGGTGGCCCGGGCGCGAGAGGAACTCGGCCTGCGGGACCAGGCCGAAGTCGGTCCGGGCCGCCATGCCGAGCGCACCGCGCGCGGCCGGGCGGGTCTCGGCGACGAGGCGGCTCGTCGCGCGCGGGCAGCCGATCGCGGTGTGCGGGCGGAGGTCGCACGGTGACCCTGGTCTCCTCGGCGGTGCGGGTGCCGACGGACGTCCCCCTGGTGCTGGAACGCTGCCGCGAGCTGGTGCGCCCGGCGCTGGTGGAGGCCGTCGGTCGGATGCACCCCTGGGTGGGCGAGATGGCCGCGTACTCCTTCGGCTGGTGCGAGGTGGGTGGCGCTCCCGTCACCGCGCCCGGGGGCAAGGGGGTGCGGCAGGCACTGGCCGTGCTCGGGGCCGAGGCGGTGGGTGCCGCCGGGCGGACCGGGGTGCCCGCTGCGGTCGCGGTGGAGTTGGTGCACACCTTCTCGCTGCTGCACGACGACATCATGGACGGGGACGCGGCCCGCCGCCGTCGCCCCGCCGTGTGGAAGGCCTACGGCACGGGGCCCGCGGTGCTCGCGGGCGACGCCCTGTTCGCGCTGGCCGTCGAGACGCTCGCGGCCACCGAGGCGGGTGCCTCCGCGACTCGCGTACTGTCGGTGGCGCTCGGTGACCTGGTGCACGGGCAGGCGGAGGACCTGCTGTTCGCCGCGCGCCCCTGGACGGGGCCCGAACGGGTGCGGCCCGCGGAGTACCTGGCGATGGCCGAGCACAAGACCGGGGCGCTGCTCGGCGGTGCGGCCGCGCTCGGCGCGCAGCTCGGAGGTGGCCCGCCGCCCGTCGTCTCGGCGCTCGACCGGGTCGGCCGCCGTCTCGGCCTGGCGTTCCAGATCGTCGACGACGTGCTGGGCATCTGGGGCGACCCCGACGTCACCGGCAAACCCGTGCACGGCGATCTCCGGGAACGCAAGAAGACCTTCCCCGTACTCGCCGCGCTCGACTCCCCGTCCTCCGCGGCGCGCAGACTGGCCGTGCTGCTGCGGTCGGGGGGCGACCCGCGGGAGGCGGCCGAGCTCGTCGAGGCGGCGGGCGGCCGGACGGCGGCCCTGGACGAGGCACGGGCCCACATCGCCGCCGCGGAGGCCGCACTGGCCGACGTCTTGTCGGAGGGCGGGGCCGCGGACGAACTGCGGGCGCTGTCGGCGTACCTGGTACGACGCGACCTCTGAGGAGCGGGTCCCCGCTTCCGTCGGGCTTCCGTCGGTCCCCGGCCGGACAGGTGCGAACGCCTTCGCGTCGCATCCGTCCTGCCGGGGCACCCCGCTCAGCCACGCTGACCGCCGCGCCTTCTCCACATGTGACGGTTAACCGTGGGGATACGGGTACACGGGGCGGCATGACGCCGAGAGAAGACCACCTGCTGCCGCTGCCCGCCGTGCGGCAACTGCGCCGGATCCGCACCTTCTACGGGACGGCCGCCTTCCTGTGGGCGCTGTCCGCGCTCGCGGAAGGGGGGACGCGTCCCGGGAGCCGTCCCATGTGGGCGTCCGTGCTCCTTCTGGTGGTCTTCACCGGGCTGTTGTCCGTGACCTCCCTCTGGTTACGACGTCATCGGACCGCCGAGGCGGGCCAGACGGCGCGGCAGCGGGCCGCGGCCGGCGTCGGGGACGGTCCACAGGGTCTGACCCCTGACGCCCCATCGCTCCAGCAGCGCGTTGGCGGCGAGGAATCCGCTGGTGGCCGCCCGCTCCATGAGGGCGACCGGGAGACCGGTGCGGACCAGATCGCCGGCCACCACCAGAGCGGGGTCGCTGGTGCGCACCGTGGGCCGGTCGCCGTACCCGCCGACTGAGAACAGGGGGCAGTCGGCCCGCCACTCGTGCCGTTCGTCCAGCACCGTCGCCGCACGCGTCTCGGGGTACACCCGGTGCAACTGCTCCAGCAGGCGCTTCTGTTCGACGTCATGGGGCGTGCGGTCCGACAGGGCGTAGGCGTGCAGCTCCACGACGGAACCGCCGGTGCGGGTGGCCCAGCGCGCGGCCTCGCCCTCCCAGCGTTCGAGCACGCTGACGTTGTCGAGCGTGCCGTAGCCGGCGGTGCCCAGGAAGCCGGGACGCTCGGCGGCGACGGGGCGGTCCAGCCACAGACGGGAGACGAGGAAGGGCGGCGCGCTCCGTAGCGCCGCCACCCGCTCGCGCCAGGCGGCGTCCGCCAGCCGCGGGGAGCCTTGCACGAGGGAACGCAGGCCTCCCGTGTCCAGGGCCAGGACCACCGCGTCATAACGCCGTTCCTCCTGACCGGCGGCGACGAGGAAGCCGCCGTCGGGCGTGGGTTCGACCGCCTCGACCGGGGTCCCGGTGCGCAGGTCGGCGCCGTGGCCGCGCAGATAGGCGGCGAGGGGGTCCCACAGGGCGGCGGGGAAGGGCTCGTCGGGGACGTCGAACAGGAGTCCTTCCGCCGAGCCGAGGAAGTAGATGTGGAACATGAGGACCATCTCGGCCGCGGACAGTTCGCGCGGATCGGCGAAGAAACTGCGGGAGAACACCTCGAACGCGAGGTGCTGCGCGGCCTCGGGAAAGCGGATCGCGTCGAGGAAGTCGCGCGCGCTGACATCGTCGAGACGGGTGTGGACCTCGGGGACCCGCACGTCCAGGAGGGGCAGCGCGGCGACCGGGTTCATACGGAACAGGTCCCGGAGCCCGAAGGAGGGGCTCAGGGCGACGAATCCCAGCGCGCTCCACGGCGGGGTGCGCGGGACGCGGCGGAAACTGTCGTACATGCCGTCGGCGTGTCGCAGAGGGTAGTCCGGCAGGCCTCGCAGACGGGCGAGGCCGGGGTCGGTCCGCCGCAGCAGTCCGCGCAGGTTGTAGTACTGGCGGAAGAACGCGTGGAAGCCACGGCTCATGGTGACGGTGGTCCCGTCGGACAGCACGGTCGGCCGGCCGGCCAGGCGTCCGCCGAGGGTCGCTTCCCGTTCGTGCAGGGTGACCCGCACACCGCGTTCCGCGAGTGCCGTCGCGGCCGCCAGTCCGGCGATGCCGCCTCCGACGACCGCTGTCGTCGGAGGCCGGTCACCCATGCAGCGCGGGGCGCCGGGCACCGGGTTCATCCTGCGGATCCGGCGGTCCCTGCCGGGCCTCAGCGGGTCGTTCCCCCGCCGGGCCCTCATCGGCCGTCCTCCGCCGTGGCCGGCCGGCGGGCGACGATCGTGTGCGTGATGCCGGTCTGCCAGCCGGGCAGCGGCAGGGCCCGCACGGCTTCGAATCCGTGGGAGCGGACCCGGGCGGCGAAGCCGTCGGCGGTGTCGAACTCCACGACGCTGCGCCACAGATGGCGGTAGAGGCCGCCGTCGCCGAGGACGGTCGCGACAGGCAGGACCAGGCCGCGGCACACACCAGCCCACACGGCGCGGTCGACGGGCCGGCCGCTGAGTGTGTACTCGTGCACCGCCAGGCGGCCCCCGGGAGCCAGGACGTCGCGCACGGCCGACAGGACGGCGTCGGGATCGGTGACGTTCCGGAAGAGATAGGCGGCGAACACCGCGTCGAACGGCCCTTCCACACCGGCCTCGGCCAGCCGTTCGGCGGGCGCGTGCACGAAGCTCACTCCCTCGCGCCACTGCTTGCGGGCCGCGCGCTCCAGCATGCCCGCCGAGGCGTCCACGGCGGTGATCTCGGTCTCGGGGAGGACGGCGGCGAGCGCGGCGGTGGACGCGCCGGTCCCGCAGCCGAGGTCGAGGACGCGCAGACCGGCCCCCCGCGCGGGGAGTCCGAGGCGGCGCGCCGAGCGGCGCAACTGGCCGTGATAGCCGGGATTCGCGGACACCAGCGTGTCGTAGCTGCGCGAGGCGTGGTCGAACGCGGCGGCCAGGTCCTCGTCGCGGAGCAGCGTCATGGGATCTCCTCGGTCGGGTGCACGGAAGGTCGCGGTGCCGGTCATGGGCGACGGGGGGCGCGGTCGGGGAACGGCTCGCCGGAGAAAGGCAGTTCTGCCGGGGAGAGCCGTTCGGTGGAGAAGGGCTGTTCGGCGGGGGAGGGCGGCTCAATGGAGGCGGGGTGTTCGGCGGGGACATGGGGCAGCCAGGACAACTCCGCCGCGGAGCGGAGCATCGGCAGCACGGGGGTGCGCAGGCCGAGGGCGAGGTCCTCGTGAAGGCGGGTCTCCCCGTCCAGGAACCGCAGCAGCCGTTCCGCCGGAACCCGCGAGAACAGCCGGGTGAAGAACGCGGCGCCGTCGACGCGGCCGCTGTCCAGCGCCCTCAGCAGCACCGCGTCCATCGCGCGCGAACGGGCCGTGTGGGCCGGCGGAGGCACCGGGTTCCGGCCCGCGCGGAGCGCGGCGGCGATCGCTCGGGTCTGCCGCTGGATCGCGGAGAAGGTGTAGCCCGTGGAGGGCCGCGTGGCGCCTCCCGCCGTACCGATACGGAAGACCGAAGGGCCCGCCCGGCGGTCGAAACGGGCGTCGGTCATCGGGATGACCCCGCTCTCCGTCGCGACGACCTCGAAGCCGCGCAGCCCCAGCACGTCCTCGCTGTAGCGACGCAGCGCGGTGTCGTAGGCGTCGTTGGGCAGGACGGCTCGGGAGAACTCGGTGTACTCCACCAGGGCTCGGCGGCTGTCGGTGGGCAGGACATAGCCGAAGGCGAGTCCGCCCGGCGGCTGCGGTACCCGGAAGTCCATGAACTCCACCGTTTCGCTGTCGAACACCGGTCGTGGGGTGCGGACGAACCAGCCGCGGAAGTGCTGCAACAGGGTGGTGCGGGCGGGGGGCAGGCTCCCGAGGGGCCGGGAGTCGAAAACCCAGCGGACGCGGACGGTCAGAGAGGCGCCCTGGCCGGACCGGGCGCGGATCTCGGCTCCCTCGGGGATGCCCTCCACCGTCTCGACGGCTGCTTCCAGTCGCCGGACCTCGTCGCCGCGGGCCAGTTCGCGGGTGACGAGGTCCTCGAAGTCGTCGGAGCGGAGCATCTTGTAGGTCAGGGGCGCGATGTCGTGCTGGAGGACCCGGCCCTCGGGGGTGTGCGTCCGCAGCCGCCGCCAGACGGCGCCGAGAGCCGCGTCGTACGGGCCGGGCCCCTTCTCCCAGAAGCACCAGGTGCGGCCAGGGGGACGCAGCGGGCCGGGAGGCGCGTCCAGCAGGATCACCGACAGACGGGGTTCGCCGGGGGCGCGTCGTGACAGACGGTGGGCGAGGGACAGGCCGGCCGCCCCCGCGCCCACGATGGCCACATCGGCTTCCAGCATGTGCCGCTCCCTCCTCGTGGTGACCTTCCGTAAGCTTTCCGCCTCGGGAGCCGCCTCGGCGACAGGCTCGACGGACGGGGAGCGGTTCGCCTGGTCCCCGAACTCCAGATGGAACGCGTCGATTCCGCATCGATTTCGTGTCAACCGAGCCGCATCGATTCGCGAGTCACACCGAGGGGTCCAGGACGTCCAGGAGACCTTCCTCCCGCAGACGGTGACTCAGGCGCCGCAGCCCGCGCCGCGCATGGCTCTTGACGGTCCCCAGCGGCCAGCCGGTGACCTCGGCGATCTGCGTCTGCGTCAGGTCGTCGTAGAAGGCGAGGGTGAGCACCAGGCGCTGGGGGGCCGGGATCCGGGTGAACTCCCGGCCGATCAGGACCCGGTCGAGCACGGCGTCGGGCAGCGTGTCCGGGTTCACGGGCGCCTCGGTCAGGCGTGCCCCGGCCGCCGCCACGAGTTCGGCCCGTCGCGTCCGCGCCGCCAGGGCGTCGGCGATCTTGCGTCGGGTGATGCCGACGAGCCAGGCACCCAGGGGGCCGCGCTCCGGGGCGTACCCGGCGCGTCCGCGCCAGGCGGCGAGGAACACCGACTGCCGGACGTCCTCCGCCTCCCGGGCGTCGCCGAGGGAGCGCCGGGCCAGGGTGAACACCAGGGGGCCCCACCGGTGGTACGCGGCGGTCAGGCTGCCCTCGTCCCCGGCGACGAAACCGGCGGCCAGGTCCTCGCCCGCGGGGGAGTCGTCCGCCGGGGTCCGGGGCGGTACGTCGGCGTGGGTGTGCCTGGTGGCCTGCTGTGCAGTCATGGCAGTCATGGCGTCTGCTCCTTGTGCGGGCTGTGGTCCGTCGGGTCCCACGGGGTGACGGACGGACTGCGGGGCACCCGTCCCGTTCGAACCGGCTGGTGCGCCGGCTGCTGCGACTCCCCCACCCTGCGAGGGCGGACCGAAGGGAGACAACTTGCATCGCCTGTGCAGCGCTTTGCGCCGTACCGCATTGCTTCGCACCGCGTCGCTTCGCAGCGCTTCGCGTCCCTTCACGTCGCTTCGCCAGCGCGCCGCGCTGTCACGTGCGCCGGGCGCCCAGCGCGAAGCGGCCGCACTTTTCACTCCTTCGGCGCATCCGTGCGCGCCTCTGCCACGGAAGGCGTTGAAGCAGACACCGCTGTTGCCGGCGACGGAAGGAACCCTGATGGGCCCCAGCGACGCGAAGGATCACCCCGCGGCAGCGTCACCGCCCGGATCCGGTGAGGAGGAACCCTCACCCATGCCGGCGGACGCGTGCGGGCCACACGCCGTCGACCGCGACGTCCCCGGGGCCGTACGACGGGTGCTGGAGGGTCTGCTGGCGGAGCGCACCGAGCGGGCCGCCGCGCTCGACCCGGTCTTCGCGGGGGATCTGGCAGAGCGGGTCGCACGCTTCGCCCTGGACGGAGGCAAGCTCATGCGGCCGCGCTTCGTCTGGTGGGCCCTGCGCGCGTGCGGGGGAGGGGCCGCCGAGACGGAGGCCGCCCTGCGGATCGGTGCCGCGCTCGAACTCATCCAGACCTGCGCGCTGGTCCACGACGACGTCATGGACGGCTCCCGGCTGCGCCGAGGCCGGCTCGCCCTGCACGCCGACATCGCCGCGCAGTACGCCGACGTCACGGAGCCGGTCCACGGGACGCGTTTCGGAGAGGCCGCGGCCATCCTCGCCGGCGATCTGGCCCTGGCCTGGGCGGACGACATCGTGGCGGCGACCAGGGCGACACCGGCCGCCGAGCACGCCGTGCGCGAGCTGTGGAGCACCATGCGCACCGAGATGGTGGCCGGTCAGTACCTGGACATCCAGGGCCAGGCGACCTCCTCCAGGTCCCTGGCCCGAGCGATCCGCGCCGCCTGCCTGAAGAGCGCCCTGTACTCGGTCGAGCGCCCCCTGGCCCTCGGGGCGGCGCTGGCGGGCGCGGACGCCGCGCGGACCCGGGCCCTGTGCTCGGCCGGCCGCTGCGTCGGCATCGCCTTCCAGCTCCGGGACGACGTCGGCGACGTCTTCGGCGGTCCCCGGCACGTCGGCAAACCCACCGGGGGCGACATCCGGGCCGGCAAGCCCACCTACCTGGTCGCCGTGGCACAGGCCCGGGCCGAGGCGGCCGACGACCGCCACGCCCTCGCCGTACTGGGGCGGTCCCTCTGCCGGGCCGATCTGCCGGAGCACCGTCTCGCCGAGGTCCGCGACGTCCTGATCCGCACCGGCGCGCGCGACATCGTCGAGGCGAAGATCGAGCGCCTCGTCGCCCAGGGCCTGCGTCACCTGGAATCCGCCCCGCTGGAGGCGGAGGGCCGACTGCGTCTGCGGGACCTGTTGCACACCACGGCCGGCACCCCGTCACCGCCGCCTCCCTCCTCCGGCGCCCATGGCCCCCTGGACGGCGTGCCCGTCTCGCTGCTGCTGGGCGCCGTCGAAGGGGCCGCCCGATGACCAGGACCGTTCCCGGGCGCACGGACCACGTGGTGGTCGTCGGCGCCGGACTCTCCGGCCTGGCGGCCACCCTGCACCTGCTCGGAGCCGGCCGCCGGGTCACCCTCGTCGAGCGTGACCCGCTGCCCGGCGGTCGCGCCGGACGCCTGGAGCGCGGCGGCTATCGCATCGACACCGGCCCCACCGTGCTGACCATGCCCGAGCTCGCCGACGAGGCCTTCGCCGCGGTCGGCGCGACCCTGCGCGACCGCGTCGACCTCATCCCCCTGCACCCGGCCTACCGGGCCCTGTTCGCCGACGGCAGCGGCCTCGACGTCCACACCGACGCCGACGCCATGGAGGCGGAGGTCGAACGCTTCGCGGGCGCCGAGGAGGCCGCGGGCTACCGGCGGCTGCGCGGCTGGCTGGAGCGGCTGTACCGGGCGCAGATGAGACGCTTCATCGACACCAACTTCGACTCCCCCTTCCAGCTGCTCACCCCGGACCTCGCGCGGCTCGCCGCGCTCGGCGGCTTCGGACGGCTGGACGCCGGCATCGGCCGCCATCTGCGCGACGAACGCCTGCGCCGGGTCTTCTCCTTCCAGGCGCTCTACGCGGGCGTCCCGCCCGCGCGTGCCCTCGCCGCCTACGCCGTGATCGCCTACATGGACACCGTGGCCGGCGTGTACTTCCCCCGCGGCGGGATGCACGCCCTGCCGCGGGCCATGGCGGACGCCGCCGCCGAAGCGGGCGCGGACCTGCGGTTCGGGCGGGACGTCACCCGGCTGGAACGCTCCGGCGACCGCGTCACCGCCGTGGTCACCGCACATGAGCGCATCCCGTGCGACGCCGTCGTCCTCACCCCCGATCTGCCCGTCGCCTACGCCCTGCTGGGCCGCCCGCCGCGCCGCCCGCTGCGGATCAGACACGCGCCGTCGGCCGTCGTCCTGCACGCCGGCACCGACCGGACCTGGCCCCGACTAGCCCACCACACCCTGTCCTTCGGCACCGCGTGGCGACGCACCTTCGACGAACTCACCCGCACCGGAAGCCTGATGAGCGACCCGTCCCTGCTGATCACCCGCCCGACCGCCACCGACCCGACGCTCGCCCCGCCCGGCCACCACCTGCACTACATCCTCGCGCCCTGTCCCAACACCGACATCGGACCGGACGCCGCCGCGTGGGGCGACCTGGCTCCCCGCTACCGCGACAGCATCCTGCGGGAGCTGGAACGCCGCGGCCTCGACGGCCTCGCCGACGCCGTCGAGGAGCAGGCGCTCGTCACCCCGGCAGACTGGCACGCCCAGGGCCTCGCGGCGGGCACCCCCTTCTCGGCCGCCCACACCTTCGCGCAGACCGGCCCGTTCCGGCCGCGCAACCTCGTACGCGGCACCGCCAACGCCGTACTCGCCGGCTGCGGCACCACCCCCGGCGTGGGAGTGCCGACCGTCCTGCTGTCCGGCAAGCTCGCCGCCGCCCGCATCACCGGCCGACACGCGACCCCCGTCCACAGGCGTCGGCGCACCGCGTCGGCCGCACCGGAAGGAACCCCCTCATGACCGCCCGCGAACTCGACGCGGCGGGCATCACCGAGCCGGTGCTGCGCGACGCCTACGCCCGCTGCCGCCGCCTCAACGCCCGGCACGGCAGGACCTACTTCCTCGCCACCCGGCTGCTGCCCGTGGAACGCCGCCCCGCCGTGCACGCGCTCTACGGGTTCGCCCGCTGGGCCGATGACATCGTCGACTCCCTGGACACCGACGCGCCCGCGCACCGCCGCGCGGCGGACCTCGCGCTCCTCCACGAACGGCTGGAACGAGGACTGCGCGACGCCCACGCCCGAACGGCCGGCCACGCCCTGACCGACGGCGACGGCATCAGTGACGTCATCGGTGACGGCGTCGGCGACGGTGACGAGCCGGTCGTCCTCGCGCTCGCCGACACCGCCCGCCGGTACGCCATCGACCACCGGCACTTCAGCGACTTCATGGCCTCCATGCGCAGCGACCTGGAGGTCACCGACTACCCGACCTACGACGACCTGCGCACCTACATGCACGGCTCCGCCGCCGTGATCGGGCTGCAGATGCTGCCGATCCTCGGCACGGTGGTCCCGCGCGAGGAGGCCGCCCCGCACGCGGCCGCCCTCGGGGTGGCCTTCCAACTGACCAACTTCCTGCGGGACGTCGGCGAGGACCTCGACCGGGGCCGCCTCTACCTGCCCGCCGACCTGCTGAGCGCGCACGGAGCGGACCGGGAACTGCTGTCGTGGAGCCGCCGCACCGGCCGGCGCGACCGGCGGATCACCGAGGCACTGCGGGCCTTCGAGGACCTCACCCGTGGCGTCTACCGCGAGGCGGCCCCGGGCCTCGCCCTGCTCGACCCCGTCTCACGCCCCTGCATCCGCACCGCGTTCGTGCTGTACGGGGGCATCCTGGACGCCGTCGCCCGCGACGGCTACGCGGTGCTGCACCGCCGGGCCGTGGTCCCCCGCCGACGGCGCGCAGCGGTGGCCGTCGACGGACTCGTACGCCTGACGGCGGCACGGGCGGCGGCACGGGCGGCGCGCGCCGGGGCACGGCGGCCGGGACCGCGGCAGCCGGACACCGCGCCCGCCGCGCCCGCCGCCGGACATGAGCCGACCGCCGTCACTGCCCCGCCCCACCCGCTCCACGAGGAGGTCGCGTGAGCCCCCGACGCCCCGACCGCGGCCGCCGCCGGTATCCCCTGTCCCTGAACCGTGACCCGGTGCCCTGGGAACGTCAGCGGCCGACCTGGCGCGAGGCCCGCCCGGCCGTGATCGCCGAGGCCCTCAAACGCGCGCAGGCCCGCCCGTCGGGCAACTGGTACGTCGTCGGCGCGACCCGGGACATCCGGGACGACCGTCCGCTCGCCCGGACGATCGCGGGCCGGGAGATCGTCGTCTGGCGTGCCGCGGACGGCCGTCTGGTCGCCGGGCCCGGCGTCTGCCCCCATCTGGGTGCGCCGCTGAAGGACAGCCCGGTGCGCTGCGGCACCCTCCTGTGCCACTGGCACGGACTCGCCCTGTCCGGCGGCCCGTTCGCGGGCTGGGAGCCGCTGCCCGCGTACGACGACGGTGTGCTGGTCTGGGTACGCCTGGACGACGTGGGCGGCGGGTCGCCTCTCGACGCACCCGTGGTGCCGGTACGGCCGGACCGCGCGGCCGCGCTGTCGGCGGTCTACGTCGGCGTCGGCGTCTGCGAGCCGGAGGACGTGGTGGCCAACCGGCTGGATCCGTGGCACGGCGCCTGGTTCCACCCGTACTCCTTCGTCGACCTGACCGTCGTCGACGCGCCCGCCGGGGAGGAGGACGGGTTCACGGTCGACGTCTCCTTCAGGCTCACCGGGCGACTCGTCGTGCCGGTGCGGGCGGTGTTCACCGCGCCCGAGCCGCGCACGGTCGTCATGCGGATCACCGAGGGCGAGGGCGAGGGCTCGGTGGTGGAGACCCATGCGACACCGCTCGCTCCCGACGGCCGGGGTCGGCCCCGGACAGCCGTTGTGGAGGCCGTCGTGGCCGCCTCGGACCGGCCCGGTTTCGCCCTGGCCCGCAAGGCGGCGCCGCTGCTGCGACCGCTCGTACGGGCTGCCGCGGGCCGCCTGTGGCGCGACGACCTCGCCTACGCGGAGCGGCGCTGGCACCTGCGTTCCACGGGCCGCTTTCCCGGGTGAAGCGGAGCGGGTGAGGACGGGGGGCTGCCGCGATCGCGAACTCCGTGAGCGCATCCGTTCGGCCATGTTCGCCGGAAGACAGGCAGTGCGGGAGTCCGGTGATCCGCACGGCCCGTGGCTGACACGCGGGCCGTGGCCCATGCGGCCCGTGGCTCACGCAGGGGGTGGAAGGAGGCAAACCATGGCGCAACGTCCCACGCCCGGCACCCTCGCCCCCGCGCCCGAGCAGGTCGCCGAACTGCCCCGCCACGGGGTGACGACGGGCTTCCTCGCGCGCAGGCTCGGCGTGTCACCGACGACGCTGCGTTCCTGGGACCGGCGGTACGGCCTGGGGCCCGCCGTACGGGCCGAGGGCCGCCAGCGCCGCTGGTCGCCCGAGGACGTGGCGATGCTCCAGGAGATGTGCCGGCTGACGGCCACGGGAGTGCCTCCGGCGGAGGCCGCCCATGCCGCCATGGAGCGGGCGAGGGGGCAGGTCGGCGAGGTGCCCCGCTCGACCGTCGTGACCCCGGCCGCGCGGCCCGGGGACGTCGGCGTTCCCGCACCCGCTGCCCCGGCCGTCCGGGCGCGGCGTGGTCACCCCCCGGCCTCCGCCCTGCCCCTGGGCGACGTACGCCAGGAATGCCGGGGCCTGGCCCGTGCCGCCGTCCGGCTGGACTCGGCGGCTGTCCAGGAACAACTCCTGGCCGTCGTGGGCGCCTACGGGCTCGTCGTGGCGTGGGAAGAGGTGATGGCGCCCACTCTTCGGGCGGTCGGCCGCAAGTGGGAGTCCTCCGGCGACCGGTACGTGGAGGTCGAGCACCTGCTGTCCTGGCACATCTCCACCACACTGCGGCACATGTACCTCTCGACGCCGGGACCGGCGGGGCAGGCCGCGCCCGTCCTGTTGGCCTGTCTCCCCGACGAGCACCACACGCTGCCGATGGAGGCGCTCGCCGCCGCGCTGGCGGAGCGGCACGTCCCGGTGCTGATGCTCGGCGGAGCGGTCCCGGCCGAGGCACTGGACGCGGCCGTACGACGTGTCGCCCCGGCCGCGGTCGCCCTGTGGGCCCAGTCGCGGGCCACCGCCGGCCTGGCGCTGGCCCAGCACATCGCCGCGACCCGCTGGGGGATCCGCGGCGCGCGCAGACAGAGCCCCGTCCTTCTGTGCGGCCCCGGCTGGGGCCGCCGCACTCGGGAGGAACTGCCGCGGCCGTCCGGACTGCTGGACGCGGTGACCATGCTGGTGCCGCTCTCCGCGTCGACGCGACCGTAGGACGCGACCGTGACGGGCGCGGCCGGGAGGCCGGATGCCGAAAGGGCGCGCCCGAACACCGAGCGAGAGCGCCCGCCCGGAAGCAACGCGTCGGCCGCACATCAGCCACGCGTCGGCCGCTCATCAACCGCACATCAACCGTGCTTCAGTTCCCGGTCCCGTCGCGACGGCAGTACAGGAAGAGATGGGGCTCGGGCCCGGCGTCGGGGTGGTCCGGCGTGAACACGGCGCTGTGCCGGGACAGGACCGTCAGTCCCGCCGCCTCCACCATGCCGACGACGCCCTCCTCGGCGAAGCTGGTCGCGCGGACCGGCAGGCCCATGAAGAGCACCTCGACGTCCTCCACGTCCGCGGGCACGGTGGCCAGCACCAGATGCCCGCCCGGCCTGAGGGCGCGGGCCAGGCGCCGCGTCAGCGCCGTCTGCTCGGCGCGCGTCATCTGCAGCAGCGAGAAGAACACGCACACGCCGTCGAAGGAGTCCGCGTCGAGGGGGAGGTCCCGGATGTCGCCGTGCCGGAACTCGGCTTCGGGGACCTGACGGGCGGCGAGTTCCACCATGACGGGGGAGAGGTCGACGCCCAGCACCCAGTGGCCCGCCTCGACCAGCGCGGCCGCCGTGGGCCGGCCCGTGCCGCTGCCCACGTCCAGCGTCCGCGCCGCCGGCGGCAGCCGCTCGATCAGCCAGCCCAGCGCGGACAGATGGGCGGGAGCACGCGCGAACGCCTTCTCGTAGGAGGGACCCAGCGCGTCGAACAGCGCGGCGGCGGGCGGCCGTTGGTCCTCCTGCCTCACATCGACGTCCCTTCGCTCATCGACCCGTATGGTCGCACCCGCGGGACACGCACGCCACAACGGCCGCCCGGTGCGCGTGCGTCACGGCCGGCCGGGCAGGGGAGAATGAGGACCGTACTCGGAGGACCGTACTCGACGGTCCTCGACGGTCGAGCTTTACGGAGGAGCGGGGAAATGCAGGACGCGCGAGCGGGGCAGGTCGCCGGGCCCGAGGACCTCATCGACGTGGCCCGTCTGGTCACTGCGTACTACGCGCTGCGGCCGGACCCCGCCGAGCCCGGACAGCGGGTGGCCTTCGGCACCTCGGGACACCGCGGCTCGTCCCTCGCGGCGGCGTTCAACGAGGACCACATCGCGGCCACCAGCCAGGCCATCTGCGAGTACCGCGCCGCCCAGGGCACCGACGGCCCCCTCTTCCTCGGCGCCGACACCCACGCCCTGTCCGAGCCCGCGCGGATCACGGCCCTGGAGGTGTTCGCCGCCAACGACGTGACCGTCCTCATCGACCAGACCGACGGCTACACGCCCACCCCGGCGGTCTCGCTCGCCATCCTCACCCACAACCGCGGCCGTACGTCCGGTCTCGCCGACGGCGTGGTCGTCACGCCCTCGCACAACCCGCCCGCCGACGGAGGCTTCAAGTACAACCCGCCGAGCGGCGGTCCGGCCGGTTCGGAGGCGACCTCCTGGATCCAGGACCGCGCCAACGACATCATCGCGGCCGGCCTGAAGGACGTACGGCGGGTCCCCTACGCCCGCGCCCTGGCGGCCCCCGGCACCGGCCGGTACGACTTCCTCGGCGCCTACGTGGCGGACCTCCCCGAGGTGCTGGACCTGGAGGCGATCCGGTCCGCCGGCGTACGGATCGGCGCCGACCCGCTGGGTGGCGCCTCGGTCGCCTACTGGGGCCGCATCGCCGAACAGCACGGGCTCGACCTGACGGTGGTCAACCCGCTCACCGACCCCACCTGGCGCTTCATGACGCTGGACTGGGACGGCAAGATCCGGATGGACTGTTCCTCGCCGTACGCCATGGCCTCCCTCATCGAGCGGCGCGACCGGTTCGACATCGCCACCGGCAACGACGCCGACGCCGACCGGCACGGCATCGTCACGCCGGACGGGGGCCTGATGAACCCCAACCACTATCTGGCCGTGGCGATCTCGTACCTCTTCTCGCACCGGCAGCAGTGGCCCGCGGGCGCCGGCGTCGGCAAGACCCTGGTGTCGTCCGGCATGATCGACCGGGTCGCGGCGGACGTCGGCCGCCCACTGGTCGAAGTCCCGGTCGGCTTCAAGTGGTTCGTGGACGGACTGTCCGACGGCACGCTCGGCTTCGGCGGCGAGGAGTCGGCCGGCGCGTCCTTCCTGCGCCGCGACGGCTCGGTGTGGACCACGGACAAGGACGGCATCATCCTGGCGCTGCTCGCCTCCGAGATCACGGCCGTCACCGGCAAGACCCCCTCGCGGCACTACACCGAGCTGACCGACCGCTTCGGCGCCCCCGCCTACGCGCGCGTCGACGCCCCGGCGTCCCGCGAGGAGAAGGCGCTGCTGGCCAAGTTGTCCCCGCGCCAGGTCACCGCCGACACCCTCGCCGGTGACCCGGTGACATCGGTCCTCACCGAGGCCCCCGGCAACGGCGCCGCCCTCGGCGGCATCAAGGTCTCCACCGCCACCGCCTGGTTCGCTGCCCGTCCCTCGGGCACGGAGGACGTCTACAAGATCTACGGGGAGTCCTTCCTCGGCCCGGACCATCTGGCCCGGGTCCAGGAGGAGGCCCGGTCCGTGGTGCTCACGGCCCTGGGCGGCTGACGCCCGACCCTTCACGTGGCGTGAGGCCGGTGGCGGGCACCCGGGCATCCGCGGGATGCCCGCGTCCGCGACGGGTCAGTCCGAAGCGTCGCCCGCTACACCCACGGCCATATGTGTCACGTTCTCGGGGGGGGGAAGGAGCACCCCGGCCCCACCGACGACCGGGGCCGTAGGGGCCTCGTCGCTCTGGAGGACGTCCTGCGCACCGGGGAGGTCGGCACGGTCGTCCTCACCGCCGGCACCACCGGACCGGGTGCCGTCGACCCCGTCCACCTGGCCCTGCCCATCGCCGAACGCCATGGCGTCCGCGTCCACGTCGAGGCCGCGTACGGCGGGTTCTTCACCCTCCTCGCTGGCGCAGACGGCCCCGAGGGGCTTCCGACGAGCCCTGGCGGGGCATCGCCCGGGCCGACTCGCTCGTCGTCGACCGCACAAGCACGGACTCCAGCCCTACGGCTGCGGCGCCGCCCTCTTCCGCGACCCCGAGGTCGGCCGCTTCCACCTCCACGACTCGCCGTACACCTGCTTCACCTCCGCCTCCACCTCGGCGAGATCAGCCCGGAATGCTCACGCCTGCGCCTCCGCCGCCCTGTGGCTCACCGTCCAACTGCTCCCGCCCACTGAGTACCTGACACTCCACCAACAGCCCGAACCGGACATCGTCAGTCACTTCCCGAACGTCGAACCGGCCACTCCGACCGCTGTCGACTCCGCATCCGCGCGCATCCTCGCCGACGGGGCGCGCGTCCTGCGCAGTGTCCTGATGAAGCCGGAGTCCGTACATCACGTCGAGACCGCCGGAGAGCAAGCGGAAATCCGGACCGACCGAATAGGCAGGGTTACCCCGTGTCAAGAACAGAGCGGCTGATCTGAGCCTGTTTGGCATGTCCTCGACCGGCCTAGGTTCGCTGTGCGCCCCGCACATCGATCAGCCATGTCGGTCATGCCGTCAGAAGTACGCACTCCACTCCCGAGTGCGCCCTCCCACGATCTTCGAAGGAGCTACTTCGTGCGCAGTCTCAGACACGCGATACTTCCGCTGGCCGCGGCCACCGTGCTCGCGCTGATAGGTACGGCAACGACAGCCGAGGCGGCCCCCGCCCCGGCGCAGACCAGCACCCAGACCGAGCGCGCCGCCGGTGATCCCACCACCGCCGGGAGCGGTGCGACCAGTGCCGGGCGGATCGCGCGCCTGTCGAGCGGGGACCCGGTCGACTCGGCCCAGGACATCGCCGCGCTGGAGCACTACTGGACACCGGAACGGATGGCGAAGGCCGTCTCGCTCGACAGAACGCCCGCGCCCTCCGGCGCCGCCACCACGAAGGCCGGCCCCACCGGGAAACCGGGCATGATCCCGTCCGCCCCCGCTCGTACCGATCAGGCGGCCCCGCGCATCAACGAATCCGCCGCGGTGGGCAAGGTGTTCTTCACCAACCCCAGCAACGGTGGCACGTACGCGTGTTCTGCGAGCGCCCTCAACAGCGGTTCGAAACAGATGGTGGTCACGGCCGGGCACTGCGTCCACGGCGGCAGCGGCGGCACCTGGATGACGAACTGGGTCTACGTGCCGCGCTACCGCTCCGGCGCCCGTCCGTTCGGCACCTTCGCCGCCAAGCAGATGCGCACGTTCAACGCCTGGATCAACAGCAGCGACCTCAGGCGGGACGTGGCCATGGTGACCACGTGGCCCCTCAACGGCAACAAGATCGTCAATGTCACCGGCGGCCACGGGATGAGCTGGAACTTCTCGCGCACGCAGCCCGTCACCATCCTCGGCTACCCGGGGAACTTCGACAGCGGTGAGATCC
Organism: Streptomyces sp. 11x1; assembly: GCF_032598905.1. Classification (NCBI taxonomy): domain Bacteria; kingdom Bacillati; phylum Actinomycetota; class Actinomycetes; order Kitasatosporales; family Streptomycetaceae; genus Streptomyces; species Streptomyces sp. 11x1. The sequence continues at coordinate 630,089 of NZ_CP122458.1, read as the reverse complement.
AGTGGGCCTGCACGGGCACGACACGGGCGGCCAGTGACAACGGCATCGAGCTCCAGTGCAACTTCGGCGGCGGCTCCAGCGGAGGACCATGGCTGCGTGAGTTCAACGACTCCAACGGCCTCGGATCGGTCAACGGCGTGATGAGCACCGTCACCTCGACCGGCTGGAACGAGGCCGCCTACTTCGACGACGCGGTCAAGGCGATGTACGACGCCCAGGGCAACGTCACCTGAAGCACCTGAAGCACCTGACAGGAACAGGAGGCAGCCATGCGTCGTAGCGGTACGAGCCGTTGGGTGGCGGCCGCCGCCGTTGTCGCGGCCGTCGTGGTGGCGGTGGCCGCCTGGCGCACCGCGGCCACCGCCTCGGAGCCCGACGCACAGCCGGACTCCGGCACCACGGCTCACGAGACACGGGAGGAGCCGGAGAAGGTCCGGCAGTACTGGACGCCCGAGCGGATGAGGGAAGCCGACGGTGCGCCCATGCCGAAGCGCGACTGACGGGCGAGCACCCGCCGGGAGCACGGCACCCGGGGGCGTGGGAGATCCCACGCCCCCGGGTGCCGTGTCAGTCCGCCGCGGGGTACACCCGGGTCACCTTGCCGTCGGTGTCGGCCTCCAGGTAGCCGGACTGGTTGTACTCGTCGCTCAGGTACACGGCCATTCTGGCCGGGGTGCCGAAGATGTCGTTGGGTTGCCTGACCAGCAGATAACGATTCTCCGGCTCGGGTACGTTGAGCTTCTTCTCCGCCTCCTTCAGCAGGGCGGGAACCTTGTCCCAGTTGAAGTCGTCGAGGTCGACGGGCTGTTCGCCACCGGCGAGCGTGCCTTTGATGATGCCCTTCTCCACGCCCCGCCCCGGGCGGTAGGTGTAGGAGTCGTACTTCGTGTCACTGCCCTCGACCATGAGCTGGGCCGACACGTAGTCCGGGTAGACCGAGAAGTCCCCGTACCTGTCGCGGCCGGTCTCCTTCTCGAACGCCTTGATCGCCGTGCGGATGCCGTCCGGGGTCAGCATGCCGCCGGCTGCCACGTCGCCCGACTGCTGGGTGTCCTGGTCGTCGTCGGTCGGTGACGCGTCGTCGGACGGTGAGGCGGACGACTTCGACTTCGAGTCCGAGGTGGAGGTGGTCGGCCCGGCATTCGCGTTCGTGTCGCGGGCGTCGTCCAGGGGCAGCAGCCACCACAGCAGGACCAGGACACCGGCGAGCGACACTCCCGACAGGCTCAGCAGGACCGCGAGACGGGGCCCCTGTCGCCGTACCTCCTTCACGGGCGTGGTCGTCGACTGGTACGGCCCCGCGCCCGGCAGCGACTGGACCAGCGGCGCGTGGCCCAGCGGTGGCTGAACGGGCGGCGAGTGGTGTGGCGGTGACTGGACGGGTGGTGTGTGGACGGGTGGTGACTGGATTGGTGGTGACTGGACGGGCGGCGGACCGAAGCCCGCGGAGGTGACGCGTGTAGTGCCGGAAGCGCCCTGCCCGACCCCGGTGCCGGGAGTCGGCGGATTCAGCGGATACGACGTGGGTTCGTCCCACACGGGCGGGATCGCGGGCGTGGTGGCCGTCCCCGACTCGACCTCGGCGAGCCGCGTGTCCAGCACGGCTGCGGACGGCCGCGCCGCCGGATCGCGCACGAGCACGCTCATCAGGACGTCGCCCAGCGCGCCGGCGCGCACCGGGGGCGCCACGTCGTCGTTGAGGACCGCCGCGAGCGTCGCCAGGGTGGAGCCCCGGCGCAGCGGGTGGTGTCCCTCCACGGCGGCGTACAGCATCATCGCCAGTGACCACAGGTCGGAGGCGGCCCCGCCCTCGTGCCCCGATATGCGTTCCGGTGCCATGAAGTCGGGCGTGCCGATGACGGAGCCGGTGGCGGTGAGGCCGCTCGTCTCGCGGATCGCGGCGATACCGAAGTCGGTCAGGACGGGGCGCCCGTCGGGGCGCAGCAGGACGTTGGCCGGCTTGACGTCACGGTGCTGGATCCCGGCGTCGTGCGCGGCGGTCAGCGCGCCCAGCACCTGACGGCCGATCCGCGCGGCCTCGGCCGGCGGCATCGGGCCCTGGGCCAGCCGGTCGGCCAGCGAGCCGCCGCTGACCAGTTCCATCACGATCCACGGGTAGGTGCCGTCGCCGCCGTCGACGATGTGGTGGATGGTGACGACGTTCGGATGGTCGATGCGGGCCAGCGCCCTGGCCTCGCGCAGCACCCGTTCCCGTAGTGTCCGTGCGCCGTCCGGGTCGTACTCGGCGAGGTCCCGGTCGGGCGGGCGGACCTCCTTGACCGCCACGAGCCGGTGCAGCACCAGGTCCCGGGCCCGCCAGACCGTCCCCATCCCGCCCCCGCCGAGGCGGGTCTCCAACTCGAAGCGCCCGTCGACGACTCGTCTGACGGGGCCTCTGTCGTCCTCGTTCATGGGCGGGAGCATAGTTGCCGCGACCGACAGCCCTGTCGACCCCCGGGGTCCGGTCTCGCGGGAGACCCGGAGGTGACGCGGTCAGCGCGTGCCCGCCGTGTCTAGGCCCTGTCGTCACATTCCCGTCGTCGCCCGAAGGGCGGCCTGGCGGCGTCGTGGGGGTACCTCCCGGTCGAGCGCAGCCGAGACCGGGGGAGCGTGCTCTCGGCGTGCCGGGCACTGACCCGCGTACCGGACGTACTCGGGTCGGTGCCCGGTGCGTCGAGAGCGCGTGCATGGCGTCGCGGGGCAGGCGGGAATGTGACGACAGGGCCTAGCAGCGTGATCACCGTGGGCTCGACGAGGCCCGTGAGGGTGTCCGCTCCGATCCGCTCCGATGCCCGCGCGGGCTGCGGCGCCGTCGAAGAACAGGCTGAGCTGCCGGGCCGGCAGGTCGGGATCGTTCGCCCCGCCCCGCCCCGCTCGGCCTCGGCGCGGAAGAAGCCGGTCACGTTCTGCTTGACCTGCCGGGCGACACGGCTGGCGGGATGGTTCTGGTCCTTGAGCTCGATCTGGGCGGCCAGGTAGGGGCAGCCGTGGAACTCGGGCGTTCCCGACTGTGCTTCCATCTGCCGGAAGACGTGCAGGATCCGTTTCCGGGGCGGCCGGTCGTCCTGCGCCGCGGCAGGAGTGCCGCCACGTAGCGGGCGGTGCGCTGCTCCGGGCTCGCCGCCGGCTGGTCGTCCTTGCTCTCGAACAACTGGTACAAGGAGCGCTTCGACACGCCCGCCGCCCTGCACAGGGCCTCGACGCCGATGCCGACGCCCTCTCGGCAGGTGAGGGTGGCCCCCGCGCTGAGCAGCCGCTCCCGACCGGGGCGCTCCAGACCTGGACCAGCCGGGCGAACGGCCGGCATCCAGTCCGTGCCGGTGCTGCCCCAGCGGGGACTCGCCCCGGCCGGGGGCGGGCGAGCGCGACGAACTCCAGGACGACCGGGAGACGGTCGGGCAGCTCGCCGCCGATCTCCCAGCCGGCCACTCGCCGTCGGCCCGCAAGCGCCCGACGGCGACCTCATCGGGGCGAGGCCGCCTCCTGCGACTGCGCCGACGTTCCGGGAGGCGTCAGGTCGAAATCGACGGACACCACACCCTCCACGGCACGGACCAGCCGGGCCGCCACCGGGACCAACGAGGTGTCCCGGACCCGGCCGCCCAGTCGTACGACACCGTCCCGCACGTCCACCCGGACCGCGGAGTCCGGGGAGGGGAAGAGGTAGGCGACGACCTCACGTCGTACCTCCTCGGCGATCTCCTCGTCGGTGCGGAGGAACACCTTCAGCAGATCCGCGCGGCTGACGACGCCCTCCAGCACTCCGCCCGCGTCGACCACCGGAAGCCGCTTGACCCTGGCCCGGGCCATCGTGCGGGCCGCCTGGGCGAGCGTCTCCCCCGACCCGACCGTGAGGGCGGGGGAGGTCATCAGCTCCTCGGCGGTCACCGCACCGGCCTTCGCGAGATCCGCCAGGCGTCGCAGCTGGGTGTACCGGTCGGGGTCGCTGTCGCGGAACTCCTCTTTGGGCAGCAGGTCCGCCTCGGAGACGACACCGACCACCCGGCCCCCTGCCTCGACCACGGGCACGGCACTGATCCGCCTGTCCCGCATCAGCCGGACGATCTCCTTGAAGACCGTCCCACGACCGACTGTCACGACCGTCCGGGTCATGACGTCGCCGACGACGTGCGGTGTGCCGTGCATGATCTCTCCTTCGAGGTCCGTGCTGAGGAGGGCGGGCGGCGGCCTCAGCCGACGTTGCCGGCGCCGTAGGGGGCGTACAGGTCCAGCAACCGGGTCCGTGCCGCCTGCAGACGGTGGGCGAGCACCTCTCCGACCCACAGGCCGACGGCCCGGCCCATGGCCGGGTCCTCCTGGCACATGAGGCGCACGGCCGTGGCGTCGAACTCGTAGGCCCGCACGGGTGTCGTCGCCTCGGCGCCCAGGTGCCAGACGTGCGGGGGGAACAGCCAGGACCAGCCGACGAGTTCGTTGTGCCGGAGCGACTCGATGACGGCCGGCCGGCGGCCCGGCACCCGCATGTCGAGTTCGACGCTGCCCGTGCGGAGGATCCAGAACCGGTCGGCACGGCTCCCTTCCTCGAACAGCCGTGTCCCCTGCGGGAACGCCACCTCTCGGGCGACGCGCATCAGCCGCTGCCGGTGCTCGGCGGGCAGCGCCCGCAGCATGCTGGGCGTGGGTGTGGTGATCATGGCGTGCCTCCAGGCGGTCTACCGGAACTGCCATGCCCAGCCTGTGCCGCGCCGCCCCCACCCGCCATGGGCCGTCCGGTCCTCCACCCGGGCCGGTCGGCACGGGGGACGAGCCTTCCGGCACCCTGTGGCGGACCGGGCCCCGCTGTTCCATGGAGACATGGGAAGACCTGCCCGAGCGAGGGGGATGAGAACCGTGGGTACCTCACTGACTCCCGACTTCTGGAGGCTGTTCGCCGTCCTCCTGGCCGTGTCCGCGACGCTCACGTTCGTGGTGAGCGCCCTGCTCGACGCGCTGTACGTGCGGCGGCTGCGGCGCCGGCGGGACCGGCAGCCCACCGCCCGCACGGACGGGACCCCGGACGGGCCGTCCCCCACCTCGGCGCACCGCACACCGGACCGCCCACCAGCGGCCCCCGCGCACCGCACACCCGATCGCCCGCCCGTGGCCCCGGCGGACCGCACCCCGCCCCCGCCCCGGCGGACGCCGGCGCACCACTGAGGGTGAGCCCCGCCGTCCGGGGACACGGCGACCGGGCAGCGACCGTGGGCGGTCAAGGCGGTCCGGAGGACCCCTCTCCGGGCCGTCGCGCTGCGGCAGGCGCCGGCCCGCGAACCGGCCGCACACCGTCAGGACCGTACTCTTCGCCCCCTGGAGGACCGAGAAATGCGTATGGTCGTCGCCCTCGGCGGCAACGCCCTGCTGCACCGGGGCGATCGCCCCGACGCGGCCGTCCAGCAGGCGAACGTGGACCGGGTCGCCACCGCCCTCGCGGCTCTGGCCCGCGAACACGAACTCGTGGTCACCCACGGCAACGGCCCCCAGATCGGGCTGCTCGCGAGGGAGAGCGAGTCCGATGCTGCGCTGAGCGCGCCCTACCCGATGCACCTCCTCGGGGCCCAGACCCAGGGCATGATCGGCTCCCTGCTGGCCCGCGCCCTGCACAACGCCATGCCGCGCCGCCGGATCGCCACCCTGGTGACCCACACCCTCGTCCGGCGTGACGACCCGGCCTTCGACCGGCCCGCCAAGTCGGTGGGCCAGGTGTATCCGCGGGACGTCGCCCGCCGCCTCGCCCGCGAGCACGGCTGGCACATGACGCCGGCCGGCGACGGCCGACGGCGCGTCGTCCCCTCCCCGAGCCCCGAACGCGTCCTGGAGACCGACACGGTGCGTGAACTCCTCGCCACCGGCACGCTGGTGATCTGCGGAGGCGGCGGTGGCGTACCGGTCACCGCCGACCGTGTCACCGGTGCGCTCAGCGGCGTCGAGGCGGTGGTGGACAAGGACCTCACCGCCGCCCTGCTCGCCGAGGAACTGAAGGCGGACTTCCTGCTGATCCTCACGGACGTGCCCTACGTCTACGACGGCTACGGCACACCGGAGCAGCGTCCCCTCCTCGACGCCACCCCCGACCAACTGCGCGGGCGCCGCTTCCCCGACGGTTCCATGGGCCCGAAGGCCGAGGCCGCGGCCCGGTTCGTCAGCCGCACCGGAGGGCTGGCCGCCATCGGCGCCCTGGACGCGGCCTACCAGATCGTCCACGGCCTCTCGGGCACGCTGATCCGCCCCGGGCTGCCCACGGAGTGAGCACACGCCCGGCCGCTGGGCCCCGGGCCGCCCGGCACCGGGGAAAGGGCCCAACGGCTCGGTCGCGCGCGCCCCTCGGCACTCCCCGCGCCCGGCGTCGAGCGACCAGCATCCGAGGGGCAGGCAGGTGCGACCGACCGACCGAGGAGAGGACCGGCGATGACCGCGACCACGACCGTGGGCAGCCGAACGAGCGACGCCTGGCGGGACTTCGCCGGGACACACTGGCGCGAACAGGTCGACGTACGTGACTTCATCCAGGCCAACTACACGCCGTACGAGGGCGACGCCGGCTTCCTGAGCGGCCCGACGGACCGTACCCGCGCCGTCTGGGAGAAGATCGTCGCGCTCTTCCCCGAGGAGCGGAGCCGGGGCGTCCTCGACATCGACACCGCGACCCCTTCGACGATCACCTCGCACGCGCCCGGGTACATCGACCGTGACCGCGAACTGATCGTCGGCCTGCAGACGGACGCGCCGCTCAAGCGCGCGATCATGCCGAACGGCGGGCTGCGGATGGTGGAGAACGGCCTGCGGGCCTACGGCTACGAGCCGGACCCGTTCGTCACCCGGGTCTTCGGCACCTACCGCAAGACCCGCAACGACGGCGTCTTCGACGCCTACACCCCCGAGATGCGCGCCGCCCGCAGGGCGGGCATCATCACCGGGCTCCCGGACTCCTACGGACGGGGCCGGATCATCGGCGACTACCGTCGCGTGGCGCTGTACGGCACGGACCGGCTGACCGAGGCCAAGAAGGCCGAGCGGGCCCTGCTGGACGCCCGGCCCTCCACCGCCGACGTCATCCGGGACCGGGAGGAACTCGCCGAGCAGATCCGGGCGTTGGGCGCGCTGACCCGTATGGCCGCCGGCTACGGCTGCGACGTCTCCCGCCCCGCCGCCACCGCCCACGAGGCCGTGCAGTGGCTCTACCTCGGCTACCTGGCCGCCGTGAAGGAACAGAACGGCGCCGCGATGTCGCTGGG